>CAIUVD010000310.1 GCA_903902515.1 uncultured Planctomycetota bacterium | reverse complement strand
GGTTCGTTCCCTGCGCGGCAGTGCGGGGGGATCCCTCGACCTGGGCTTGGGCGAGGTGGTGGTCGATGCCGCCCGCACGCGGACGGCCCGGGATTATGAGCGCAACTCGACCTTCGGGACCTCGGCCACCCGTTATGTGTCGGTGGATGACTTCCTCGGCCTGCGGGCCACGGGCGAAATCCTGTCGCCGGAACGCCGCCGTACGGCCTTCGACCGGGCCCTGGTGACGATTGGATTGGACCTGACCCGCAATCACGCCGATGTGAATGAATACACGGATTTCACGGGTGACGACACCCTGCGGGGCCTGTGGGGCCAGGTGTTGCTCGGGGGCCAGTGGTGGGAATTCAGCCAGACCGCTCGCCAAGATCAGCACTCCCGCGAGGGTGGGGCTGGAACCTGGCGCACGGGTCTGGCGGTGTTCGCTTTTGATGGCGACCTGAAACTCCATGGCAGCGCCGGCACCGCCTTTCGCGCTCCGTCCCTGTACCAGATGACCTATGGCACGCCGGTCGGCAATGACGACCTGGATTCCGTGCGGACCCGGGGCCAGGACCTCGGCTTTGTGGCTCGCATCCCAGGAAACCTGACCGTTGAGCAGACCGCCTTCCGCACGGAATACCTGCAGAACATCGATTACTGGTTCGATGGCATCACCTATGATGACGGCTACCGGAACACCGGCGGCTACCGCGTCGAGGGCCTGGAAAGTGCGGCGACCCTCAACGACGGTCAGCCCGGCCTGCGGGTGCGCCTGACCTACACGGCCCAGCGGACCGATCGCTCTGATGATGAGATCGCCGCCAACCAGGGCTTCACCTACCTGCCCCGGCACAAGGCCAGCATCCAGCCGTCCTTCCACCAGGATCGCTGGTGGGCGGCTCTGCGCCTCGATGCCACCGGCCGGGCCATCGCCAGTCAGTATGATGCCCGGGCCGAAGTGGCCGGTTCGGCGGTCCTGGGGGCCAGCGCGGGGTACCGCCCGGCCAAGGGCTGGGAGGTCTACGCCCGGGGAGAAAACCTTGCGAATACCGCCTATGAGCGGGTTCCGGGCTACAGCACCTCGCCCCTCGCCGGTTACGGCGGCGTGACCGCTGAATTTTGATGCCCCGCGCCTGGGTGGTCCTGGTCCTGATCCTCGCCGGGGCGGTCACCGCCGGGCTGGGGTTGGGGCACGGCTCCCTGGGGAGCGAGTGGGGGTCCACCTTCCTCGCCCTGCGCGGAACGCGGGTCGTTCTCGCGGGCTTGGCCGGGGCCGCCCTGGCGGTGGCTGGGGTGGTCCTCCAGGCCCTGTTCCGCAACCCCTTGGCTAGTCCATCGGTCCTCGGCACCACCGCCGGGGCGGCCCTTGGTGGTCAGGTGATGGTGCTTCTCCAGGGGGCGGTGTTGCCCCTGGCGCTACCGCCGGAACTGGGCTTGCCGGTGGGCTGTCTTCTCGGAGCCGGTCTCAGCCTTCTGGTGGTCCTGGGGGCCGCGCGGCGGGCCGAGGGTCTGGGCGGCGACCCGGGCATGACCCTGTTATTGACCGGCATTCTGTGGTCCTCGGCCTGCGCTGCCGTCGCAAGCCTGGTGACGTGGTTGGCCCAGGATCGCTGGGAACTGGGCCGGGCCCTGGTGGCGTTCACCCTGGGGGGCGTCGAAGGCAAGGGGATGGTCCATGTCCTCCTCGGTCTGCCCTTGGTCGTCGCGGGCATCATCGGCGCCTGGTGGTGGTCCCGGGCCCTCGATCTGCTGCTGTCCGGAGATGACGAAGCGGCTTCCCTCGGCGTTCCGGTGGTTGCCGCCCGGGGCTGGCTGCTGGTGTGGACGGCGATGCTCGCCGCCGCTGCCGTGGCCATTGGCGGGGGGGTGGCTTTCGTCGGCCTGATCGTGCCCCATGCCCTTCGCCCGTGGTTCGGCCATGGGCATCGGATCCTGCTGCCGGCCGCCGCTGTGGGTGGAGCGGCCTTTCTGATCGCCGCCGATGCCCTCTGCCGTTTGGCCCCCGGCGCGTCCCTGCCCCTGGGGGTCCTGACGGCCCTGGTCGGGGCGCCGGTTTTCGCCCTTATCCTGTTGCGGCGGCCAGCATGAGCCTTGCTGTTTCCATTCTGCTGGTGCAAAGGGGTAGCCAGCTGGTGCTGACCGCCCTGCGCTTCGAGGCCCGCCCCGGGGAAGTCCTGGTGGTGGCCGGCGCCAATGGCGCGGGCAAGTCGACCCTGCTGCGGGCCGTCCTCGGCCTGGTGCCGATGACGGGGTCCGTGACCCTCGACGGTCAGCCCCTGCCCACGGATCCCGGGGCCCGGGCCCGGCTCCTGGCCTATGTCCCCCAGCGCAGCGGCCTGGGCACCGGCCTGACGGCCTGGGCGGTGGTCGCCCAGGGTCGCTTCCCGGGGCTGGGGGCCCTGGCCCGCCTGGGACCGACGGATGCTGTGGCCGTCGATGCGGCCCTGCGCCGCACCGACGCCCGCCACCTGGCGGAGCGACCTTTTACCCAGTTGTCGGCCGGTGAGCAGCAACGGGTGCTGATCGCCCGGGCCCTGGCCACGGGGGCGCCGGTGCTGCTCATGGATGAGCCGACCGCCGCCCTCGATACGACCCATGCCCGGGCCCTCGATCGCCTGTTGCGCAGCCTGGCGGCCGAGGGCCGGACGGTGATCGCGGTCCTCCATGAAGAGGATGAGATCCGTCGCACCGCGGATCGGGTGCTGGTGCTGGAGGGAGGGCGCCTAGTGGCCCAGGGCACCCCGGCGGAGGTTCTGCGTCCCGTCGTGGAATCCCCGGATCCTGGCCCGGTCGCCGGCCTACCGCCGCCCTTCCCGCCCCAGCCCCCCGCCACCCGCCGGGCGGGTGCTTTCCAGATTTTCCTGGCCCTGGCGTCGATCGTTGCTGCCGTGGTTTTTCCCGTGGTTTTCGGTCACGCCCGCCCGTCCGCCGTCGCTTCTGGCCCGGCGGTGGTCACGGTCTCGGATGCCCGGGGCCACGCGGTGCCGGTGCACCCCTACGCCCGCATCGCCAGCCTGTCCCTGACGGCGGACGCGGTGTTGGCCGAAGTCGTGGCCGCCGACCGGGTGGTGGTGGCCTGCGCCTATAGCCGGGGACTCCAGGCCCGGCGGTGGGCCGGCCGGCCCCGGTTGCCCGCCCTCGACGATGTGGAGGCGGTGATCGCCGCCCGGCCGGATCTAGTGATCGCCGCCAGCACCGCCGAGGACCGCCTGGCCCGTCTCCAGGAGGCGGGCATTCCGGTGCTGATCCACGGTGACATGGGTGGTTTCGCGGATTACCTCGCGGCCACCCGCCTGATCGCCACGGCGGTTGGGGCCGCGGATCTCGGGGAACGCCACGCCCAGACGCTTGAACGGCGGCGCGCTGCCGTGCCGGTGCCCGCCGTTCGGCCGCCGGTTCTTTACCTGGCGGCCTACGGTGACCTCCTGACCGGGGGCACCATCGGCTCTGGTTTCCACGATCTGATCACCACCGCCGGCGGCCAAGACGTGGCGGCTCCGCACTTCCGGGGCTGGCCGACCTACGCCGCTGAACAGGTCATCGCCCTTGCCCCGGCCGTGATCGTTCACCCGGCCAGCCAGGACCTGCGTCAGCGACCGGGCCTGGATCGCCTGGCGGTGCGCTGGGTCGCCCTGCCCGATGAGGTTTTGGAAGATCCCACGGGACCGGGTTTGTTGGAGGCCGCTGATTTCCTCCGCGACCGTCTCTCAGGCATTCCCTGACATTGCCGTCCTCGCGGACGACCTAACCTTCGCGCCACATATCCAGGGGGAGCCTTTCCGGCTGAGAGGCTTTGGCGCATCGGCGCCCGAGCGACCCCAAGCACCTGATCCGGATAATACCGGCGTAGGGAAGGAGCCCCATCATGGGGACCAGCAGCACCAACGGGGCCAAAGCCCCGTCGTCATCCACCTCCATGCGGCCTTGGGTCGAGGACCTGCCCAACTCGACCCGCGTCGAAGTCGGCGACCTCGCCGTGCCGTTCCGAGACATCGCCGTTACCGGCGAACCCCCCGTGCGGGTCTACGACACCGCCGGGCCCCTCGACCATGACCTGATGGATGGCCTGCCCAAACGTCGGGCTTCATGGGTCGCCAAACGCGCCGGCTTGGCCGCCCCGACCCAGATGTGGTTCGCCCGCCAGGGCATCATCACCGAAGAAATGCAGTTCTGTGCCATTCGTGAAAATGTTGCTCCGGAAGTCATCCGTGACGAGGTGGCCGCCGGCCGAGCGATCATCCCCGCGAATCTCCACCACCCGGAACTGGAGCCGATGATCATCGGCCGCAAGTTTCTGGTGAAGATCAACGCCAATATCGGCAACAGCGCGGTCACCTCGGGCATTGCCGAAGAGGTCGAAAAATTGCAGTGGGCGACTCGCTGGGGTGCGGACACGGTGATGGATCTCTCGACCGGCAAAAACATTCACGCCACCCGGGAATGGATCGTCCGCAATAGCCCGGTGCCGATCGGAACGGTGCCCATCTACCAGTGCTTAGAGAAGGTGAACGGCAAGGTCGAGGACCTGAGCATCGACCTGTTCCTGGAAACCCTCGAAGAACAGGCCCAGCAGGGCGTCGATTACTTCACGATCCACGCCGGGGTGCTGCTGCGCTACGTGCCGCTGACGGCCAAGCGGGTCACGGGCATCGTTAGCCGGGGCGGTTCGATCATGGCCAAGTGGTGCCTGCACCACCACCAGGAGAACTTCCTCTACACCCACTTCGACCGCATCTGCGACCTAATGCGGAAGTACGATGTGTCCTTCAGCCTCGGTGACGGCCTGCGCCCCGGCTGCACCGCCGATGCCAACGACGAGGCCCAGTTCGGGGAACTCCAGACCCTGGGCGAACTGACGAAAATCGCCTGGGCCAAGGACTGCCAGGTGATGATCGAAGGTCCCGGTCACGTGCCCATGCACCTCATCCAGGAGAACATGGATCTGCAGCTGAAGGTCTGCCACGAGGCGCCCTTTTACACCCTCGGCCCCCTGGTGACGGACATCGCCCCCGGCTACGACCACATCACCAGCGCCATCGGCGCGGCGATGATCGGCAGCATGGGCACGGCCATGCTGTGTTACGTCACGCCCAAGGAGCACCTCGGCCTGCCGAACCGCGACGACGTGAAAGAGGGGGTCATCACCTACAAAATCGCCGCCCACGCCGCCGACCTGGCCAAGGGGCATCCGGGAGCCCGCGCGCGAGACGATGCCCTGTCCCGGGCACGCTTCGCCTTCCGCTGGCAGGACCAGTTCAACCTGTCCCTCGACCCGGTGCGGGCCCGGGCCTTCCACGACGAGACGTTGCCCGCCGAAGGGGCCAAGGAGGCCCACTTTTGCTCGATGTGCGGGCCCCATTTCTGCAGCATGAAACTGACCCAGGATGTGCGGGCGGAATCCGAACGGCAGGAAGGTCTCAAGGCCAAGGCGGCGGAGTTTGCGGCCACCGGCGGCACCATCTACCGGACCGCCTCTGGGGCCTGACTTGGAACCCCGAGGGCCAGTCCTTCCCCGTCAGGTCGTGAGAGACTGGCCCTCGGGACGAGGGCATTAGCATGCACTCCCCCACGGAGGCCTCCATGCGCATGATCCTTGCCCTTCTATTCCTCATGTCGGCGGCTCTGTCCGCCGCCGAGAAGGTCCAGCCCTTCCACCGTCCCCTGTTGGAATTCGCCCCGCAACTGATCGACGCATCGGGTGCGAAGGTCGATGCCCGCTACTTGCTCAAGACCAAGTACATTATCCTTTATTTTTCGGCCAGCTGGTGCGGTCCCTGCCATAAATACACGCCCAAGCTGGTGGAGTGGTATGAGAAGGAACGGGATCCCAAGCAGGTGGAAGTCATCCTCGTCGGATCCGACCAGGACACGGCCAGCATGAAGGCCTATATGAAGGATATGAAGATGCCGTGGCCGGCCTTTGAGATGAAGGGCAAGGCCTTTGAGGACATCAAAAAGAAGTACGGCGGTCCGGGCATTCCTTCCACGGCGTTGCTCAATGAGCAGGACGAAATCCTGGCCAACAGTTTTAAAGATGGGAAGTACCAGGGTCCCCATGTGGCGATCGATGCTCTACGGGACCTGCTGGGTGCTGCGGCCAAGTGAACATCCTGCTCGGCATCACGGGCGGCATCGCAGCCTATAAGACCCCCGAGCTGGTTCGTCAGCTTCGCAAGCGAGGCCATGCGGTGCGCTGCGTCCTGACGGACAACGCCGGGCGGCTCGTTGCCCGGGATGCCCTGGCGGCGGTCAGCGGTGCGCCGGTGGCCACCGACCTGTGGCCCGAGGATGGTCGGATGGACCACATTGACCTCGCTCGCTGGGCCGAGGTGCTGCTGATCGCCCCGGCCACGGCCAATGCCCTGGCCCATCTGCGCCTCGGTCTGGCGGACGACCTGCTGACCACCCTGGCCCTGGCCGTGGATCCGGCCCGGCCCCGGCTGGTCGCTCCGGCGATGAACACCGTGATGTGGAATCAGCCCGCCGTGCAGGAGAACCTCGCCGTCCTGCTGCAACGCGGCTGGCGCGCCGTCGGGCCGGTGGCCGGCGACTTGGCCTGCGGTGAGCAGGGGGTGGGGGCCATGGCTGCGCCTGAGGTCATCGCGGATGCCGTCTGAGTCGATGGACCGTCAGGTCCTGCGGTCCTTTACCGCTGCCGTCAGTCCCTTTCAGGTCCTGTTCCTCGCCTGGCGCCGCTGGTGCAGCCAGCGGCCGGTGATCGGGCCTCGGGAGAAATGGTATGGGCGGGCCCCGGCGGTGGCTCCGGGGCGGATCATCGTCCACGGCGTCAGCCTGGGGGAGACCGCTCTCATGCGGCCCCTGGTGCCCCTCCTCGAGCAACGGCTGGGGCCCTGTCTGGTGACCTCGACCACGGAAACCGGCTGGGCGGGCTTGGCCAAGGCCTTTCCCCACCATCCCCGGGCCTTCTGGCCCTTCGACCTGCCGTGGGCCGTCGATGCCTTCTTGGACCAGATCCAGCCCCGGGCTGTGGTGCTGATGGAGTCGGAGTTTTGGCCCGTGATGGTGGCCGAATGCCACCGACGCCGGATCCCCGTGGTGGTGGCCAACGCCCGCCTGTCGGAGCGCAGTTTCGCCCGGTTCCGCCGCCTCGGGATTTTCCGCCGCCTGCTGGCGGGGTACGCCGGGATTGCGGCCCAGAACGAGACCCACGCCGCCCGCTTCCGGGCTCTCGGCCTGACGGCCGTGGCGGTCACCGGGACCATGAAGGCGGATCTGGTGCGCCCGGCCGGCCCCGAGCAGGCCGAAGCCGAAGCTCGGCGCATTGGCCTGACGATGGACCGTCCGCTGCTGTTACTGGCCTCCACCAGCCCCGACGAGGAAGCGGCCGTCCTTGACCGTGATCGCCTGGCCTGGTGGCAGGCCCAGGGTTGGCAGATCGCCATCGCCCCACGTCACCCCGAGCGAGGCCAGGCCCTCGCGGACCTGGTGCGCTCCTGGGGGGGCACGCCCCAGCTCACGGCGACCCCAGACTCCGGACCCCGGACTCCCGACACCATTCCCATCATCAACGAAATCGGTCGCCTTGGCGCCCTCTACGCCCTGTCCTCCATCACGGGCGGAATCGCCATCGTGGGCGGCTCCCTCGGCTCGGGCCGGGGCGGTCAGAACATGATCGAGGCCGCCGCCCATGGCTGCGCCACGGTGGTCGGGTGGGATGTGAAGAACCAACCCGATGGCATGGCTCTTCTGCGGGAGGCTGGGGGGGTGGTCGAAGTCCTGGAGGGGAGCGTCCATGCGTCCCTCCAGGACTTGGCCATGGACGCCGCGCGTCGTCAGGCCCTCGGGGTGGCGGGCCGCACGGCGTGGACCGCCGGGCTCGGGGCTGCCGAGCGCACGGCCGACCATGTGGTGTCCCTCCTCAGAAATCTTGGAACGTCGCGTCAGCAGAACTGAGCGAAAGCCGCCTTGAAGGCGTCGGCAATCTGTTCGGGCCGGCGGCCCTCGATCTGGTGGCGGTGCAGCATCCACACCACTTCGCCATCCTTGAGCAGGGCGGCGCTGGGGGACGAGGGCGGGAACTCGGCGAAATAGCCGCGGGCCTTCTGGGTCGCTTCGCGGTCAACGCCGGCGAACACGGTGGTGGCCTGGGCGGGCTTCTTGGCCGCGTCCTTGAGGGCCAGTTCGATGCCGGGGCGGGCGCCGCCAGCGGCGCAGCCGCACACGCTGTTGACGAATACCAGGGCGGTGCCGGGCTTGGTCAGGGCGGCATCGACTTCAGCGGCGGTCTTCAGTTCGGTGAGGCCGATCTGCTGGCATTCGGCACGGATGGGGTTGGTCAGGTCGGGGGGGTACATGTTTTTTGGGGGAGGGGTGCGGGGGGAGGGGGGAGGGGAGTTGCGACCCGCCTGGTGCGCGCCGCCCTGGTGGAGGAACTCCAGGCAGGGGTGCGGGGGGAAGGGAGTTGCGACCGCGAAACCTGGGAAACGACGCACCCCTGCCGGAAGCAGGGGTGCGTGGGATCCCGAGGGACTTACTTCTGCTTCTTGAAGTAGTCCTGGCTGCCCTTGGGGTCGGCCTTCATGGTGTCCTTGCCTTCGCTCCAGTTGGCGGGGCAGACTTCGCCGTGCTTGGCGACGAACTGGAAACCCTTGATGACGCGCAGGGTTTCATCGGTGCTGCGGCCGACCGGCAGGTTGTGGACGGTGGCGGCCTCGACCTTGCCCTCGGGGTTGATGATGAACAGGCCGCGCAGGGCGATGCCGGCTTCCTCGATCAGCACGCCGTAGTCGCGGGCGATGCTCTTGGTCAGGTCGGCGACGAGGGGGTAGCTGATGCCCTGGATGCCGCCCTGGTTGCGCGGGGTGTTGGCCCAGGCGAGGTGGCTGAAGGCGCTGTCGACGGACACGCCGATGACCTGGGCGCCGACCTTGTCGAACTCGGCCTTGGCATCGGAGAACGCCAGGATTTCCGTCGGGCAGACGAAGGTGAAGTCGAGGGGGTAGAAGAACAGGACGACCCACTTGCCCTTGTAGTCGGACAGGCTGATCTCCTTGAAGGAGCCATCGGGGAGGACGGCTTCGGCTTTGAAGTTGGGGGCGGTCTTCTGAACGAGGGTCATGGGGGTGTTCCTGGAAAGGTGAGACGAAAGTGTTCAAAACGGTCAGGGGCGTCAACACCCCTGAATCATTCGGAGATCTCGGTCCGGTCGTCCGGACATTCAAGCGTGACCAAGTTCCGGCAGATCCCGCAAACCGACCGCTGTGACCTGGGAATGTAGCGCATAGGTCGCCTGGCCGGGGTGAACGACCCACAGGTGATCGAGGTGCAGGTCCGCGAGCGCAATATGCATGGATTTGGTCATCGCCGGGGCGTCCTGACACTTGATTTCAAACCCATAGCGCCGCTGACCCCGTAGGAGCAACAAGTCCAGTTCCGCGCCACGTTGGGTGGCCCAGAAATAGGCGTCCCGCTCGCCGTGGCGGATCAGGATTTGTTCGAGGGCAAAGCCCTCGAAACTGGCTCCATACCGGGGATGTTCGCGTAGCCCAGCCATAGAAGGGATACCCAGCAAGTAGTGGAGCAGTCCGCTGTCGCGCAGGTACACTTTGGGGGATTTGACCTGGCGCTTGCCCAGATTCTCGTGCCACGGTGGCATGACGCGCAGCATGTAGGTGCCGGCCAACAGGTCCCGGTAATGGTTGGCGGTGGCCGGACTGACCCCCATGGATCGACCCAATTCCGCGGCATTCCACACCTGGCCGTGGTAATGGGCCAGCATGGACCAGAACCGCCCCAGGGCTGTTGCGGGCACTCGGATGCCCAGATTGGGGATGTCCCGTTCCAGGAAGGTCTGGCGGAAGCCCTCCAGCCAACGCTCGGCGGCCGCATCCGAGGTTGCCAGGGTGGCCCGGGGGAATCCGCCCCGCAGCCACAGGCGGTCATGGGCGTCAGCACCGAGTTCTCTGAGGGAAAACCCCGGCACCGGGATGGTCTGCAACCGTCCCGCCAACGATTCAGAGGAGGTCCGGATCAGGTCGGGAGAGGCGCTCCCCAACAGAAGGAACGTCTGGGCCCGCGCCGGATCATCGCACAGCGGGCGCAGGAGGGGGAAGATCTCCGGCAGGCGCTGGGCCTCATCAATCACCACCAAGCCCCGGGCCTGGGACAGGGTTAATTCCGGGGTGGCTTGCAACGCCCGCAGGGCAGCGGGACGTTCGAGATCAAACCAATGGTGTTCCCCCCATCGCTGCGCGAGGTGGCGGGCCAGGGTGGTTTTTCCCACTTGGCGTGCACCCAGCAGCGCGACCGCCGGCGATTCCCGCAAGCGGACCTCCAGGGCATTGAGGAGTGCCTCGCGCCCAATAGAAGATAGTTCCATATCGGAAGTCTATGTGTTGATATTCAACAAACAATTACCGGTCAGCACGTCAGGTGAAGTCATCTGGATTGTCCGTTTCAGGTGGCGGTCCCCTTGGTGGTTTCCCTCCACATGGAACAACCACGCCCCCTCGGCATAGCCGAGGGGGCGTGGTGATTTGGCGAAAAGCCAGGGGTCTTCGTCAGGCGCCAGCGGCAGCCGCACCCAACTTGGCCAGGATGGCGTTCAGCGTCTTCGAGGGACGCAGGGCGGCGTTGGCCTTGGCGTCGTCGGGGTGGTAGTAGCCACCGACGTCCACGGGCTTGCCCTGGGCGGCCTTGAGTTCGGCGTCGATGGTTGCCTCGTTGGCGGTCAGTTCGGCGGCGATGGGGCCGAAGACCTTGGCCAGGCCCGCATCCTTGGTCTGGGCGGCCAGGGCCTGGGCCCAGTACAGGGTCAGGAAGAAGTGGCTGCCGCGGTTGTCGATGCCGCCGACGGCGCGGGCCGGGTTCTTGTTGTTTTCGAGGAACTTGGCGTTGGCGACGTCCAGGGTTTCGGCGAGGACCGTGGCCTTGGCGTTGCCCGTCTTCTGGCCCAGGTCTTCGAAGCTGACCTGGAGGGCCAGGAACTCGCCGAGGCTGTCCCAGCGGAGGTAGCCCTCCTCCAGGAACTGCTGGACGTGCTTGGGGGCCGAGCCGCCCGCGCCGGTTTCGAACAGGCCACCGCCCGCTAAGAGCGGAACGATGGACAGCATCTTGGCGCTGGTGCCGAGTTCGAGGATCGGGAACAGGTCCGTCAGGTAGTCGCGCAGGACGTTGCCCGTGACGCTGATGATGTCCTTGCCGGCCTTAATGGTGGCGAGGGACAGGTTGGTAGCGCTGACGGGATCCAGGATGCGGATGTCGAGGCCATTGGTGTCGTGATCGCGCAGGTAGCGGTCGACCTTGGCGATCAGCTGACGGTCGTGGGCGCGGTTGGCGTCCAGCCAGAAAATGGCCGGGGTGCCGGACAGGCGGGCGCGGGTGACGGCCAGCTTGACCCAGTCCTTCACGGCCACGTCCTTGGTCTGGCACATGCGCCAGATGTCGCCCGCGTCGACGACGTGGGACAGCAGGACGTTGCTAGCCTGGTCGACGACACGGACGGTGCCCGCGGCCTTGATCTCGAAGGTCTTGTTGTGACTGCCGTATTCCTCGGCGGCCTGGGCCATCAGGCCGACGTTGGCCACGGAACCCATGGTCCGGGGATCGAAGGCGCCGTGGGCCTTGTGGAAGTCGATGGTCGCGGCGTAAACGGTGGCGTAGCAACGATCGGGGATCGTGGCGATGGCGTCCTGCAGCTTGTTGGCCGCATTCCACATCTTGCCCGAGTCGCGGATCATGGCCGGCATCGAGGCATCAACGATCACGTCGCTGGGGACGTGGAGGTTGGTGATGCCCTTGTCGCTGTTGACCATGGCCAGGGCCGGGCCGCTGGCGAGAGCGGCCTGGTAGTCGGCGATGAAGGGGGCGTGCTCGGCCTCGGGAAGTCCACAGAGCTTGGCAAACACATCGCCAATACCGTTGTTGGCGGTGATGCCCAGCTTGGCGAAGGTGGCCGCGTGCTTGGTGAACAGGGACTCAAAGAACACGCTGACGGCGTGGCCGAACAGGATGGGGTCGCTGACCTTCATCATGGTGGCCTTGAGGTGCAGCGAGAACAGCACGCCCTCGGCCTTGGCCTCGGCGATGGTCTGGGCGTAGAACGCGCGCAGGGCCTTCACACTCATGCGGGTGGCATCGATAATTTCACCAGCGGTGACCTTGGTGCTGGCCTTGAGGACGGTGACGGTGCCATCGGCAGCCACGTGCTCGATTTTGACGTCATCGGCGGCGGCCAGGACGTGGGACTTCTCGCTGCCGTAGAAGTCGCCGGAGGCCATGTGGGCGACGCGGGTTTTGCTGTCCTTGGTCCAGGCACCGACCTTATGCGGGTTCTTGCGGGCGGCGGCCTTCACCGAGGCGGCGCACCGCCGGTCGGAATTACCCTCGCGCAGGACGGGGTTCACGGCCGAGCCGAGGACCTTGGCGTAGGTGTCCTTGATGGCCTTTTCGGCATCGTTGGCCGGGGCCTCGGGGTAATTGGGCACATCAAAGCCGTGGGCCTGCAGCTCGGCGATGGCACCCTTCAGCTGCGGGATCGAGGCGCTGATGTTGGGCAGCTTGATGATGTTGGCTTCGGGCTTGAGGCACAGGGCGCCCAGCTCGGCGAGGTGGTCCGGGCCCTTTTTGAAGGCGGCCAGGATGCGGCCAGCGAGGCTGATGTCCTTGAGGCCGACCTCGATGCCGGCGCTCTTGGCGAAGGCCTGCACGACGGGCAGGAGCGAGTAGGTCGCCAGGAGGGGGGCTTCGTCGGTCTTGGTGTAGAGGATCGTCGGGGCGCTCATGGAAGGTCCGGGGCTCAGGGGTTCATGCAGGTTGAGGGGCGAAGAATGGCCCCGACCAGCCCGGGACAAGGGTGCCGGAATCGACAGGGTCATACTCCCCGTGTATGGGTGGGTTTTGACCTTTCGTCTTGCCACCGGCAGCGACTTCGGGATGGTCCGCCCCCCACAGGAGTCTCTTTATGAGCGTTGCGCTGCCCGAAGTCGTCGAGAAGGAACTTGCCCACTACCAGAACACCATCGATCTGCTGCACGCCGGTGCCATCGATGCGGACAAGGTGTTCCGCCCGTTCCGTCTTGTTCACGGCGTCTACGGCCAGCGTCAGCCCGGTGAAGTGCAGATGGTGCGCATCAAGCTGAAGTACGGCGTCATCACGCCCGACCAGCTGCGCGTCCTGGCCTCGACGGCCGAGAAGTACGCCAACGGCATCAGCCACATCACCACCCGCCAGGCCATCCAGTTCCACTATGTGCCCCTGGACAAGACCCCGGCCCTCCTGCGCGAGCTGGAAGAGTGCGGCCTAACCACCCGTGAGGCCTGCGGCAACGCCGTGCGCGCCGTGTGCGGCAGCCCCCTGGCCGGCACCCGCGCCGACGAAATCTTCAATGTCGATCCCTACGCCGAGCAGTGCTTCCAGCACTTCCTGCGCGGGCCCCTGTCCGCCAGCTTGCCCCGCAAGTTCAAGATCAGCTTTGGCACCACGGACGCCGATCCCCTTCAGCAGACCAACATCCAAGACGTCGGCATCACCCCCGTCCTCAAGGATGGCAAGCAGGGCTTCCGCGTGGTCGTCGCCGGTGCCCTTGGCTCCAGCCCCCAGGCGCCGATCACCGTCCGCGAGTTCTGCGAGAAGGCCGACCTGCTGCCCGTCATCGAGGCCGCCGTGCGCGTCCACCACAAGTACGGTGACCGCCAGAACCGGGCCAAGGCCCGCCTCAAGTTCGTCCTTCGCACCAAGGGCGACGAGGGCTTCCGGGCCCTGATCGAGGAGCAGGTGGCCGAGGCCCTCAAGGCCGGCACGAAGGGCGCGGCCCTCCCCGATGCCCTGCCCGCCGCCAACCCCACCCCCATTCCCATCACCGGTTCCGCCGCTGAGCAGGAATGGCGTCAGTGGAATGTGAAGAGCCACCGCGAGGCCGGGTACGCCGTGGTCAGCCTGTGTATCCGTCGCGGCGACCTCAACCCCGCCGAGGTCCGGGCCACCGCCGACCTGGGCGAGAAGTACTCCGAGGGCGATATCCGCTCGACGAACGATCAGAACCTGATCTTCCGCCGGGTGAAGATTGCCGACCTGTCGGCCCTGTACGCGGGCCTGGTGCCCCTCGGCTACACCCGTCGTGCCCACACCATCGTCGACGTGGTATCCTGCCCCGGTGCCAGCACCTGCCAGCTGGGCCTGACCCTGTCGAAGAACCTCGGCAAGGAACTGGAAGAGGTTCTGGCCAGCCTGCCCCTGGATCCCGGCCTCCAGAGCGCCCACATCAATATCAGCGGCTGTCCCAATTCCTGCGGCCAGCACCACATCGGCACCATCGGCTTCCACGGCGCCTCGTCCAAGGTCGGCGATAAGATTGTGCCGCACTATGTGATGCTGGTCGGCGGCGGCGATGACGGTGCCACCGTCACCCACGCCTCCCTGATCGCCCGGATCCCGGCCCGCAAGATTGCCACTGTGGTCAAGGCCTTGTCGGGCTGGTACTTAGAAGAGCGCAAGGCCGGTGAGGACTTCAAGGCCTGGCTGCGTCGTACCGCTGGTCAGGGCCTGGAAAAGGCCGCGGCTTCCGCCGCCCGCGTGGCCCTCAAGGAGCGTATCGTACCCCTGTGCGCCATCAGCGAAGACGGCCTCAAGGACGAGGACCTCTACGACATCGGCAGCACCCAGTTGTTCTCGGCCAGCATGGCCGAGCTGGGTGCCGGCGAGTGCATGGCCTGATGAGGTGTGGCTTTCCCCAGGGCCCGAGGCCCTGGGGAAAGGTACCCCATGAAAAAACCCCAGGCCATTGGCCTGGGGTTTTTCGTTGAGGGAGGTTTTAGCTATTCTGGCAGACGAGGTGGGCGTGCAGCACCTGGGCGACTTCCGTAGCCCGGTGTTCATGCTCATCCATGGCCTGCACGGTCAGCCAGCAATGGTAGCCGTCCTTACTACGGGTGAGGTCGATCTTTAGGACGGATTCCTCATCTCGCCAACGCCAGGTGTAGGATCCGCTTTTTTCGAACCCGAGATCCCCGAGGATCTGGTCGAAATAGCCGATGTCCTCGGTGAAGTCCAGGACTTCACCTGCCGTGGGGGAGACGCCAAATTTGCGGACCTTGGTAGTGGCCATGACAAGAGAAGACTATCACGCTCCTGAGCTGATCGCAAGGACATGAAATCAAATTTCCATTTTCTGAAATGCACGACATCGTCAGAGAAAATTCTCGGCCTGATAGGAATGCGACGCGACTCCACGAGATGAAAGATGCGCGCCTGAATGAATTTATGGCCGAATAAGACAGGGGGTTGGAGACCCAGCCGCTGAAATCAAGCGTTCCGCCAACCCGGGTCCCCACTCCCACCAGGCTTGCCAGCAGGACAGTACGCGATCCTGGGGTGCCTCCCGGGGGTGTGCCCAGGCGATGAGGGCCCCGGCACTGGTCGGATGGGCGCGGCGGGTCTGACGCCGGGATAGTTGCGCATAGATCCGCGCTAACCGAGCCCGGGATCCTCGGAGATCCTCCCGACCCGCCATGATCTCCATCGTCTGCTGGAGGGATGCGAGGGCGGCGTCCGGGGGTGGTTTGGAGATAGGCATGACCGGTGACTGGGGGTCCATCCCCCAGTCGAGGCATCCTCGCAGGTACCATGAGGGCGCCAGGATGGCCCGCATGCGCGGAATCAGGTACGGCGCGGGAAGTTCCAGGGTTCGGAAAAGGGGCGCAAGCGCTTGATGATAGGCGATTTCCCCCGGCCCGCCGACATAGGCCAGCACCGGAAGGGTGGCCTGCTGCAGCACGGGGCGCAATCCCGCGCCGGTACTGACTCGTTGGGGTTCCTGGGTCAGCAGGTGCCGGGCTTCGGTCCGCTCCACGGCCCGTCGTCCGGTTGGCAGGTCATCAAAAAAGGGAGGTGAGGAGGGGTGGCCGAAGTACGAAGTCCAACCGGCGGCCAGCAGGTCCGGAATCAGGTGATCCCATCCCTCCAGGGCCCGCAGGAGGGTGTCGGCCCCGGCGGATCGCAGATCCTGCGGCTGGACCACGAGCAGATCGGGAAAACAGGCCTTCAGCCATCGGACTTGCCACCGGCCCAGGTCTTCGTCCGCGATGGGGAGGAGTTGGTCGAGGAATTGACGCCCCAGGCCCGGTCCACAGGTGGCTTCCAGGGCGATCCGCAGGTCGTGATGACCGGTCTCGGCCGCCTGGTGGCGCAGGGCAGCCCGGGGCCCTTTCCACGGGGCCTGGACGCGGGTCACGCGCCCTTCGCGGCTGAGCAGATCCGCATGACCCGCTTCGCCAAGGTCGTGATCTTCGCTGGCGACCCAGTGAACGGCCCGGCACGGGCGGCCCTGGCGGGTCAATTCCCGGGCCAAGGCCACGGCATGGGCGGTTTTTAAGACGGTATACAGGGGACCGCCGCCAAGGGCCGGCTGTTGACCGGTGACGATAGCGGCAGTCCCGGCGGACAGGATCTTGGCCAGGCCTGGCGAGGCAGGACGGTCACGCAGGAGCGCTACCTGCTCGGCCAGGCCGGGATCGATCACGGCTTAGGGGCTTCCTTGGGGGCCGGCTTGGTCGCCAACAGGGCGACCGTGGCGCCGCCGGCGGGATTCGGAGTCACGGTGCTGATGCCGACCGAGCGCCAGCCATTGGCGAGCAAGTCGTCCAGGACCTTCTGGCCCTCGGCGGTCGGGCCATTGGCATCCACCGCCACCAGACGGATGGTGGACAGGGTCTTGGGTGCGGGCGGCATCTGGATCGGAATCGACTGGGGCTGTCCACCCGGCTTGGGCGCCGGGCCAGGGAACGGAACGGCCTCAGCGGCGAAGGACAGGGAGGCGAAGGCAAGCAGGCAGGGAACGAAACGCATGGATTCTCCAGGAGGGGGAATTGACGGGGGTGGGGGTCATACCTTACGGCGAGACCACGCCAATATGGGAACCATCAGCAGCAGGCCAAGGAGCCCTCCGGACCCGCAGCCGCTCTTACCGGAGGAGGATTTGACGGGGGTTTCGGGTGGTGGGGGCTCCGCGGGGCTCGTGGATCCCGAGGGGCTGGTGCCGACGACGACCGCCGGGCTGACCTGGCCCGAGATGCGGCCGGCTCCGGTGCGATAACCCCGGATGGTGAGATCGGCGGCCGTGATCCGGCCGGTGATCCTCGGGGTCCGATCCCGTACCGCCAAGGTCCAGGTGCCGTTGGGGGATTCATCCAGGTATCCGACGGCTTCAAATACGAGGCGTTGGGCAGGTTGAACGTCGAAAATGCGGCGTTCCACCACCACCGAACGACCACGAGGACTGGTCAGGGTGTACTCCAGCTGACCGGCCTGGGCGTGTTCTGGGGTCACCGAGAAGGCCACGGACTCGATCCGGTAGTCGCTGGCAGCGGCGATCAGGAAGCTGACGCTGGCAGTGGCCTCTGTGGGGCCCACTCCATCGGGCAGTCCGAGGGATCCGCTCCAGGTTCCTTGGACGTCCGCCGCCTCCTCGGGTAATGGGGTGGTGCTGACCGCGGCCGCCGTGGCGGCTGCCGCATTGATACGGCCAAAGCCATACGCTGGGTGCCAGGGATGGCCCTCCGTCGAGGTGGTCCAGGCGGGTTCCTCCGGATGGATCATGGTTGCGGTGGTGGCCAGCACCCATCGCACATCCCGCCAGGTCAGGGCCGGATTGGCCTCGATCACCAGAGCCGCCACCCCGGCCACCAGGGGCGTAGAGAAGGACGTCCCGGCTAAGCCGTCACTGTCCAGGGAATAGCGACTTACCGGGATGGTGCTGACCATGCCGGAGGTTCCGCTGCCCCCGGGAGCTACGGCGAACAGCGCCGGGCCGCTTTCACTGTAGGCCGTCCGCTGACCACCGATGGTCAGGGCCCCAATGGCCAAGACGCGGTGGTCACTGGCATAGCCATCGTACGCCAAGTTATCCTGGTCGCTTCTGCCGTTACCGGCTGCCCAGACGATGATGGTTCCTTTGCCACCCCGGCCTGTGGTGACGGCATTTTCCAGGGTCTCCAGGGCCAGACTTCCGGGACTATCCGTGGTGACGCCATCGTCAGGAGGACCCCAGGAATTACTGGAGACATCGACAAGATCGAGGTGGTGGCCAAGGGCCTGGGACTCGTGGGAGTCGGTAGCCGATGCGGTGAGAAGGTCGATTGGCAGCACCTGAGCGTTGTAGGCAACGCCGGCCACCCCGATGCCATTCCCACCCCGGGCGGCCGCGAGACCGGCGCACAGGGTGGCGTGGAAATCGGCAGGTCGGGTAGTCCAGGGATTGCCATTGCTACCCGTCGCGTTGATTTTCAGGGCAAGGTCGGTCCGGAACACCGCCGCCAGGTCCGGATGGTTCCGATCAAAGGAGCCATCCAGGATGGCAATCAGACGCCCGCTCCCGGTATAGCCGGCCGTCCACGCGGGCTCGACGTTCATGTCGTTACCGGCCACCGCGCCGATGGAGGCCCCATCGTTGCGAAGGTGCCATTGCTGGCTCAACGAAGGATCGTTGGGCAGGGTCCGCCGATGGAGGGTGCGGGATACTTGGGGCTCCGCCCAACGGACCCATCCGAGGGTCTGAAGGTGATCGGTCACTGCGGCGGCCGCCCGGGGAGTTGCCGCCTCCGCCAACCAGGTCCCGGCAATTGGGCCAGGTCGCAGATCCGTCAGGTCGAAGGTTTGGGCGATCTGGTGCGGATCGTGGGTTGGTCGAAAGGCGATGGTCCGGAGGAGGAGCATGCGATTGGCGGTGGTCCGGGCGTGGCCGCGTCGCCATACCGGCAGGGCCTCACCGGCCATCCGCGCCACCAAGTTGTCCACCTGCACCACCAGGGCATGACCTCCGCGATGAAGCTGTAACTCCTCGGCGGGCAGGATGGCTCCAAGACTGAGAAGAAGCGGGGCCAGGGAACGCATTGGGTTATCCCATGGTGCTGGAGGGGAATATCAATCCGCGGTCTGGTAACGGTCAAGATGGGCAACCAGTCGAGCCAGTTCTGGAGCCATGACCCCGAACCGTTGGGCCCGGCGGAGGGGCTCATCAAAGAGCACGTCCCGCTCCAGCGGTCGTCCGGCGCGCGCATCGAGCAGGGTGCTGGGGGCGTAGGCACCCATGTCGGCCGTGCGGTCGAACTGCTCATCGGCCCAGGCGTTTTCGAGGTGTTCGTTCCGTCCTGCTGCGGCCAGGTCGGCATTGCCGATGGCGATGGTTTCCATCATCAGGGCTCTGACCTGGTCCGCGTGATGTTGCATCAGGGTGTCGGTGGTGGCGTCATGCACCGTGGCCAGGCCATTGAAGGCCACATTCCACACCATTTTGCGCCACCGGGCCTCCAAAAGTGAGGCCGGTTGATGGCAGCGCACGCCGGCGTGAGTCCACAGGTTGGCGAGGTCGTCTGCAGGGGAGTTGGTCAAGCTGCCAACGGCCACTGCCCCGTGGGCCAAATGGTGGATGGTCCCGTCGTCATCGCGGTTGACGCACACAAAACAGAGTTGGCCAAAAATCCGATCCGCCGGGAACCAGGTGGCGCACCGTTCTTCAACGCCGAGGCCATTGCACAGGAGGGATAAGCGGGTGGTGGGCCCCGTCAGGGGCGGTAGCAGCGTGGCCAGGGCCTCAAGACCGGTGGTCTTGAGCGTCACGATGATCCACTCCACGGGTCCGATGGTCGCGGCCTCCCGATGCACGCGCACCGGATGGCACGTCAGCAGGGGCGTGGTGAGGGAACTGGCCACCTGCTTGGTCGGCGTCTGGTGGATGATCAGGCCCCGGGTGGCCAGGACCCCCGCATCCCGGCGGGCGAGGAAGTGGACCTCATGGCCGGCCAGCACCAATTGAGCGCCATAGAATTGGCCCAGAGCCCCGCTGCCGACGATGGCGATCCTCATGGAGCGGTCTTGCCCGGCAGGGGAACGAAGGTTAAGGCGGCGGAGTTCAGGCAGTGCCGGGTCCGGGTCGGTGGGGGGCCGTCATTAAAGACATGGCCGAGGTGGCCATCGCAGCGGGCGCAGCGGATTTCGACCCGCAGCATGCCGTGGCTGCGGTCTTCGATGCGACGCACGTTTTCTGGGGCTGCCTCAATGAAAAAACTGGGCCAGCCGGTCCCGGATTCGAACTTGGCGCTGCTCGAAAACAGGGGCAGATCGCAACCGGCGCACGTGAACCAGCCCTCGCCCTTCTGGTTGAGGAGACCACCGCAGAACGGCCGTTCCGTGCCTTCATGGCGGAGCACGGCGTAGGCTTCGGGCGTCAGACGGGCCCGCCATTCGGCGTCCGTGCGGACCACGGCGGGTTGGCGGGTCACGGGGCCCAGGGTTTTGTCCTGCAGGAGATCGCGGACTTGAACCTGGGGCGGGGTCTCGGCCAGGAACTGCTTGGCCTTGGCGACCTTACCCCGGACCACCGCCTGGCAGTAGCCCTGCTGGGGATTGCGGCGGAAGTAATCCTGATGGTAAGCCTCGGCAACGTGGAACCGCTCGGGGCCCTTGTTCGCCAGGAGTGCGACCTGGGTAACGATGGGCGCGGGCCAGTGGGCCTGCTCGGCGGCGATCGCGGCCCGGGCAGCGGCGGCCTCGTCCTCGTCGTTTGCCAGGATGATCGAACGGTACTGGGTTCCGACGTCATTTCCCTGACGATCCCGGGTGGTCGGATCATGGATTTTCCAAAACAGGGCCAGGAGGCGGTCGCGGCCGACTACGGCTGGATCGTAGGTGATGCGCACGACCTCCGCGTGGCCGGTGGTGCCGTTGCACACCGCCTCATAGGAGGGGTGGTCGATGTGGCCGGCGGCATAGCCGCTGGTCACATCCTGGACTCCTGGAACGAGTTCGAAGGCGCCCTCAAGGCACCAGAAACAACCGCCCCCGAGGATAAGGCTGCGGGATGGGGTTTCAGCGGCAGACATGAACACTCCTACGACGATGATTAGGATGATGCGAAGCATGGGGGCGATCTCCAGGGGACGATACGGTCAGGGAGATGCGGCGTTAGAAGAAGATCAGGCCCACCAGCGGGCCAGGGTCCGGGCGGGCATCCGCACCAGATCGGCCAGGAAGGCGGCGGTGGTCAGGTGGCGCTCCTCGGGGATGCGCCGCAGCAAGAGCCCGGCGATCAGGGCGACCACGGCCGCGGCCACATAGGGGAGACTGTGGTTATTGAGGGGGCCCCAGGTCCAAGACCCCAGGAGGTCCACCACCGCGCCCCACAGCATCGGGGAAATCCCCAGGACCAGCCCATAGACGAGGCTCGCCAGGGCGAAGAAGTGGCTCCGCCCCTGTCCGGGGACGTTGCTTAAGATCAGGCGTTCGGCGGCCACCAGGATACAGGCGAAGCCAGCCCCGGCGGTGAGTTGGATGGCCAGGAGGATGGTCAGGCCGTAGGGCACCAGGCCTCCTGCCAGGGCCGCCCACAGCAGGAGATGGAGCACGGACATGGCCGAGCCCACTGCCAGCACCGGGCGACTCCCGGCTCCATCCAGGACTCGCCCGAGGGTCATCATGCACAGGGCGTTGGTTCCCGCCGACAGGATCGGCAGGGTCGCGATCGCGGCATCCGGTAGACCATAACGGTCGCGCAGGACCGGGATCCACAGCACGCCTGCCCCGGCCTGGGCCAGGTGCATGGTCGCCATGGCGATGACTTGCCGGCGGAAGGGCTGGTGGGACCACAGGATTTTCCAAGGCACGGCGGTGGTCGAGTTGGGGCTTGGTTGTACCGGCACATCCGGAATCCGGCGCAGGCACAGGACCGCCGTCGCCCCCATCACCCAGGCGTAGCCAAAAATCATGGCAAAGGTCAGGGCCGAGGAGACTTGTTGGCCCAGAAACGTCGCGATCAGCACGAAATTGACGAGCAGGGCACATTGGATGGCGACCTTCTCGCGGGCCAGGTAGGCGCCCCGTACTTCTGGCGGCGTCAATTGACTGAGCCACGGCATGAAGGCGGCCCCGGACATGCCGCGCAGGAGATTGTAGAGCAGCATCACCAGCCCCGTCAGAACGATGGCCCATACCGGTGGCAGCCACAGGGCTCCGACGGCCACGGCGACGAGGCCCAGCAGCACGAGGTTCCGTCCCGTCCAACCTTGAACGGCCGCCCGGCGGTAGCCGACCCGTTCGACCCACCGGGCTCCGGGGACCTGGAGCAGTTGGAAGAAAGGGGTCATGCCCAGCATCAGCCCGAGGACCGTGGCCGGGGCGTCCAGGAACTTCAGGAACAGCAGGAGGGGAAACCCCTGGACGATGCTCCACGACAAGGTGTTGAAGACGTGGAAGGCGAAAACAGGAAGCAAACGGGGCTGCACGGGCGGGGAGCCTGTTCCCAGGCCGGGCGGGATCACTGGCCGTGCTGATCGTACCAGGCAGAAACCGCAGCTTCGTCAGCGACGGTGACAAAAAAATCGGCCATCCCAATCATCTTCAGGAGGGTGGTGACCCGGGGGCTGACCCCAAAGAGGAGGACCTTGGCAACGCCGTGCTCGTCAGCCGTTTTCTGGAAATAGACCAGGAAGGCGAGGACCACCGAGGGCAGTGTCTGCACGGCGCTGAGGTCGACGGCCGCCCGGCGGGGCTTGAGGATTTGGAAGGCTTCCAGGACGCCCTGGGCGAGGCGGTCCGGCAGTGCATCCGAGGAACTGCCCTCCACACGAAGGGTCAGGCACCCATCGGTCAGACGGCAGCTCAGGACTTGGTTGGTGCCGAACCCCGTGCTGCGATGGCTTGCACGGGACAGGACTTCAGCAACGGACGGCTGGGCTGCGGTCATTCCGTGACTATGGGGATTACGGGGGGGGCTGGCAAGGCTTGCCCCCCGGCGGCTCCCCGAGAGCATGCCGCCCCCCCCGGCGGTACGGTCGTACCGCCCTACGAAGGAGATTCCCATGGGATTCAAGGTGTGCATCGTCGGCGCTACGGGTGCCGTCGGCGTCGAGTTCATGCAGGTGCTGGAGCGCCGCAACTTTCCCGTCGATGAGTTGCTGCTGTTGGCCAGCAAACGCTCCGCCGGCACCACCCTGATGTTCAAGGGCAAGCCCATCGTCGTGAAGGAGCTGCAGAAGGACAGCTTCCAGGGCCAGGATTTGGCCCTGTTCAGCGCCGGTTCGGGGATTTCGAAGGAGTACCGCCAGGCCTGCGTCGAAGCTGGGTGCTTAATGGTCGACAATTCCTCGGCCTTCCGCATGGAGGACGGGGTGCCATTGGTGGTCCCCGAGATCAATCCGGCCGAGGCCGCCAAGGCCCTGCAGAAGAACGGCGGCAAGGGCGTCATCGCCAACCCCAACTGCACCACCATTATCGCTCTGATGGCCCTGGCCCCCCTGCACCGGGAAGCGGGTATCAAGCGCTTGGTTGCGGCTACCTACCAGGCCGCCTCGGGCGCTGGCCATGCGGCGATGGTCGAGTTGGAGGATAGCACTCGCGCCTTCCTCGACGGCAAGTCCTACACGCCCAAGGTCCTGCCCCATCCCTACGCCTTCAACCTCTTCCCGCACAACTCGCCGATGACCGACAACGGCTACTGCGAGGAGGAGATCAAGCTCTCGAAGGAATCGAATAAGATTCTGGGGGAAAAGGGTTTGCGGATCACCGGAACGTGCGTCCGGGTGCCTGTTCTGCGGACCCACGCCGAGGCATTAAACGTCGAGTTCCAGCGGCCCTTGAGCGTGGAGCGGGCCTATGAGTTGCTTGGGAAGACCGTTGGCGTGACGGTGTTGGAAGACCGGGCCAAGAACCGTTGGGCCATGCCCATCGATGTCGCTGGCCACGATGATGTGTACGTCGGTCGTATTCGTCGTGACCTCTCCCAGGACAACACCCTAGATATCTGGGTGGTCGGTGACCAGTTGCTCAAGGGTGCGGCGCTAAATGCCGTGCAGTGTGCCGAAGTGGCCTTGTTGGGCGCTTTGGCCCCGAACGCCAACCGCTGAACCTGGTTCAGACTGGCGGTGAGGCCCTGGGTCTCACCGCCGGCTGACGCGAACCGGATTCCTGGGTCTGGAAGAACTCCAAGGCAACTTCCAGGGAATCCACAATCAGGAAAAATTGGTCCAGGCCCACGGCCCGCAGCACGCCTTCGACCCGTGGGGGCGGTCGGATGAGGACCACTTGGCCTCCGCCCTTGGCGGAGGCGCCAAAAAAGCTGACCAGGGTCCCGATTACGGAACTTGAGAGGTAGTTGCACCCCGCCAGGTCGATGGCCACCCGCCGACCTGCGCCCCGTTCCAGGATTTTTTCCAGGCGATCCGTGAATTCCGTCGGGATCGGCTGGAGGACGGTGCCTTCGATGGTGAGAATCATGCAGCCATTGCGGGAGGTGATGTCGATCCGGTACCGCGCATCCATGGGCCTCGGAATCGCCTCGGCCTCGGCCAGGAGCAGTTTCAATTCATCCGGATTGATCCGATTGGACATGGGGCATCGCCTCTCGGAAAGGATACCTCCATTTCGGGTGGTCCGCCAGACGGGTTATGGAACCCGGGACCGCTTCAGGCCAGATCCCCGAACAGGGTCAGGCTGGTATTCCGTTCCAGGCGCACCGGCGCGATATGACCGATGAGGTGATCACGGCTCGTGCCATCGGCGGCGGTGCGGGGGAGAACGATGTTCAGATTGCCCTGATTGCGACCGTGGAGCATCGCCTGGTTGGATTTACTCGGGCCTTCGACCAGGACCTCCTGGACGCTGCCGAGGAGCTTGGCGTAGGCTTCGGACTGGTGCTTCAGTTGGAGATCCAGCAGGTGGTTGCAGCGGGCCTTTTTGACCTCGACGGGCACATCGTCGGCGATGTTGGCCGAGGGGGTGTTGGGCCGCTCGCTGTACATGAAGACGTAGGAGCCGCCGAACCGCACCTCGTCCATCAGGCTGACGGTTTCGGCGAAATCGGCATCGCTTTCCCGAGGAAAGCCGACGATGAAGTCCGACAGCAATTCCACGTTGGGCATGCGCGCCCGGGCCCGCTCAACGAACCGCAGGTAGTCGGCCCGGGTGTAGCGACGGCCCATCAGGCGCAGGATGCGGTCGGAACCGGCCTGGGCCGGAACATGCAGATGTTTGGCGACCTTGGGCAACTCGGCCACCGTATCCAGGAGTTCATCGGTGATGTCCTTCGGGTGGCTGGTGACGAAGCGCAGGCGCTTGAGGCCGGGGATTTCGTGAAGGCGGCGCAGTAAAGAGGCGAGGGTCGTGCCGTCGCCCAGGGTCTTGCCGTAGGAATCAACGGTCTGGCCGAGGAGGGTGATCTGAACGAAGCCGTCATCGACCAGGCGACGGCATTCTTCCTCGATCTGGACCGCCGGGCGGGATTTTTCGCGGCCCCGGGTGAAGGGCACCACGCAGTAAGTGCAATTGTAGTTGCAGCCGCGCATGATCGGGACCCAGGCGTTGACGCCCTCCCCGCGCTTGGCCTCCCACAGTTTGTCCTCGAAATCACCAAAATCCGTGGCCACCAGACGGCCGCGTTCCTCGAATTGCTGCAGGAGCTGCGGCATGTGCACGAACTGGTCGGTACCCACCACCAGGTCAATCTGGGGATAGGTGGTGATCAGGTGGTCTTTTTCGCGCTGGGCCATGCAGCCCATGATGCCGATGGTAAGATCTAACCCGGCCTTCCGCCGCCGCTGCTTGAGATTCTTGAGGTCCCCGAGGCGACCCCGGATTTTGGCCTCGGCATTGTCGCGCACGGCGCAGGTGTTGTAGAGGACCAGGTTGGCTTCCTCGGCGGAGGTGACCACCCCATAACCGGCCTCGCCAAGACGGGCGAGGACGATTTCCGTGTCCGCCAGGTTCATCTGGCAGCCGAAGGTTTCGATGTAGACGGTCTTGGCGGGCATGGGGCGCGGAGGATGGTGGGACCCGGCCCTGGGCAATCGCCAGGGTTGCCGGGTCCCACGGGAGACCCCTCAATGCTGATGGGGCTCGCCCGCGCCATGCTGATGGCCGGCCTTCGGCAACGCGAGGCTGCCTTGAGTGGCTTCCCCAGCGTTCGGCTCAAGGGCGATCCACACCTGGCTGCCGGCGGGCAGGGGGGCGGGAACATCGACGTGGGCGCTGTAGGCACCCTTCGGGCCCATTTTGGGGGCGGCTTTGGATTTCACGGAGCCTCGGGCGTTCTGCTGCCCCACCCACACGCGGACGGCTTTTGGAGCCGGTTGGGCCGGGTCGAGGAGGATCTCCAGATGCCATTCTTTGCCGGGGGCGGGATTTCCTGCCGCCTCGACGGTCACGGAATAGGTGCCCATGACGGCCTTGCCGATGGGCGTCAGGGGGCCGTGGCTATGGCCGTGGCTATGGTCGTGGCCGGCATGGGGATCCGCCGCCGGGAGGGCGGTGACGCAGGCCACCAGGGCGAGGGCGAGGAGGGGGCGAAGGGACATGGGATGGCTCCGATAAGGGAGGGTGGGGGGAAGGGACGGGGTCATGTCAGGACTCCGGGGGAATGGGGGTGGATGGCCGGTCGAAGACCCAGGCATAGGCCGCCGGGACCACCACCAGGTTGAGGGCCGTCGAACTGATCAGGCCGCCGAGGACCACCACCGCCAGGGGGGCGAGGATTTCGGCCCCGGGCTGGCCGGCCATCAGGGCCAGGGGGATCAGGCCGATGGCGGCGCACAGGGCGGTCATCAGGATCGCCACCAACCGATCCTCGGACCCATCGAGGATCGCCTGGCGGAGGGGGCGCCCGGCGCTGGCGTGGTCCTGATATTGGTTGATCAGCAGGATGCCATTGCGGACGGCGATGCCGAACAGGGTGATGAATCCCACCAGGCTGGCGATCGACAGGACTGGGGCGGTGTAGGTCCCGCCGAGTCCCACCAGGGCCAAGGTATTGGCCATCACCGCCGGGCTTTCGGTGAGGTACATCGCCCCGATGCCGCCAATCAGGGATAGGGGCAGGTTGAGCATCACCAAGCCGGCGGCCTTGGCTGAGGCCAGGGCCGCAGCCAATAGCAGGAACACCACCACGACCACCGCAAGACCCATCAGGCCGATGGTCCGGGAGGCCTCCTGCTGGGCTTCGAATTGCCCGCCGTAATGCACCGACAGGCCGGCCTGGGCGACCAACGGATCAACCACCGTCCGCAGGCGAGCCACCAGATCCCCAAGGTTGTGCCCATCGGCCACATTGCAGGAAATCACCGCCTTGCGCCGGGCCCCTTCCCGGGCGATTAGGTTGGAGGCGCTTTCGAGGCCGATGTCGGCGACCTCCCGTAGGCGCACTTGGGGGCCGTGGGGGCTGGTGAGGATCAGGTCGCCAACCTGTTCTTCGGTCTGCCGTTCATCGGGATGGAGACGGACCGTGAGGTCATAGCGACGGATGCCCTGGTTGACGGTCGCCACTTGGACCCCGGCCAGGGCCTGCTCCACCTGTTCGGCCGCCTCGGCGGGCGTTAGACCGGCCCGGGCCAAGTCCTCGTGGCGGTAGCGCACCGGCAGGGTGTCGATCATGATTTCCCGGTTGGCGACCACATCCCGGACCCCGGGAACCCCCGCGAGGGCCCCTTCAATGTCCTTGGCCACCTGCCGCAGGTGGTCGAGGTCGTCGCCAAAAATGGTCATCGCCACGGCCGCCGGGGTGCCCGAGAGGATGTGGGACAGGCGGTGTTCGATGGGCTGCCCGATGGAGGTCACCACGCCCGGCATTTGGGCCAGGATGTGGTCGATGGCGGTCCGTACCCGGTCCTGGGTCCCGGGGTCCATGGTCACATTCATTTCGCTGGAGGAGGGCGGCTCGGCGTGTTGATCGCGTTCGGCCCGGCCGGTGCGCCGGGCCACCGTGCGCACCCCCGGGATCTCGGCGATCCGAGCCTCGACCCCGCGCACCAGGCGGTCGCTTTCGATCAAGGAGGTGCCCGGCGGGGTCATGATCATGACCGTGAACGTGCCTTCCTTGAAACTGGGCAGGAAACTCGAGCCGAAGGTGGTGGCCAGGGCCAGGGCGGCGATGGCCACGCCCATCGACCCGAGGACCACCGTGCGCTTCCAACGCAGGCACCACACCAGGGTCGGTCGGTAGGCCCGCTTCAGCCAGCGCACCAGAAAACCGTCCTGGTCGTGGGCATCCACTGGGCGGCGGGTCAACAGCAGCCGGCACAGGGCCGGGGTCACGGTGACGGCGACCACCAGGCTGGCGAGGGTCGAGATGATGTAGGCGATGCCGAGGGGCTGGAAGAACCGGCCCTCCATGCCGCCCAGGAACAGCAACGGGATGAAAACCAAAATGATGATGAGGGTGGCGAACACCATCGGCCCACGAATCTCGTTGCTGGCCCGTCGCACGGTGTCGATGCGCTCGGCCGGAGTGGCGCCTGCGGGCAGGCCCCGCAGGCGGCGGAAGACGTTTTCAACGTCGATGATCGCATCATCCACCAGCCCACCCAGGGCTACCGCCAGGCCGCCGAGGGTCATGACATTGATCGACAGCCCGAGGAGGGACAGGGCGATGAAAGCCACTCCGAGGGACAGGGGTAGGGCCGTGAGGGTGATGATGGTGGTGCGGACATTGAGGAGGAACAACAACAGGATGATGGCGACGATGACGGTCGCCTCGACCAGGACCTTGACCAGGTTGTCGACCGAGACTTGGATGAAATCCGCCTGGCGAAAGACGTGGTTGTTGATGGTCATGCCGACAGGGACGGCCATCTCCGCCACCGCCTGGTCAAGGGCGCGGGTCAGGGTCAGGGTGTTGGTGCCCGGGGCTTTCTGGACCGAGATGATCACCGCCGACTGCCCCCGTTCCGTCGCTGTCCCCCGGGAGGGTGCTGAGGCCAGGGCGACATCGGCCACGTGGCCGATGGTCACGGGGACGCCCTCGTGGTAGGTCACAATGGTCTGTTGGAGGTCCTCGACCCGGGTCACCTGGGCGCTTTGGCGGATCGGGATTTCTTTCCCTTCGCGGTTGGGCAGGAATCCGGCGCTGGCCGTCGAATGGGCCTTAGTCGCCGCCTGCACGACCTCGGCCACCGTCAGGCCATAGAGCCGCAGCCGGTCAGGACGGCACAGTACTTGGTACTCCGGCAGTTCCCCGCCGATGGCCACCACCTGGGCGATGCCGGCGACGGCCAGCAGGCGATTCCGCAGATCGAACTCGGCGAAGGAGCGGAGTTCCTGGGGCGTGCGGCTGCCGTCGGGGGACATGACCGAGATCAACATGACTTCGCCGGTAATGGAGGTCACCGGGGCGATTTCGGCGTGGGCCCTGGGGGGCAGGGTCGGGGCGACGGCCGACAAGCGCTCGGCGACCTGCTGGCGGGCCCGCCACAGGTCCTGACCCCAATCGAATTCAGCCCACACGATGGACAGCCCGAGGGACGAGGAGGAGCGCAGTTTCCGCATGCCGGGCATGCCGTTCACCGACGACTCGATGGGCACCGTGACGTACTGTTCGACTTCATCGGCGGCCAAGCCGCCGGCCTCGGTCATGATTACTACCGTTGGGGCGTTGAGTTCCGGGAAGACATCGACCGCCATACGCGGAATGAGCCAGCCCGCAAAAATCAGGGCGATGCCGGCGGTGATGATCACCGCCTTGGCATGCCGCAGGGCCATACTGATGAGCCAGGTGAACATGGGGCCCCTCAGTGCTTACCGGTGTGAAACGTGCCGTCGGCCTCGAAGTGCCCGGCCTGGGCCCCGCCCGTCTGCAGGGACAGCTTGAGGGGGTAGATCCCCCCCAGCACCACCTGGTCGCCCTCCTTGAGGCCCGACTGGACCACCACCCAACGGCCATCCTGGGCTCCCAGGTCGGCTTCCACCCGGACCACCTGGTCGGGGTGCTGGGGATCCCGTCGGAAGAAGATGACCTGGAGGCCATCGCGGATGGTGGCCGCCACCGGGATGGCCAGTTCCTCCTCCGCCGAGCCGTCGATCACGACTTCGAGGTTGGCCGTGACCCCAGGGCGGACCCACAGGGGCATCGCCGTGCCTGGGGCCGGGCGGGCGATCAGATCCACCGAGCGGTCCCGGGCATCGGCCACCGGCCCCAGCAGGAGGGTTGCCGGAATGCTGGCCGCTATCGCGGGATCCGCAGCCACGATCCGGGCTGACCGGGCGGTGGTCAGGCGGGTGAGGTCCCCCTGCAGCCCGGCAGCCTGGAGGTGGACGCCCGTAGGATCGGTGACCGTCAGGACGGTGGTCCGGTCGTTGATCCAGGTGCCACTGGGCACCACCGTCCCCTCCACCACCCCATCCGCCGCGGCGAGGATGTCGAGGGTGGGGAGGGTCGCCCAGCGGGGTTTCCCGTCGCTCACCGTCGTCAACGCTTCGGTGGTCAACCCCGTGAGTTGGGCGGCCTGGGCCAGCAAAAGATCCACGTGGTGCTGGGCCTGGCCGGGGCCTCCCCCGGCACCCCGGGCCAGAAGGGCAGCCTCGGCGCGATCCCGCAGGGCCTCGGCGACGGCCATGCGCAGGTCGGCCACCCGGCTGGCGGCCTCGGCCCGTTCCGCCGCCTGGCCCCCGAGGTCCTTATCGAGGCGTTCCAGGCTGGTCAGCCGCTGGGTGGCCAGGGCCAAAGCGGCCGTGGCGGCGGCCTGCTGCGCCTCCGTCGCCTGGAAGCGATCCTCGGCCACCAAGGCTGCCCCGGTAGCGGTGGCCAGGTCCTGCTGCAGACGCTGCCATTCGGGGGCATGGAGGCGGTAGAGCGGAGTTCCCGCAGCGACGGTTTGGTAGGGGGTCACCAGGACCTCCACCCGGCCCGCGAAGGGGGCTTGGTAGGGCCGCCGGGCCGTCGGGTCGGCCTCAAAGCGGCCGGGTAGGCGCAGCACACCCTGGACGATGCGATACTCCGCCGTCGCCCAGGTGATCCCGAGGTTCTTTTGGACGAGGTCTGGTACCAGGATGGCGGATCCGTGGTCGTGGCCGTGGTCCGCTTCGGTGGTGGTGGGCACGAGCGGGGTCGAGGGCGAGGGGGTCGTCGAGTTCGCGCAACCGGCGAGGAAGACGACGACGGCCGGCAGGAGGGTCAGGCGGAGTGCCATGGGGACATCATTTCGTGAAGAAAGTGGGGGTGCGGCACGGCGTCAGGGCCGGGATCCGGCGGCCAGGGCCGGGTCGCCGAGGGCGAGGCCCCAATCAATCTGGGCCAGGGCCGCCCGTTGGCGGGCCGCCCGCAGATCGGCCCGCACCTGATGGATGGCCCGCCGGGCCTCCAGGAGGTCCGTGAGATCGGCCTCCCCGGCCTGGTAAGCGGCGGTTTTGAGCCGGATCATCTCCTCGGCCGCCGGCATGGCCTGGCCCGCCAGGGCCTGGGCCTCGTCCTGGGCGGACTGGAGGTTGCCCAGGGCCTCGCTCAGATCCCGTTGCAGCCGCCGCCGCTCGAGACGGCGCAGGGCCTCGGCCTGGGTCTGAGCTGCCTCGGCGCCGGCGATGGCGGAGCCGCCCCGATCCCATAAGGGCACATCGATGCCGACCGTCAGCCCATAGGTGTCGCGATCGGCCTCGCGGTCGGTGAAAACGCCCAGGGTCACATCCGGGATTCGGCCTTGGCGCTCAGCGGTGACGGTGGCGGCGGCAGCTTCGATGGCGGCGGTCAGGGCCTGGAGACGCGGGTGTTGATTGAGCTCGGTGGCCACCGCCGGGGAGCTCGGGGCCGGCCAGGACGGGAGGGCATCGCGGATCACCAGGCCCTCGGGCAGATCCGGGGTGCACCACAACCGCAGCAGGGCCAGGGCGGTTTTCACCTCTCGCTGGCGGGTTTGTTCCCCCAGGGTGGCGGTGGTCACCTCCAGCCGCAGGCGGGCCAGGCTCGCCCGGTCGAGGGTGCCGGCGTCGGCTTTCACCTGGGACAACCGGAGGAGGTCGGCCGCCAGCCGGGTCTCCTCGCTGGCCTGGGTGGCGGCCTGCTGGGCGATGTCATAGGTGATGGCCGCCCGTCGGACTTCAGACCCCAGCAGGAGGCCAGCCACCCGGGCCTCGGCATCGGCGATGCCACCTTGGGCCTGGGCGACGTCCCGCCGGGCCTGACGGGTGCCCCACCAGGTCAGGCGCTGCCGCAGGCTGATGGCCACCGGGCGGTCGCGCTCGATGCCGTCCTGGCGGGGCCGGGTTTTGCCGAGGCGGACCTCCAGTTCCGGGTTGGCCCAGATTCCGGCCTGGTCGTACCGGGCAGCTGCCACCAAGCGGGCGGCCTCCACGGCGGCCAAACTGGGATGGGAGGCCCGAGCGGACCCCATCAAGGCGGCGACGGTGAGGGAGGTCGTGGTGGGGAGGGCGACGGGTTCCTCGCCCGGGGCTTGGGCGAGCACAACCAGACACAGGAGGGAGGAAATCCACCTCCCTGGGGGGGGAGCGTGGAACAACCGGGGGACAGCCATGGGAATCCTGACATGAGAGGTCTCGCGTTTCGTGAAGAAACGCAGTGCCCACGCGTCGGGCGCGTGGTAAACCCATCAGCTCAGGCGATTTGGGGGCGGGTCCGGGGTGTAGGTCAGGCGTTCTGGTGGGGTTTGGCCGTGGGGTCGACGTGCCAGAGCATCACCGAGGGAGGCTCCCAAGAGAGCGAAATCCGGGGATCCCTGATGGGCCGTGGGCCCCGTGTGGCAATGCCCGCAATCCGCGGCGTCGTCGGAGGGCGCGTCCTGATCGGCGGGAAGGTCCATCAGGTGGGAGCTCAACGTCATTCCACAGACATGGTCATGGGCCCCGTGGTGTCCCGATTCCTCGTGCACATGGATCTTAAACACCGTCATGAGCATCAGCAGCAGGGCCACGCCGGTCACGACGTGCAGGAAGCCCTGGCTCAAAACGGTGGTGAAGGGGCGCATCAGCGTTCAGGCTTCCCAGACGACCTCGGGAGTCAATCCTTTCCAACGCGTCTCGTGGGGGTCTGCGATCCAGGGGATGATCACATCACGGCTTGCTTCTTGTCACCATGGATGTTTGCGGACGCTTGAAGGTCATGGCCCTACGTCCGTCAATGCTGGTATTGCTGACGGCTCTCCTCGGGGTCGGGGCGGCGGAGGCGGACCTGGTGGTCCTCGACAACCAGCAGGCCCTGCGCGGCACCGTGAAGGACGATCCGACGAGCACCGACCATGTGCTCATCAAAACGGCCACCGGCACCCTGCGTTTGCGCCGTTCGCGGATCGCCTCCATCGAGCCGAGCTTGGCATCTCGTCTTGCCGTGACTCCGGTCGATGACCTCGCGGCCCTGATCGAGATCGGTCGTCAGTGCCGGGCCAAGGGCCGGAATGCCGAAGCCCTGGAGGCCCTCGACAAAGCCATGGCGCTGGTGCGCGCCGATTCCAAGCGGTTGACGGACCTTTCGGCGGCGGCCCTTTACCTGCGCCTGGTGGATGAAATTCGCGGCCCCGAAACGGCCCTGCCCCTGTACCGCTGGTTCCGCTCCCTGGGCGGGACGGATCCCGCGACCATCGCCCGCCTTCAGGCCCTTGAGGCCATCGCTGGCAGTGCCACCGGGGACGCGGTGTTGCCGCCCATCGCCATCAGCACCACCTCGGATCCCTCGGCCCGGGGGGGGCTCCTGAGCGAAGGTCTGGAGCTGCGGGGCTGGATGGGGGAGAGCCCCCAATGGTCCAATCCCACGGAAACCGAGGTCGTCCCCCTGACCGGCAAGGACGCCCTCAAGGGCGTCCGCAAGGCCCTCCAGGTGCGGCTCGCCGCCCCGGACAAGGACGAGCGCCGGGGTAAGGCGGCGATTCGCAAGCCGGTGAACATTTCTTGTGCCGAGGAGCATGTCTTCGGCTTCCGCATCAAGAATACCGTTGAGGCGCCCCTGATGGTCGCCCTGGCCATCAAGACCGGCGACTGGGTCTTCTACGAAAGCCAGCCCCAGACGGTGAAATCCGGGGAGGGCTGGAAGGACGTCCGTTTCGATCTCAAGGCCAAGACCTTCAAGTCCAAAGCCACCAACTGGTCCCACAGCGCTGCCGTAGAGCACCTCGATGAGGTGAAAGAGTTGCAGCTAATGTTCTATACCCGGGACCAGGAGGGCGGTGCCCTCATCAGTTCCATGAAATTCCTTGGAGAAGACGAGTTATGATCCTGGCCCCGCTGGCTGATGCCGCCCGTTACCATGCCCTCCACCCGCGCTTCCCCCGGGCTTTCGCCTGGTTGGCCGAGCATGGGGCGACCATTCCCGATGGGCGTCACAAGATCGACGGTGATGATCTGTTCGCGATTGTTGAATCCGGCACCACCCGCGATGCCGCCGTGGCCCGCCTGGAAAGCCATCTCGTCTACCTCGACATCCAGGTGAACCTGCTGCATGGCGAGCGCATGGGGTGGGCCCCGGTCCAGGGTTTGACCTTCGACGACCCGTTCGTGGAAGGCCGTGACATCGCCTTCTTCAAGGATCGTCCCCACCAGGACGTGCTGGTGGCCAAGGATCACTTTGTGATCTTCTACCCCGAGGACGGCCACATGCCCCTGCTGCACCCCGCGGGGCAGCCGGTGCCCTACCGCAAGATCGTGCTGAAAGTGCGGATCTGAGATCTGCACGGGTACCCGTCGGAGCCGCCCCCAAGGCCGCTTCGACGGGTACGCGCAATCACTCCTCGTCGCTGTACAGTTTCAGATGCTCGATGGGCTCCTGGTCCAGGTGTCCCCCCTCCAGGTGGAGGAAGAAATCATCCACGAGGCCGAGGAACTCGGTGCGGCTGCTGATGCGCATGAAGCGGTCCCGGAATTTCCGCACCCCCGGCAGGCCGTTGCAATAGAAGAACGTGTATTTGCGCATCACGCGCACCCCGCGTTCCTCCCCGAAGAGTTCCAGGATCAATTCAAAGTGTTTGAGCAGCAGGGCCCGCCGCTCGGGGTAGGTGGGCCGGTAGGGCGTACCGGATTCCGTCAGTTCGGTGATCAGGTTGCGGAACAGCCAGGGATCACCGCAGGCGGCGCGGCCAATCTGGTAGCCGTCAGCCATCGCCTCGTCCTTGGCGGCCCGGCAGGCGGCGGCGGTTTCCATGCTGCCGTTGGCCAGCACCGGTACCCGATCGCCGGTGAGTTTCAGGGCCAGTTCCTTGACCTCGCGGATACCCGAGAGATCGACCGGCACGCCGTGCTTGGATTCGCCGGTGCGGGCATGGACAAACAGGGCGTCGGCGCCGTTCTCGATCGCCTCCTGGGCGACCTCCAGCATGTTGCGATTGCGGGCGTCGAAGCCGAGGCGCATCTTGACCGTGACCGGCTTATGGGGCACCGCCGCCCGCATCGCCTTGACCACCGCCCCGACCTGCTGGGGTTCCTTCATCAGGGCCACGCCGCAGCCCGATTGCTTGGCCTTTTTCACCGGGCAGCCGCAGTTGAGGTCGATGAGGTCCGCCCCGGCGGCATCGAGGGCGGCGGCGGTGGCGGCGCACAGGTCCGGCTCCCGGCCATAGACCTGCATCGCCAGGGGTTTTTCCTGGGGCACGTTCTGGGTTAGGATGCGGAAGCGGTCCGCATTCTGGGCCCCGGGGTTGCCGAGGGCGGCGACCATTTCAGTGGCCACCAAGCCGCAGCCGCCGACCTCCTTGGCGATCAGGCGGAACGCCACGTTGGTGAACCCGGCCATGGGGGCGAGGGTCAGGTTGTTGGCCAGGACGAGGTCCCGGATCTTGAGGGGGTGGATGTAGCGGTTGGTCACGATGGGCCGGGGAGCCTTGGGATTTCCGCCCCAAAGGAAGCGCCGGTCCTTTTCTTCGACGGAGGTGCCCGCCTGCTGCGTCTGATTAGGCTTTTCGGGCTTCTTTTCCAGCTTTTCCCCCTCATCCCCGCCCCAGATCAGGCGGAAGAGGCCGTCGATGGATAGGATCCCGTGTCCCCGGGCCAGGAGCCCCAGCAGACAAATGCCGAAGACCACCGCCGCGAGATCCAAAAGGCCGCTATCGGGCCGCAGGAAGCCTTGGAAGGACCAATCTCTCAGAAACGTGACACCTTCGGGGTCTTCCGTCTTCGCGAATCCCATGGCCCCGAGAAAGCCGATACGATCGGCGGTGATCAGGGCCACGACCATGGTGCCCAGGGGCATGGCCGCCACGGGTCGGGTCAGCAGATGTATCCCGGTGCTCGCCTGCCCATGATTCGCTTAACTTAACTTCGTCCGATATAATCAGAGCAAGAAAAGTCATATCAGAAAGAGGTCGTCGTTCCACCCTGGGGCGCCATGCGCCACCTGCTCCTGCTCTCCCCCGCGTTGACGGCACTTCTGTGGGCGGTCGAATCACCGCCATCGTCAGACGTCCAGGCGCTGACGGCCCAGGTCCAGGCATTGGAGGCCCGCGTGACGGTCTTCGAGGCCGCGCTCAAGACCGTGCCACCGCGCTGGGTCGAGGAGTCTGGGGGCACCAACTACGCCGTACTGGCGACCATCACCCTGGCCGAGAATCCCACCCGGGCTCAGGTCCAGGAGTACGTCCAGCGGATCGTTAACGCCTCGCGGGGCCAGAACATCATGGGGAAAGAAGAGGATCCCCAGGTCGCTATGTTGACCAAGGTCGGGGCCGCTAACCTCGATATCTTGCTCAACACCCCAACGGAAGGATGGGCACCGCGGTATTATGTCCTGGACGCCGTCGCCACCCTGGCTACCGACGAGCATAAAGCCCTAATCCTGGCGAAATTGCCCGAGATGCCGTTACTGGCGAGGGTGGTCCTGAAGCGTGAGTGGCAGAACGACGCCAAGGACATCCTGCGTCGTGGCCTGGAGCAGCAGGCTAACCTCTCTTCCTATTGGATCCGCGCGGCCATTAAGACGGGGGACCCCGCCCTGCATCCGTTCCTACTGCGGTACCTGGAGGAAGGAGAGAACCCTTTCATGACCTATGGCGAACTGCGGAACGTGGCCGGGCTCGATCTGGGCCCATCCATTGCCAAGGCCTGGGCCAGCACGAGCCGCAGCAACCGGCACCGATACTTGGAGTTGGCCCCAATCGCCATGGCCCAGGGCATTCCCGAGGCCCTCCTGGCCTGTCTGGAGATTTTAGCGGATCCCAAGGAATCCTACGGAAAGCATCTTATCAGAGAGGCCCTCGAAAGGGCGACCCTCGACGGCCAGGGCAGCGAGTGGACGCCGGCCATGCTCAAGGCCCAACCGCCGGTCATCACCTGGGACGCCACCATTCGCCAATGGGAAAGGGTGCTTGCTCCCAAGCCCGGCTTCTGAGCTTGATCATGTCTTCTTGGGTTTCTTTTCCGACTTCTTGGCCTCATCCCCGCCCCAGATCAGGCGGAAGAGGCCGTCGATGGACAGGATTTCGGGTCCCCGGGCCAGGAGCCACAGCAGGCAGATGCCGAAGACCACCGTAGCGAGATCCCCAGGGCCGCTGTCGGGCCGCAGGAAGCCTTGGACGGACCAATCTCTCAGAAGCGTGACACCTTCGGGGTCTTCCGTCTTCGCGAATCCCACGGCCCCGAGAAAGCCGATGCGATCGGCGGTGATCAGGGCCACGACCATGGTGCCCAGGGGCATGGCCGCCACCGGCCGGGTCAACAGATGTATCCCGGCGCTTGCCTGCCCATGCTTCGCTTAACTTAACTTCGTCCGATATAATCAGAGCAAGAAAAGTCATATCAGAAAGAGGTCGTCGTTCCACCCTGGGGCGCCATGCGCCACTTGCTCCTGCTCTCCCCCGCGTTGACGGCACTTCTGTGGGCGGTCGAGTCACCGCCATCGTCAGACGTCCAGGCGCTGACGGCCCAGGTCCAGGCGTTGGAGGCCCGCCTGACGGTCTTCGAGGCCGCGCTCAAGGCCGTGCCACCGCGCCGGGACGGGGAGCCTTGGGGCGCCAACTACGCCGTACTGGCGACCATCGCCCTGGCCGAGAATCCCACCCGGGCCCAGGTCCAGGAGTACGTCCGGCGGATCGTTAACGCCTCGCGGGGCCAGAGCACCATGAGGGAAGAAGATCCCCAGGTCGCTATGTTGACCAAGGTCGGGGCCGCTAACCTCGACATCTTGCTTAACACCCCAACGAAGGGACGGGCAGCGCGGGAGTATGTCCTGCAGGCCGTTGCCACCCTGGCCACCGACGAGCATAAAACCCTGATCCTGGCGAAATTGCCCGAGATGCGGGATCTGGCGAGTGTGGTCTTGAAGCATGAGTGGCAGAACGACGCCAAGGACACCCTGCGCCGTGGCCTGGAGCAGGAGCTAGACCACCTCCCCACCGAGTGGATCCGCGCAGCCATCAAGACGGGGGACCCCGCGCTGCATCCGTTCCTG
>CAIUVD010000309.1 GCA_903902515.1 uncultured Planctomycetota bacterium | reverse complement strand
CCCGGTTCCGCACTGATGACCGGGGTCGTGAAACTGCTTGTGATGCTCTAAATCCGCTTCGTTGCCGGAATCCCGATCCCGGCGCAGGGCCAAGGTCCGACCATCCACCAGCCACAGCCGGGCGTTGTCCGTGGCGGTGTCTGCGGCCAGCAGGCCCCGGGGCAGGTCGTCAATGGGCAAGTCCTGGTCGCCCAGGGCTTCGATGGGCAACTCCCAGCCATGCCAGGTGGCAATCGTGAACAATTCCGTGAGCAGGGCATCGGCCCCCTCCAGGTCCCGGCGGGCCAGGGTGTCGAAACCGCTGGCCATGGCCTGGCTGGCCAGGGTGCTCATGCGCTTGAGGTGTCGAAGCAGGGCCCGGTCGGCGAGGGATTTGACCTCCTCGGCGGCCTGGTCCTGGTAACGGGCCAGCAGGCTTGGCTGGGTCAGGGCATCGACGAGGGACGGGGGATCGATCCGGTAGCAAGAACAGCGCATGGGGCGGGGACCATCGGCCGATGCTCCGCAAGGCAACCGATGGATCCCCTTCCTTCCGCCCCGCAGGGGCTTACGTTCGCCCCCCATGCGCTTCGCGTCCCCCCTGCTGCTTGCCCTCGCCGTCCTTCCTGCCGCCGAGTCCACGGTCATCAATGCGGCCAAGACCATTACGGTCAGCGGTACCCCCGCCACCGTGTCGGTGGTCCGTTTCTGGCAGTCAGCAGACGGCGGCAAATCCTGGTCCTTGGCTCAGCAGGCCTCGGTGGCCCCGGAAGCCAAGGCGTTGCCCACCTGGTCCTTCGCCCCGGGCAAGGACGGCGACTACCTGGTCTTCACCAGCGTCACCGGCCGGGATGGCAAGGCCGAGGCCGATCCCAAGCCCGGCGAAGTCCCGGCCCGGGCCCTGGCCGTAACCTTTGATGCCACCCCTCCGGCCATCGCCACCTTCACGGCCACCCTCCAGGACGCGGATCCCGTCGCTCCCTCGGCCCCCATCTCCGTCACCTGGAAGGTCACAGACGAGCACCTGGCGACCACCGATATCGAACTGAGCCGCGATGCGGGGGCCACCTGGTCCCAGGCCCAGACCGGTGGAGCCAGCGGCACCGTGACCTTGACGGTACCCCAGGATGGAACGGCAGCTTCCGTTCGCCTGACGGCCGGCGATGCCGCCGGCAACCGGGCCACCAGCCCGGTGATCGTGGTGCCGGTTCCGGTGGCCCTCAAGCCAGAGGAAGCCCTGGCCAAGGCCGTCGCCGCCCTGCCGGACCTCGCCACCGTGACCCCGCCCGTGGCCCCCGCGACCACCGCGCCCATTAGCACCCCCTCGGCCGATGCTCCAGCGGTCGTGGTGCCGGAAGGCAGCCCCCTGACCGGAGCCCCCCTGCTGGCCACACCGGCCCCCACCACCCCCGCAGGCACCGTTGGCGAAAAGCCCGCCGTGATCGCGGCGGAACCCGTCCCACCCATCAGCACCACTCCCCGACCGGTGAACCGGCCCACGGGCACCAAATACCTGAGCGGTGGTGCCGCCGACCTCGCCCTCGAAGAGGCCCGGGCCACCACTGACCTCGACGCCGCTCTGCCCAAGTTCCTGCGACTCCTTGATTCCTCCGTCGCCGAAGCCGCCCGGGACGACCTCCTGACGGCCCTAGAAAAGGCCAATGATCCCGCCACCGTGGACGCCGTGGTCGACCTCCTGACCCCGGAACTCAAGGACGACGCCACCCGTATCCGCCACGGGGAAGCCCTCCTGCGGATCGGTCGTTTCAGCGATGCCCAGGAGACCGTCGCCAAGGTTCGGCGCGGCAGCCGATTCCTACGCCCAGCCCTGTTGGTCACCGCCAAGGCCCTCCAGGGCCAGGGAAAAACCGCCCATTTCACCAAGCTGGTGGAAAACCTCGCCGCCGGCAATGACGCGGTGGCTGCCGAAGCCAAGTTGCTGCGCGGCAAGTAAGTCGTGCGCCGCCCGGTGATCCTGGCGGAGGGCGAGATCGCGGCCCCCGGTACCCTGGCAGTAGACGCCCCGGTGCCGGGGGCCGCAGCCGTTTACTCCCATTGGCAGGACGGCGGAGCAACCCCGGTGGAACTCCTGGCCGACACCAGCACCGCCATGCTGGTGCGAGCCGCCGAGGACGAAGCCCGTTGGCTGGCCCCCTTCACCACCGTCGCCAATCACCACGTCGATGCCGACGGCCTGCTGGCCCTCGCCTGCGCCTGCCGTCCGGACCTCGCCCGGCGTCATGGCCCCCTCCTGATCGCCGCCGCTGAAGCCGGGGATTTTACCAACTGGACCGGCCCCACGGCCTTCCGCCTGATGGTGGCGATTCACCAACGTATGCGCGATCAGCCCGATGGCACGGCCCTGGCCTGCGCCCTCACGGACGGCCTCGACGACCTGATCACCGAGAGCCAGCAACCCGACGCCGAACGCGATGCCGCCGTCGCCCAGGTCGAAGACACCATAACCCGCCTCCAACAGCGGGAGGGTTTTGCGATCACGGACCATGGCCCCTGCTGGTCCATAGCCTGGACCCGCCGCCTTGGCCACGCCACGGATGTCTTCGGCAGCATCTACCGCCCCGACGACCTCCCCCTGTGGGCCCTCGACGCGGTGGTGCCGCGCCACGTCTTTCAGCTGACCAGCGAGCGCACCGACGACGGCTGGAACCACGTCCTGGAAGCCCCCCGCCATTCCTGGGCCCGAACCGTGGACCGGCCGACCATCGTCTGGCCCGATCTGACCTTGCTGGCCACGGATCTCGCACGCCAGGAGCCAGAGGTCCGCTGGTGCGCCCGCCCGGCGGCGGGAGGGGTTGCGTTTACCGGGCTTTTGTCCGGTCGAGGCAGTCAGATGAGCCCCGAGGACGTGCTGCATCGGAGCGCGGCCTACCAGGCTGCCGGATAGGCCGCGCTCCCTATTCCCTGCGGTCGGGTGACCTACGCTTTGTACCCATGCACGCCGCCGACCTCCTCCAAGCCAGCATCGACCGTACCCGTTCCATCGCCTGCGTGGGCCTTGATCCGCGCCCAGCCCTGCTGCCGCCGGGCCTGATCAGCGAAGCCCTCAAAGTCCACGGGGATACCGCCCAGGGCGTGGCGGCAGCCTTCTTGGCTTTCAACCTCGGATTGCTGGAGGCCATCGCCGGCCACTGCGCGGCCGTGAAGCCCCAATTGGCCTGCTACGAGGCCTACGGATCCGCCGGGCTCAAAGCTCTGGAACTGACCGTGGTCCGGGCCAGGGAACTGGGCATCCCGGTAATCGCCGATGGGAAGCGCAACGACATCGGCAGCACCGCCGAGCACTACGCCCAGGCCTTCCTGACCCAGGCCCCTGGCCTCGCCGGATCCGCCATCCCCGGCCTGGGTGCCGACTGGCTAACCATCAACGGCTACCTCGGTAGCGATGGCGTCACCCCCTTCCTCGGCAAGGCGCCCACGGGCACCGGGGTTTACGTCCTGGTCAAGACTTCGAACCCGTCGTCGGGTGACCTCCAGGACCAACCCCAGGGCGAAGGCACCGTCGCCGAGGCCATGGCCCGGCTCGTCCATCGCTGGGGCGCGGGCCGAGTCGGCACCTGCGGCCTGACGGATGTCGGCGCGGTGGTCGGCGCCACCTGGCCGGCCCAGGCCCGGGCCCTGCGGGCCCTGATGCCCGACACCCCCTTCCTGGTCCCGGGCTACGGGGCCCAGGGGGGATCCGCCGCCGACGCCAAGGCCGGGGCCCGGGCCGATGGCCGGGGCATCCTGGTCAACTCCAGCCGGGGCATCATCGGTGCCTGGCAGGCGACCAAGACCGCCGACTGGCAGGCCGCTGCCCGGGCCGCCCTCGACACCATGAACCAGGACTTGGCATAAGATGTGGGCCATCGCCCGGCGTGACCTCTTGGCGGCCTTCACCACGCCCCTGGCGTGGCTGGTCTTAGCCTGTTGGCTCCTGCTCACCGACGGGATTTTCCTGTGGACTCTCTCCCAGGTCCACGGCACGCCGGGGTCGGCGGCGCCCCTGTTCGTCAACACCCTGTCCTGGGGCGTAACGTTTCTGCTGTTGTTGGCACCGGCCCTGACCATGGGTACCTTCAGCGGCGAACGCACGGGCGGAACCCTCCAACTGCTGTTGACCGTCCCCCTGCGGGAATGGGACCTGGTGCTGGGGAAGTTCCTCGGCGTGGCCATTCTGCTGGGAGCCCTGGTCCTGGCGACCCTGGTTCAGGTGGTGGTGCTGGCGTTCATTTCCGCCGTCCATGTTCCGCATCTGGTGGCCGGATACCTGGGCCTGCTGTTGGTGGCGGCCTTCATGGCCGCCCTGGGCACCTGGATCAGCCTGCTGGTGGATACGCCCGTGGCCGCCTACGTCATCACCTTCGCGGCTTTGGCGGTGCTCCTGCTGCTCGGCGTTTTGGCGGGGGACGGGCCCCTCGGGACCCTGGGCAGTGCCCTTGGCCTCACGGCCCGGGCGGCCCCATTTTTCGCCGGCGAAATTCGCCTCGGCAACACGGCATATTTCCTCGGCGGCACCGCCGCTTTCCTGATCCTGACCCACGGGGCCCTGCGGGCGCGGAGGCTCCATGGCTGAAGCCGCAACCGCCTGGTGGAAACGCCTCGGAGCCCTGTCCGGGGCGACCCTCGCCCTGCTGATCGCCCTGGTGGTGGTGACCGCCGCCGCCGATCGGTCTGGCGCCAGCCTCGACCTCTCGGCCGACCGCCGATTCACCCTCCACCCGCGACTGATCGAGCTGGTCCGCCAGCAGACCGAACCTGTTGCCATCACCGGTTTCTGGGGCCAGGCCGACCTGGAGGCCCTGGCGGGCCTCGCCACCCTTTGCGAACGGGTTGGTGACCTTCAGCCCCTGGTCACCTGGAAACGCCTCGACCCGGAACTGCACAAACCCCTGGTCGCTGCCTTCGCCCAAACCTACGGTGATGCCCAACCGGGGACCATCGCCGTCACCCGGGGCAAACGCCTCTACCGCATCGACCTGACGCCGGGCATCCGCCTCACCCTCCAGCGGGAACTGGGGGCCGCCCTGGTGACCCTGGCCGACACCGATCCACCCCAGGCCCACCTGGTGACCGGCCATGGTGAACTGCGCCCTGAAGGCGGCCTGGAGCACGGCAGCGACCGCCTGGGCCGATTGCTTACCCAGGCGGGTTTTCGAACCATCGTCCGCACCCCGACCACCGCCGTCCCGCCGTCGCCGACCGCCATCGTGGTCGTCCCGGGCCCGACATCCCCGGTAGGCGACCGGGATCTTGCCCTGATGGACCAGCACCTACGGGATGGTGGCGGCTTACTGGTGCTGGCGGATGACCGGGCCCCGGCGGATCTGCGTACCTGGCTGCGTCGCCATGGCGTCGTCGTGGGCGGCCTGCCCCAGGATCCCGACCCACGCGAGGGCGACCTGCCGCCGGCCCAGATCGTCGTCAGCCTGACCCGCCACCAGGCCGGGCAGGAAGTCCGCTTTCCCTACCATAACCTGCTTCTTAAAGGTCGGCTCCTGCATCCAGGCCATCCGATCACCAGTCCCCTGGCCATCGAGGACGTGCCCCTCTTAAGCCCGTGGACCGCCCCCGTGTGGCTGCTGGACCCCCAGGTGGTGGCCGAACCCCAGGCCACCACCCTGCGCGGGGCCTATGCCGCCATCGGCACCCGCCCCTTCGGCGGTCTAACCCTAGCGGGAAGCGCCCCGGGCGACGCGTGGACCAAGCCACGAGCAGCCCCCCTCCAGGACCCCGAGGGCCTCGATAATGCCCCTCCGCTCCCCCTGGCGGTGGCGGTCGATTACGCGCCGGCGGTGGACAGCGTCCAAGCTGGCATCGGTGGCCGGATGGTGGTGTGGGGCAGCCGACAGGCGGCCAGCGACGGCATCCTTGCCCAGACCTCCTTTGCCAATGAAGGCCTGTGGCGCCATACCGCGAACTGGCTAGCCCGTCGCAGCCCACCGAGCGATATTCCCCCGGCGGAAATGGCCGCGTTCCAGGTTCAAGCCAGCGATGGCACCCTGAGCCTGCTCACCGGCCTGTTGCTGATTCTTATTCCGTGCCTCTGCCTTGGCTGGGCCATGCTCATGTGGTGGGACCGCCGATAACCATGATCTTCACTCCTCGATGTCTCCTGGCCGGCCTCCTGACCTCGGGTGCCCTGGCCCAGGAAGCCGTCCTGGATGCCATCGGCCCCTACGAGCCCGTCTACTTCCTGTTCCAGCCCCAACCCCTGACCGCCAAGTTCCAGTATTCCTTGGCGGTACGACTGATCGCCCCCCCGGTCGGGGCCGAACCCGTGCTGGGTCGGCGCGATGGATTGTATGTCAGTTATAGTCAGACCAGTTTGTGGGATCTGCACGGGGAATCGAAGCCATTTTTCGACAACTCCTACCGCCCGGAATGCTGGTACCATTACACGATTCCTGACCGTTTCCTGGCCCATGCCGCCATCGAGGGTGGTTCCGGCCATGAATCCAATGGTCGAGAGGGCCCCCTCTCTCGGAGTTTCAACCACGTGTTCCTGCGACCCATCCTGGTGCTCGATATGAACCAGGAGTGGCACCTCGACCTGCATCCCCGGGTCAAGGCCTATGTCACGGACCTCTCGGAAAATCGGGATATTGCTCGTTATCGCGGCTACGTCGATGCCGAGGCGGCCATCACCCAGACCAATGGCCTCAGCCTGGCCTTCCAGGGCCGAATGGGCAACGAGTGGGACCGTTCCTCTATGCAGGCCGACCTGACGTACCCCCTGACCACCATCACCCGGGGGTGGGTCAGTGCCTACCTCCACGTCCAAGTCTTCCAAGGCTGGGGTGAGACCCTGCGCGGCTACAACGAACACACCAGCCGGGGTTTGGTAGGGGTGTCCTTCGTCCGCTAATTGGAGCGTAGGTTCTTTTGGCCCACCGGCCCAAACGTTCATTTGGCTTCCCCCCGGCGGGCCTAATCTGCCGCCCCTCCCATGCGCCTGCGCCGCCTCGAAACCTACGGCTTCAAATCCTTCGCGGATCGACTGACCTTCGATTTCGAGGAGGGCATCACGGCCATTATCGGGCCCAATGGGTGCGGCAAATCTAACGTCGTCGACTCCATCAAGTGGGTGATCGGCGAGCAGTCCGCCAAGGCCCTGCGCGGCCAGGACATGACCGACGTCATCTTCAACGGCTGCTCAACTCGCCGGGCCCTGCCGTTCTGTGAAGTCACCCTGGTCATGGACCAGCTGCACCACGCCCTGCCGGGCATCGACACCGATGAAGTGGCCATCACCCGCCGCCTGTTTCGCGACGGCAACAGCGCCTACTACCTCAACGGCAAGGCCTGCCGCCTGAAGGACATTAAGGAGATCTTCCTCGGCACCGGCATGGGCACGAGTGCCTACGCCGTGATCGAGCAGGGGCGGGTCGGCTTCATTCTCGAATCCAATGCCAAGGACCGCCGGCTGATCCTGGAAGAAGCCGCCGGCATCAGCCGTTTCAAGAACCGCCGCAAGGTCGCCCAGCGCAAGTTGGAGCGCGTCCAGATCGACCTCCAGCGCATTGGCGAGGTCCTGAGCGAAGTCCGTCGCCGGGCCAAGTCCGTGGCCAAACAAGCCGCCGCCGCCCTGCGTTTCCGGGAACTCCAGGCCCAGGTTCGGGAACTGCGCTTGGCCTTCGCCCTGGAGGAATTCGGCCGCCTCAGCGCACACCTCCAACTCCAGTCCCACACCATCGAACAGATCGCCCTCGGCCAGGCCGATGCGGCAGCCTCGCTGGGAACGCTGGAGGCGGCCCTGGCCGAGGCCGAAGTCACCCTGATCACCCTCGATGCCGACCTGCGGGCGGCGAGCGAGGAACGCGCCGCCTGTACCAGCCGCCGGGATGTGGCCGCCCACCGGGCCAAGGATGCCCAGAGCCGCCTCGATGAGGCCGACGCCCAGGAACGCGAGGACCGGGCGGCCCTCGATTCCCTAGCCCAACGCCTCCAGGCCGCCGAGGCCGATCAAGCCAAGGCCGAAGCGGAACTGGCCCTTCTGGGCGAAGGGTCTGGCGAGGCCAGCGACACCGGCCCCTCGCCCCTGCGAGAGGCCCGGGTAGCCGCCGACGAGGCCCTGGCCGCCGCCGATGTCCTGGTCCAAAAGATTGAGGAAGCCAAAGCCCGCCAGGTCGAATGCCTGCGCTCCCTGTCGCGCATCGAGGCCGAGCGTGGTCGCCTGGAAAGCGCCAAAAACGCCACCAATGACCGCCGCCGCCGTTTAGAGGACCGCTCCGGCGGCCAGACCGGGGCCCTGGTCCAGGCCCGTACCGCCGAGACCGAAGCTGCGGCCGCCGTCGAAGCCGCCATGAAGACCGCCATTGAGGTCCACGCCCGGCTCGACGACGCCATCCGCGCCAAGGAGGAAGCCACCGCCGCCGGCAACCGCCTCGACCAGGATCTCTCGGACCTGCGCCACCAGTCGGCCCAGGCCGAAACCAGCCTGCGCCTCTACCGCGAGCAGGAACTGCGGGCCGAGGGCGTGCAGCGCGGCGTGCGCGATGTGCTGGTCCAGGGCGACAAAATCCCCGGCTTGGTGGGCATGGTCGCCGACCTCTGCCGGATCCCCGATGCCGATGTCACGGCCATCGAAACCGCCCTTGGCCAGCAGGCCCAGAACATCGTCGTCGAGACCCAGGACGACGCCAAGCAGGCCATCGAGTTCCTTAAGCGCGAACGCCGGGGCCGGGCGACCTTCCTGCCCCTCGACGACGTACGCGGGTCTGAACGTATTGATCAACGCCTGCTGCGGGAACCCGGGGTGGTCGGCGTGGCCAGCCGCCTGGTGGACTTTGAGCCCCGCCTCCAAGCGGTGTTTGAGTACCTGCTGGGCAACATCCTGGTGGTCGAAACCCTGGATGACGGCATCGCCCTGCGCCGCCGCCATCGCCCGTCCTGCCGCATCGTGTCCCGCGATGGCGAGGTCATCAACGCCGGCGGCGCCATGACCGGTGGCCGCAACCAGGGCCAGGAATCCGGCGGCGTTGTCAGCCGCAAGCACGAGATCGCCAAACTGGCGGACCAGGTCGAGGATCTGACCAAGCGCCGGGACAAGGCTGTGGTCAGCCGCGATGAGACCCGCAAACGGGCCTTTGAACTGAACCTCCAGGTCGAGGAGGTCCGCCGGGCCATTCAGGCCGCCGATCGCGCCGTGGCCGATGCCCGGGCCCGGGCCATGGCCGCCGAGCGAGACCGCCTGCACCTCGATGAGGCCGCAAGCGGATTCGGCGCCGAACTGGAAGAAATCGCCAGCGAAATCGGCAAACTCGAAGCCGAAGGCAAGGAACTGGCCGGCCAACAGGACTGGTTCACGGCCCTCAACACCAACCTGACGCGGGAGATCGACGGCCTCCAGCTCGAGGTCATCGCCGCCGGGGCCCGGCGCGACCGGCTGAACGAGGTCTACAACACCCTGCGGGTGTCCCAGGCCACCACCGCCGAACGGCGCGAGGCGGCCCGCAACCACCTCGGCCACCTCCAACGTTCCCGCCAGGAACTGACGGACCAGCGAGACGAGCGGACCCGCCGCCTCACCAGCCTCGATACCCGCCGCGCCGAACTCCGCCAAATCCTGGAAGCCGCCACGGTCGTCCACACCGAGGAGGCCGCCAACACCGCTGCCCTGGCGGATAAAGTCGAGCACCTCCTTAACGCCCGGGACCGCCAGCGGGCGTCGATGGAGGATCAGAAGCAGGAGCTGCGCGTCCTCACGGCCCGGGCCAAGGCCCTCGACCGCGAACGCCAAGAAGCGGAACTTAAGGCCAATGAGGCCAAGGTCCGCATCGACGCCCTCACCGTCCAGACCCTCGACGACCACCAGATCGACCTCTCCGAGGCCTTTACTCACTACCACCGGCCCGACGACTTCGACCCGGAACGCCTCAAGACCGACCTCGACGCCGCCGAGGAGGAACTGAAGGGCCTCGGCCCGGTGAATCTCGCCGCCATCGACGAACTCGAAGAAGTCCAGGCCCGGGAAGGCTTCCTCGGCAAGCAGTTCGATGATCTGACGAAGGCCATGGAAACCCTCGAAGGGACCATCGACGACCTCAACCAGATCAGCGGCAAACTGTTCGAGGAAACCTACCGCACGGTCCGCACCAACTTCCAGTTGATGTTCCGCAAGTTGTTCGGCGGTGGCCGGGCCGACCTCGAACTCGAAGAAAAAGACGAAGACGGCAAAGCCGTGGACCCCCTCGACGCCGGCCTCGAAATCCGCGCCTGCCCCCCCGGCAAGAACCCGAAGATCATCACCCAGCTTTCCGGCGGCGAAAAGGCCCTCACGGCCATCGCCCTGCTGTTCGCCGTCTACCGCACCAAGCCGTCACCGTTCTGCATCCTCGACGAAGTCGACGCCCCCCTCGATGAAGCCAACGTCGACGTCTACAACAACGTCGTCCGCGAATTCACCCGGGGCGAAGACGGCAAACCCGGCAGCCAGTTCATCGTCATCACCCACCGCAAGCGGACCATGCAGCGGGCCGACGCCATCTACGGCATCACCCAGAACGAACCCGGCGTCTCAACCAAAATCAGCGTCCGCTTCGAGGAAGTCGAACGGGGCGTCCAGGCCATCCCTGGCCTCGGCGAAACAACCCGCGGCGCGGGACCATTTGCAGGCTGAAGTCCTGGCCTAAGTGCCAACACAACGGAACAGCCATTCACCCAAGGTGGGTGAATGGCTGTTCCCTCCCGGCTAACCTCAACAGCTATCGCCAAAGATAGGTATTCAGCCGTACCCGTCCGCTCAACTATCCTTACGTTTTGGCGTCAATGGGGCCTGGCTCCGAATCGGACGCGCTCGGACAGTCGCAGCAGCGGGCGATTTAATCTTCTCTAAGTGTTCTACAAGACGCGACTTAAGACGCTCGGCTTGGCTAACATGTATCTTCCAATCAGGATTTGCACCGATGAGATTGTTCAATTCATCAGGGTCTACGTCTAAATGGTACAAGGCATCCAGACTGGGGTTTCCAGGTGCACGTCCAAACATGAGTTTCCAATGACCATCACAAACCATGAATCCAGGGAACTTGGGATTCGGCCATTCGGAGAAGACGACCCTATCCTTGTTGTCGGCCGAGCCATCGATGAACGGCTTTATGCTGGTACCTTCCGTGGGAGGGGCAGACACCTGAGCGTAGTCAAGGATAGTCGCAAAGTAGTCGACATGAGAGACCGGAGTATCAACCACCTTTCCCGCAGGTATCCTACCGGGAAGGCGAAGAATCAGCGGCACCCGAACCGAGTGTTCATAGAAGATGTTCTTGGATTGCATTCCATGCTCACCCATCATTTCCCCATGATCTGAGGTAAACATCACCAGTGTGTTTTGGGACAAACCAAGTTGGTCCAATCGGTCCAGGATCCTTCCGACCCACTCATCCATCTCGGTAACCAACGCATAATACATGCTCAAGCCCTCTTGGATGCGTTCAGGCTGACCGAAAACATTATCGGGTCCAGGAGGATACAGAATCACATACGGGGAATTGGTGCGGGAATCGTTGATGGTCCCAGGAACGGGCATATCTTTGGCGGGATACATGTCCGCGAAACGTTTGGTAGTCAGAAACGGAGGATGTGGCGGGTCGATGGAGACCGTCAAGGTGAATCGTCCGTTCTTCGCCTTCAGTCGTTCGAGGGCTGCGAGGGCATCCCGACCGGTAAATGCCGTCAGGGTCAGATCATCGGGATAATCCACCAGGATTCCATAAGTCGTCCCTTGGGAGCTGCCACCAGCACCCGTCTGATTTTTGGCGTAGGTGTCCTTCTGAACTTCAAAAAGCTGCTCGGCCTTGCTGAAGCTGGGGTCGATGGGCAGAGGACGATAAGGGCGATGGTAGCGATCCCCCACTAGTTCTCCGACATGCAGATTTCCCGGTGGAAAGTTCTGATCGACGAAGTTGCGAAAAGCCTTGGTATCGTTGATTTTTGCCCGCGATCCGGGGGGGACAGGACCATTGATCGGCCGCACGGCATTATCGTAGCCCATAGCCCATCGATACGGATTATGATACTTTCCGTGGTATTCCCCAGAGAATCCATTGCGGAAGAGGACTTGATCGAAACTGGAAATATCGGGCACCTGCTGATCTTTACCAATCTCTGACACTTTGTTATCGATAACTCGATGGGTCTCGACACTGGTGCCGGTAAACATGCTCGCCCGAGCGGGAACACACACCGGACATGCCGCATAGGCACGCGTCAAACGGGTGCCCTCCCTGGCAAGACGGTCGATATTGGGGGTCTTGACGACCTTATTGCCCGCACAGCCCATGGCGTCCCATCGCAATTGATCAATGACGATGAAGACCACATGGTGCGCTGGCTCTTCGGCTAAAGCTGACGAAGATCCAAAGGAGCACAGGGCCGCGAAGGCCGCGAAGGTGAAGCGTCCAAACGTATGCATAATGGGAATTCCGTTGTGATGGTAAGGCTGGAAACGACGTAAGTCATCGGTGAAGATGAACGGCAGCACTCAGACATCAAGGATGTCACCTCCGGCATTCAAGTCGGCGACGAGGAGATTGCCACCGGGATCCGGAGTTGCCAGGCAAGTTCGGCGATCACTTGCCCGTATCGACACGTTGAGATTCCGCGTTCCGGCGCACCTGAGCAAGCAGCTCATGGGCCTTGAGGACGATCGTCGCGTACGCGGGGTCCCACGCGAGGTTCTTCCGCTCACGGGGATCAACCTCCAAATCATAAAGTTCACGATCCAACTCAGACGGCCATTCTGTATAGCGCCAGCGGTCGAATCGGAGAGCTCGCCCAAGTCCGCCTTCACGGGCAACGACAGTGTAGGCATACCCTTTCCCAGAAGTCCCGATGTCACGCAGAACTGGTACCAGTGAAGTACCCTGGAGGTGGCTCGGTGCCTTCAGAGAACAGAGCTCTGCGAGGGTCGGAAAAATATCGATGAGTTCGGTGAACTCGACGCTGATTCCACCTTTGGTAAGACCTGGGACGCGAATTATGAGCGGCGTAGAATTTGATTCCTCAAAAAGCATGACCTTGCCATACATGAAGTGCTCGCCCAGGTGATAGCCGTGGTCCCCAATAAACACGATGATCGTATCATCCCACAGACCCTGTTGGCGGAGGGTCTCGAAAATCAGACCCAACTGAGCATCCAGGAATGAGACGCAAGCCGCGTAGGCTTGGGTCTCATTACGCCGCCGCTCCACGTCTTCGTTGCCATAGGGAGGGAGGCCGGGTTGAACCGGCTTGGTGGGCATGGCGATCAAGGGGCGATGAAACCAGTCATACAGGGAATCATGATCGAAAACCAAGGATTCCCGTGGATAGAGGTCGAAATAGGCATCAGGAGCCGTCAAAGGAATATGGGGACGGTGAAATCCGCAGGCAATCATAAACGGCCGATCACCCCGTTCTTCACTGGTTATCCAACGAACTACCTGACGGGCATCTTTCGCATCGTTGTGCAGCTCGTCCGCCATTCCGGTTGGTCCGATGCCATACCCCTTGGTGCCATGAACGCCCTGATCCCGGGTCTGAGGGGCCAGAGCGTAGTGGACACTGGCCCAAGCCTTCTTGTTCTTGGGGTCGGAAATGGGGCCATTGGCCGCTTCAAAGACCTCCCGTGCCCTGCGTTCAATCGGCATCTCATCGTCCTGATTCCACGTGGTGACATCCCAGGTGTCTCCTCCTGGATTGTCCAGTTCCCGATGGAACACCTTGCCGACACAGGCGGTCCAATATCCGGCCTGGCGGAAGGCCATAGGAAACGAAGTCGTACCCGGCCGCGAAGTCTCAATGCGTGAGGAATTATCCAGGACGCGAGTGGACTCAGGGTATAATCCACTCATGATGGAAGCACGAGAGGGACCACATACGGGGTACTGGCAATAATTGCGTCGGAAGGTAACGGATTCCTTCGCCATGGCGTCTAGCACCGGTGTCTTGATACCAGGATATCCCGCCGGAGCCAGGTGCCCGTGAAGATCATCACTCACAATGAACAATACATTCGGCGTCCGGCGTTTCCCCTCGGTTCCCTTCCCCGTTGCAGCGACAACAGGTGGCTCCACCGCCAGAACGAATCCGGGAAGGAGCATCGCGGCCAAGATCCAGGAGGCGGCGCGGCCCGCGCCCAAGAGCACAGACACCTGAAAATTAACGTTGAGCATAGGATTCCTAGAATCGAAGTGACGTCGTAAGGGAACCGACCGCAGGCGATCGGCGGAGAGGCTGGCTCTGGGGAACACCCATACATAGACGACACAAAGACGACCAACATTAGCACACCAACCGGATGGACTGCACCATCCTCATCAGCTCGACGCCATCCAAGATGGCTCTGCTAATGATAGAAATTCAACCGGCATCATAGGGGTGATCCGTCCTGATGGCTCATTTTGGTGAGCCGTAATCAACCACCTTCCCCATGCTCTGGTGACCTATGGCCGTCCCGATCGATTCCAACCCTGTTCAAGTGAAGGGCTCTACGACCTCCTACCGGGGGCCATTCGCCTTGATGACGCTGCTGTTTTTTCTCTGGGGTTTCATGACGGTCTGGAATGACGTCCTCATTCCCAAGTTCAAGGACGCCTTTGATCTGAGCTACTTTCAGGCCATGCTAGTCCAGTTCGCTTTTTTTGGTGCCTACGCCATCGGCGGGGGCGGGTATGCGTTGATTTCAATCCGCTACGGTGACCTCATCGCTCGAATCGGCTATCGTAAGGGAGTGATCCTCGGTCTGTTGATCGCCGCCCTGGGAAGTGGCCTCTTTTACCCCGCAGCCCTGCTCGTCTCCTATCCCATGTTCCTGGGCGCGTTGTTCATTGTCGGCCTCGGATTCGCCATGCTTCAGATCGCCGCCAACCCCTACATCACCATTCTGGGACCGGAACGCACCGCCTCGGCACGCCTGAACCTGTCCCAGGCCTTCAATTCCCTGGGCACTACCGTCGGTCCACTGGTTGGCGCGTGGCTGATCTTTCAGGTCTTCAACTCACCCAGCGCCCACGGAGTCGATGCAGTGCGCATACCCTACCTGATCCTAGCCGGGCTTTTCGTCATCCTTGCAGTCCTCTTTGCCTGCTCCCGGCTGCCAGAATTCACCGCTGCAGAGCCACCGGCAGCAGGCCTGGGTGCATTGCGCCATCCGCACATGGTACTCGGGATGATCGCGATCTTTATGTACGTTGGCGGTGAAGTGGCCGTCGGCAGCCTGTTGATCAATTACCTGGGAACCCCGGCCCTCGGCCAACTGGATGAACACGCGGCAGCCAGCTATCTGTCATTTTATTGGGGCGGGCTGATGATCGGAAGATTCATGGGTGCCTTGGCCCTTGGAGATCTCCCCACGCTCGTCAAGCGTTCTTTGATGATCGCGGTTCCCCTCGTCGCCTTCATCGTCATCACGGTTACGGCCAGCACGGAGAAGGCTCTGCCCTACGGCATGCTCATGCTGGGCCTTCTGATCGCGCAATTCATCGGAGGCTCGTCCCCCCAACGTATGATTGCCCTCTTCTCGGGAACGATCATCGCCTTGCTACTGACCTCCATGTTGACCGCGGGTTCCGTAGCAATGTGGACCATCCTCGGTGTCGGCCTGTTTTGTTCAGTGATGTGGTCAAACATCTTCAGCCTCGCCATCGAAGGCTTAGGGGACCTCAAAAGCCAAGCCTCGTCTCTCTTGGTCATGGCGATCCTAGGAGGGGCGATCCTGCCCCTGATCCAAGGCGCCTTAGCCGACGCAATCGGCATTCAAGCCTCGTTCATCGTTCCGGCGCTCGCCTTCGCCTACGTCGCATTCTATGGCCTGTGGGGGTACCGTATCGGTCGCCCGCAGGAGCAGTGACCGACGCTGCATCGAGCCTGTGCTACCCGGGAGTTGTCCCATCCCCGTGGTTGGATCGAAGATGGCCGTGCATCGTCCACAGAGCCTTGTCCCTTGTTGGGGTTTCTACAGCTTCCATGGCCTAGCGTCGATACGTCGACGCTAGGCCGACTTTTGATGGGCATCGAAGTCTGGGGGTCATTCCCGCCTCACGACGCCTAGCTTCCTATCCGCCTTGAAGTGCCCATACCCAGGCCAGGGCCTTGACCCCCTTTCGGATTTGGCAACTCGGGCGATTACGATACGAAGACCCGCTGGACATGCCCACACCGGATTCCATGGAGGCAGGAATGTCACCCAATCTCCCTGCATGGCGAGCACTCGCCCTAACGGTGGGCCTTGCGGCTACAGCCTGTCCTCAGGATTCTTCCGGTTCAACTCGCGAAGCATCCCCATATCTTCCGACGATGCCAGATCAGACTCCAGCGCCCGGTCCGGCACCAACGGGAATGGTCTGGATCCCCGGTGGAGAGTTCAGCATGGGTATCGCCGGATTGGACCCCTCCATGTGTTCCCTCAGAAGCCGCACCGACGACGCCAGCCCTATCCACCGGGTGCGGGTCCATGGCTTCTGGATGGACGCCAGAGAAACCACCAATGCCCAGTTTGCGGCCTTTGTCGACGCCACGGGCTATCGCACCATAGCCGAGCGCACACCCCGAACGGAGGATTTCCCAGGAGTTCCACCGGAATACCTCGTCCCAGGCGCCCTCGTGTTCAGTCCTCCACCGGCATCCGTGGATTTGGGGAATGTCCAAGCTTGGTGGAGGTATGTTCCCGGGGCATATTGGCGTCAACCCTTGGGGCCTGGCAGCACGATTACCGGTCGGGAGAACGAGCCCGTTACCCAAGTTGCCTATGCCGATGCCGCAGCCTTCGCGTCCTGGTCCGGCAAGCGACTGCCCACCGAGACGGAGTGGGAGTTCGCCGCCCGTGGCGGCTTGACCGGCGCGACGTTCACCTGGGGCGATTCCCTCCAGCCCGAGGGAAAATGGATGACCAACATCTTCCAGGGTCATTTTCCGGACCAGGATTCTGGTGCTGATGGATTTTCGGGAATCGCCCCGACGGGTCGGTATCCCGCCAACGGGTATGGGCTTTTCGACATGACCGGCAATGTCTGGGAGTGGTGCAGTGATTGGTATCGGCCAGACACCTACACCCAACAGGCCGTGTCGGGGACCGTGGCCCAGGATCCGCTCGGTCCTTCAACATCTTACGACCCCGATCAACCCGGGGCATCCGTGCGAGTCCAGCGCGGCGGATCATTCCTCTGTACGGCACAGTACTGCACCCGATATGTGGTTGGCACGCGTGGCAAAGGCGAGGTGGATACCGCCAGCAATCATGTGGGTTTTCGCTGTGTCCGCTTGCCAGAGCGCTAGTCTCTTTTTCAAAATCGCCCGATGGCGATATCAACACCAGCTTGGCCGGGGCCGCCCACGGCATTGGCTAATCGACCGAAGTCTTGGCCGCACGCACCACCGTCATGACATGCGTCGGTGGTGGAGATTGAGCATGCCAGGCGATGTGAACTCTCGGTCAATGCGGAAGACTCACCACGATGGAGTCTTCCTGATTTCGAACAACTCGCCCTGTGAATCCTAATTTCGAACAACTCGCCCTGTGAATCCTACAAGGACCTAGTAATCAATACTAAAATGAAGTAAGTAGGTTTTCGTCCTGTCCATCACTTGAGCATGCCCATCGGCAAAGGCCGCCACGGCTTTCGTGTCATTGCCATGTCTCCAACGCGGACAAGACCTGCTCGGTGGAGGACCCGCCACATTATCCCTATTGTCGTTTGAGTACCACCCTGAGACGCCAGTAGATCCGTCACTACGGTTGTTTTGGTTTGCCGTTAGATTGGCACTTGCGGCATTAACCCCTTGAAGCTCTATGCTTCCCGCTTGATCCGTATTAATTCCCGAGTCCATAACGGTGATGGTTTCGCTAGATCTTTTGATCCGGGACCTGGGAATAGGGTTACCGCTCGAGAGGGAATGAACATTCGGATTTAATCCATAATGAGACCCCTTCCATACGGTGTTTCCTGGCAAAAAACCCGTATAAGTAGGAAATTGCGCGCGGCCTTGTGGGCACTGAAAGACACTTTTTGACGAAGTAT
>CAIUVD010000308.1 GCA_903902515.1 uncultured Planctomycetota bacterium | reverse complement strand
TAGGCCCCGAATCTGGAATAACCTATCAATGGAGCAGTAGTGGTCCTGCTGCCGTTGTCTTCACGGTGAATGGTACGAACGTCGCGAAATCGACGGAGGCGCGGTTCACGCGGTCGGGTTATTATACTCTGACCTGCACGGCGAGTGTGGGTGGTTTTTCGACCTCGCGGACCTTTTCGGTGTCCGTCACAGGCATCCAATACACCCAGGTACCAACGCCAGCGAGTAATCCGGTATTCAGCGACCGTGTTGGACTTTCTGCCCTTGCCAGCACGGCGTTAGGCCCCGAATCTGGAATAACCTATCAATGGAGCGGTAGTGGCCCTGCTGCCGTTGTCTTCTTGGTGAATGGTACGAACACCGCGAAATCGACGGAGGCGCGGTTCACGCAGTCGGGTTTTTATTATCTAATCTGCACAGCGAGTGTGGGTGGTTTTTCGACCTCGCGGGGAACTTATGTTGTCGTCAATGGCCTCCGCATCACGAGTGCCAAGAAAACAGAGGTCGGACCGAGCGATTCCGCGCAGGTCGATTTAGCGGCCGAGGCCGTTATGGGCAGTGTCGCGTCAACAGACATTCAGTATGCGTGGTCTGCCGTGCACCAGGACTCTCAGGTGCCACTTCAATTGGGAACGGGATCGTCATTACGAGGCCAGTTCATTAAGGCAGGAAAGTGGGTAATAACATGCGTCGCTCGGTACGGGAATTTTTCGGACACGCGGACGTTTGAACATACCGTGGCCCCTATCTACTTTGTGAAGACGCCACGAGCAGATCCAACCGTGGTCGTACCTGGACAATCCGTTGGGCTCTCGGCCGAGGCCGCCGCACCGGGATTGGACCCACAGGCCATCGTCTACACCTGGAAAAAAGTCAGTGGTCCTGGCCAAGCCACGTTTGGCATCAATGCTTCGAACGCGGCCAAGGCAACCACGGTGTCTTTCTCGGCGGTAGGGGATTATGTGTTAGAGGGACAGGCCTCCGTGAGTGGCCGAATAACGGATTTTTCCTTAACGGTTGACGTTCGTGAATTGGGCTTCGTGACCGCGCCCACGGTGGGGGCCTGGGCGGCCACGGGTGATCGTGTGGCCGTGCGTGCCCTGGCTGCGGCGGCAGGCATTCCGAGCCAAGAATTTGTGTATACGTGGGCATTGCATACGGGTCCAGCCCCGGTGCAGTTCGCGGTGAATGGCACGAATGCGGCGGCAACCAACCAGGTGACCTTCACCCAAAATGGCCATTACGATCTGATCTGTACGGCGAGTGCCCGTGGCCAGTCCGTCATGGCGGAAGTTGGTGTTTGGGTAACTCCCCTGGTCTTTACCCAGTCCCCCAAGGTGACTCCCACCGTGAATGGTGCTCAATTGGAAGCCGTGGCCCAATTTGCGGGAACGAGTTCGGGGGATATCGTGTACACATGGTCCAGTGACGGTCCGAGTGCCGTTACTTTTGGCCCCGAAAATGGCACACCGGGAGGCAAGCTCCTTCAAGCGGTGGTGTCAGCCTCGGGCGCCTACCGTTTCCAGTGTGTCGCTCGGCGTGGAACATTTTCGACCACCAAAGAGGTGTATGCCCAACTTGACGGTGGGGGGTCGGTCAACGACGGTGGGGGGGTGTTGGTGCGACGACGCCTGGCACCAGGAACCGCAGCCAATCTACCGTTGTTACGCTTGCAGACTTCGCCAGTCGTTGTGGGGAAAGGGCCCCAGGTGGTGGTCCTGACGGGTCCGCCAGGCGCAATCATCGTCGCTGAAGCGTTGGAAAGCGCCCAGGTCCTTGACGCGAGGGTGACCTGCGCCCTTAACGGGCGGGGCGAATTGCGGGTGAACATCCTGGGCGAACGTGCGCGTGTCCTTTTTTGGTCCCCCCAAGCGCGCGGGGTGATTGTCGTCACTTCGGTGGTGGAGTAAAACCATGCTTAAAATTCAGCTTCTTCGCGTTTTTATCCTCATCTTGGGTCTGCTGTTTTCCGTAGGTGCCGTTGAATTTACGGAGTCTCGGTCTGGCGCTAGCAAGCCTCCCAGCGATACCTATGATGTGAACTTTGGTTCAGGGTTGTCGGGGCGTCAATTTAACATAACGGTCAATTACGCGGTCTCCGGGAACATCACGGGAACGGTCAGTGCTTTCGGCATCACGGTGCCGATCGGTCAATCCATTTCGCGTACTCACAAGGGTACCTCCGGCCGGGTCGTGGTAAGCGCGCAATTTGCGGATGGACAAGCGCATTGTTGGACATCTTTCATCCGTATTACGGTGACGCCGGCAGATGATGGTGCAGATGTGGTCGCAGGAGCTGACCCCTGTGGTGTCGAGATACGACGTTCCAAAGGGACCTCTTGGATTGACAACCTGCGGGAATGCCACGTCCACGATGCGTGGGATTTGCGATCATCGGGCCTGGAAAGTACGGGATGTGCCCCGTGCCGGGGGGGCGCTGGTGCTGCGGATGACTGGGGGTTGCATCGCCTGCACCGCTACCGCGATATGGCTTGGCGTGGGTCCTTTGGGCCAGGGGTTTTTCACCAATTTGATCGTCAACTTCGCATTACCGGTCGTGATGCAGGCCTTGTGGTGGAATACTTCGATCCCGAAGGCGGAGCGCCGCTAGTGTTGCGCCCGACGGGGGTCGTGGGTGTCTGCGAGGATCGACGTTTCCGTCAAATTCGCAGTTTAACGTTTCGGACTGGCGGTGAGCAGGCCACCAATAGTCGCCAAGAGGCAGTCTGGGCCGATCTCGAGTTAGTGGACGGAGGTAAACTCCGCTTCGAAGTCATTCCGCCCCCCGCAGATCAACCCGAAGGCCTTGGGTTTGGCCGCCTCGTGCGTGACGTAAAGTTCGACGAAGATCGACAGTATACCATTACCTACACGGTCCCCGTGCGTCCCACCATCCAAGAAGACCAAGTTATTAATTGGTGGGGCAGCACGTATTGGAAAATTCATAAGATCACCGACAAGCGTGGCCGGGAACTTTCATTCACCTACCAGCAGGACCTGGGAATGCCCGTGGTGGCTACGGCCAGCGATGGAGCGGTGTCCGTGGCCTACAGCTATGAAGCAAGCAACGTCAATGCCCTCATTGGCTTGACGGGTATTCGGTATGCGGATGGAACGCAAAGCAACTTTACGGTTAGGCGTGAGAATACCTGGTGGTTGGTCACCTATGACGATGCGGGTGCATCGGGGGTGCATCAACGCAATACCATAGCCGTGACCGGATCTGAATCGGTCGCGGCGATCAGTTTGGGTTCCGGTGGACAATTAGAGTTGCCCGTGGCCACCTATCCCAACCGCGTCCGGCGGGTTTGGAATGGCCAAGGGGAAGTGGTCTGGTCTGGTATGTGTTCCAATGAGGGCGGCGGTCGCTACATCGCCTTCATCCAAGAGGCCGGAATTGATAAATCCATTGTCTATGAGCAAGGTCGGGCGGTCGAGTCGCGAATTTCCACGGACCCCGTGGCGACTGATGATCCTCGCAAGAAAACATGGATTACCATTGCGAAATACGGCACAGATACCTCGGGAAGGGTAACGGCGAAATCCGATGCCTTAGAGCGTACTAGGTACACGAAGCGAGATCCCACGACGGGACTGGTCAATGAGCGCTACACGGCCATAGGCAATGTGGAGACCGTAAAAACGACGACTCAGTATGATAGCACGACCTGGTTACCAACCCGCCAGGACAATGGTCTTGGGCACGTGGTGGAAACCGTATGGAATTCACGTCGGCAGCGAGATTCAGAAACGGCCACTGCCGGGGGTGAGTCGCATACCAACCGTTGGTTCTACGACGCCCAGGATCGACTGACGCAGGCCGTTGATCCGCGAGGGAACGCCACCGATCGTCAGTATGACGGGGCAGGACGTCTTCGCTCGGTAACTGCTCCTGCCGATGTGGCTGGCGGTGTTCGCGGGTCAACTACTTATGAGTACACCACCGAGGGTCGGCTGTTGCGGGTGACCGACCCGATGGGTCGGTCGACCGAGATGGCCTATGACCAACGTGGCCGACTCATTACCACGACCTATGCGGATGGAACTACCGAAACCGCAGATTGGGGTGTCACGGGCAACGGCAGAAACGAGGTCATTCAACGCAAGGATCGCAATGGTGCTATCACCACCATTTCCTACGACGCCGCGGGTCGCCGGAGTGCGGAAGTGGTTAAAGAACCGAATGGCACCACGGTGACTACGACGCGGTCCTGGACCTATCGGCCGGGAACCGAACAGGTGGCTTCGGAAACGGTGAATGGCATTACGTCGACGTATGGCGTGGATGCGCAAGGTCGAGTGGTGACCCGTACGCGTGCCGTCACCGGCACCGAATTCCACATTGAAACCACCGCATATGATGCGGTGGATCGGCCGTGGCGCGTGACGGATCCCCGTGGGCGACGGACTTGGAATGTGTATGATCTTGAAAACCGTGTGGTGCGTACCGTGCGTGAGTTGGTACCACAAGGGGTGCCGACCATCCCTGAGGAGTCATCCCAGGCGAATGCCGTATTGGTGGCCTTGCTGCGAGCGACCACCGCCAATCCAGGCTATTCCGTGCAAGACTTCGCCTACGACGGCGAGGGCCGGAGGACCCAAGAGACGGATCCCGCAGGCATCGCAACCACGATGGCCTACGATGGGTTTGGCCGGTTGGTCAGTCGGGTAGTCGCCGATCGCCTCGCCACGGGATCGGTGAATCAGCAGGCTTCGCGCACGTTATTCCACTATGATGCCGCTGGGAACCAGACGCGTATTGTGCATCCGCGCAGCTTTACCCGTGCCGCAGATGGTTCATTTACCCTTGGAGCCGAATACGCCACCGCGATGACCTACACGGGACGCAATTTGCTGGCATCCCGTACGGACGCCGTCGGAATGCCGGATGCGGCGACGGTGAACCAGACCTGGACGTTGACGGGCAAGTTGGCCACGGTCAGCGACCCACGGAATGCCACGTGGCTCACGACCTACGGCTACGGAATATGCTGTGATCGCGTGACCACGGTGCAGGATGCGTTGGGATTCCTGACTCAGTACGGCTATGACGGCGTGGGCAATCGCACGTCGGTGACGGATCCCAACGGTCTCGTGACCACAACCACCTATGATGCGGTGGGCCGTATAGCGAAGCGGTTGGATGGGGCCGGGAAAATCTGGCTGACCACCTATGACGACGACCTGACGGACGGCATCGGGCTGGAGGCCGTCGTAACTGGATTGGCAACGGGCCTGAACTTCGGCCCCGGAGCCCGTGGTTCGGCGGTGCGTGCCACCGATCCCACCGGGGTCGCGCAGGTGGAAGTCCGTGATGGCCTTGGTCGCACGGTGCGCCGCATCGATGGTGCGGGTCGCGTGATGACCTGGACATTTAACATCGGACCTGATGGGTTGGAGAGCGTCACGGCCACAAATCCCCTTGGGCATACGACGTTGGCCAAGATGGACGGGGCAGGTCATGTCCGCAGCGTGACCACCTCGGCCGGTACTGCGACCAAGGCGTATGATGCCCGCGGCTTGTTGACCGAGGAACGAGACGCCAACCAAGTGGCTCGGACCCTGGGCTATGATGCCCAGGGTCGTCTTCTGAGCGAGGTGTCTGCCTCAGGTGCTGTCACCGGATATGCCTATGATACCCAGGGCAATGTGGTGGCGCGTACGGATGGCCGAGGCAAGACGACGTTGCTGACTTACGATGCACTCAATCGGAAGGCTACCGAAAAAGACCGCCTGCTGAGTATGACGTCCTTTGGTTATGATCGGGCCAGCAACCTCACCACTATCACCGATGCCGAAGGTGGCATTACGCGGTACACCTATGACGCTCGTGGATTGCTGCTGACGGAAACGTTCCCGGGTACCAGCGGCGGAGTTCGGACGATGACCTATGATGCGGGTGGTCGCCTCAAAACCCGGAAGGATCAGCGCGCCATTACGGCCACCATGAATTACGATGGTGCCAACCGGGTGACCACGCGGTCTTACAGCACGGGATTCTCGGATTCGTTTACGTACGATGATGCCGGAAGGATGCTAACGGCATCCAGTAGTCGCTATGGAACTACGGTCACCCGCAGTTACACGGCAGGTGAACTTGTGAGTGAAAACCAGATGCGAGACGATACCACTACGGTTACTGTGGCCACGGGCTACGATGGTGGCGGTCGTGTAACCTCAGAGACGATCACCGGTGGTCCAGCTTGGACCTATACGGTGGATGATGCGGGCCGCCGTACGTCGGCGAGTTTGGCAGGAACCTCCGTGTACGCTCGGACATTTGATGCTGGTGGTCGCCTAGGAACGACGACGTTTGCCAATGGGCTTGTCGACCGACGGACCTACAGCCGCCTGCAGCCTGCCACTATGACGGTGGGTGCCAACGTATCCCCGGCTTCGGTCATGAACCTTGCCTACGCCTATGATGCCAATCGCCGGAAGACGTCAGAGGTCAATGCGGTGGTGAGCGGTGACCAACAGGGGTTCACCTACGATGACGAGGATCGGCTCACGGGCTGGACGCGCACGCCGGGTGCTTTAGGGGTCGTCCCATCGGCCAGCGATTCCATGACGTGGAACCTGTCCAAGGTCGGTGATTGGTCGTCAACGACGACAAATGGTCAGGCAGAAACGCGGACCCACTCGTCCGTCCACGAGGTCACTTCCATCGGCGGGAAGCCCCTGACCTACGATGCGGCAGGCAACTTGACCAGCGACACTGCCGGTCAGGTATTTGTCTGGGATGAAGAGAATCGTCTGATTGGTGGTGTGGCCGTGGATCCCGATGCTGCAGCTGCCGTCGCGTTTGCGTGCAGCTACGATGCCCTTGGCCGACGTTTGACGCGACAAGTGGGCACCCGGCGGACGGATTACATCTACCAAGGCGTGCGCGTCATCCGTGAAGTCGATCGTCGGACCACCGTTGGCTCCTCGGCGGCAGCTTCCGATGGCGTGCTTCCGGCCAGTACGGCCCCGGCGCCTCTCAATTCTGTCCTTGCCATGACGGGCGCCCGCTCGGTGAACATGCAGCCGGCGGCTGAGACGATTCCGGATGGCTGGATCGCCGACAAAGGCAGGGCTCTTGGAGTGCGCACTAATGGTTTGACCTATGGCTGGCAGAATGCTGGGGGTGTCGCGACCGCATTCACGTCCAGTAAGCTGGTGGTGCGGCAGATGCTGCCTCAGCCGACGTGGGATACCCACGGCCTTCCGGGAAGCGGCAGCACCGGGCTGACGTGGCGTTATCAAGTGCCAACGAATAACACGACCTACGCGGTGGTGGTGGTGGCTGGTGACCCATCGTCCTTGCAGCACACGAATCATTGGGTGCTCAATGGGGGCGGGTTGACGGACCCAGACCCGTATAACCCTAGCGCAACACCTGGCTATAATGCTGGTGACTTTGATGGCTGGGCCCAGACGGTTACCGTCACCGATGGCTATATCACGATTTCACCCGGGGCCGGTGCCGTGAATCCTGCCCTCTGTTTTGTGGAAATTGGACCTGCGGGCTCGGTCGTCGATCAAGCTCTCCAAGATCGCCTGGCGAGTCGGGTGACGGCGATGACCAATCGGACCAGTCTCCCGGCGTACCCTCCTCCCGCGCCGACGCCCCGGACGTGGGTCTATGGTGGAGAATATGTGGATGATGCGGTTGCTTTTGAGGCGGGCTCAGGGGTTACGGCGAAGCGGTATTTTGTGCATAACAATCATTTGTATTCGCCGCAGGCGGTCACGGATGTCACGGGAGCGGTGGTGGAGCGGTATACCTACTCGGCTTATGGCGAGCGGTTGGTGGAGGGGGCGACTTATGGGGTGAGGTCTTCGATTGGGATGAATCGTGGATTTACGGGGTACCAACTCGATGAAGAGTCGGGCCTCTACTACGCCAGAGCCCGGATGTATTCGCCGACGTTAGGGCGGTTTGTTTCGAGAGATCCGATGGGGTATGTGGATGGGATGGGGTTGTATGGAGGATATTTTGTCCCCAATTCAAGAGATCCATTTGGAACTTTCGAAATTCCTGATGGTGAAGTTGGGGTTGGTGTGGAAGCGTATACCGGTGTCGGCGGATCGTATAGCGTAAATCTTTCGAAATCTACAGAGGACTGCCCGTGCAGCACTGAAAAGAAAGTAACTTACACCGGCGGCTTCGTTGGCACTGTTGGAATTGGGGTTGGCGGAGGATTTAATGTTATGAAGAAGCACATCGGATTTACAATTAGAGGCAGCAGTTATTCGCTTGCGGGAACGATCAAGATTTACAAGAACTGCGAAGATAAATGCTACACAGTTGAGTTTGTTCCTTTGGGAGTTGGGGTTTCACTTGGCGGTAGTGTCTCCGCCGGAATCGGTGTGCTCGACTTTACTGCTTCCAGTACTGTTTCCGGTAATCTAGATCCATATGCAAAGATAGCCTGTAATAAATTGACAATGGGTGCCAGGTTTACTTGGTCAATGGAGGCAAAATACAGCATTGGATATGCCTTGGGTGTGGATAGGTGGTTGCCGGATGGATTTACAGCTGGGGGAGAACTGTCAGGTGACACTCTCGGTGATCCGCTTGGCGGCAGTGATGATTACGATCTATTCTCCATGGATTTATGATGGCACTTACGAATTCGCTCAAGCGACGACACATGCTTACCATTTGTTTTACCGCTCTTTTTTTTATATTTTCTTTCTTGGTTGTATCTTCCTCAAAGTCAATTTTATATTCACTTGAGAGCCCTGTTGATGCTGTTGTGACAGAAGTGATTATAGAGAAAGCATCTGACGGAAAAAAACGGGCTAGATATTACGTTTCATTCAATGATGGAACGAAGGCTGTCACGGCAATTTCCTCGATGTCAGAATGGCCGCCATCGTATGGCCAAGGGTCCACAGTGTCAATTTTATATAGAAAAGAAAATCCTGGTATTTTTTATTTTAACTCATTTATCGGTCTTTGGCTTTTGCCCATGGTCCTGATGATTGTTGTGATCTTAATTTCGGCCTTATTGACTAGAATTTTGGCTCTTCCGGGGGACAAAGGGGCCAGGCGAGCGCCGGGATAAACCGGATCAAAGGAGCAGATGAAAGAGCTGTACGCTGAAGGACTAGTCACCCACAGCGACCCCGAGTCATGGGGTCGGACCCGTAAGGATCCGGCGTTGAACCTGATTAATTCGTAAGCAATTGCACCGCATGTATTTGACGTCATAATCGGCGCACAGAATTGACCAGATTCCGCCCATTCACCCCCGGAATCTGGTCAATCGCATCGAGACCCCCATGCTCGGCAAACTCCCAACCGAACAGCAGCAGACCATGTGGGCGCCGCCCTTGGAGATGATGCTGAATCCGGATCACCAATTGGTGAAATTGGCAAAGCGCCTGCCATGGGAGAAGCTGGAGACCGAGTTTGGTAGTCTGTACGCGGCGGTCGGCCGCCCGTCGATCCCGATCCGGGTCATGGTGTCCCTGCTGCTTCTGCAGCGGATGTTCGATCTCAGCGATGAACAGGTGGTAAAACAGTGGGTACAGAATCCCTACTGGCAGAACTTCAGCGGGATGACGTCCTTCCAGTGGAAGATTCCCTGCGATACCACGGAACTCATCAAGTTCCGCGCGCGGATCGGTCGTGAGGGCGCCGAAAAGCTCTTGGCCTGGACCATCGAAACGCACCAGCGGGACGGGAACGTCCAGGCGGAGACGGTCATCATCGACTCCACGGTCCAGGAAAAGAACATCACCACCCCGAGGGATCACAAACTCTACCGGCGGATTGCCGAGCGCCTGTTGGCGCTGGCGGCATCAGAAGGCGTGGTGCTGCGCCGGAGCTATCGGCGGACGATTCGAAAGCAGATCATGCAGCTCCGGACGGCCAACTTTCCCCGGGCCCGCAAGCAGGCACGTCGGGCCGAGCGTCGCCTAAAGACCATCGCCGGGGCGCTTCTGCGGGATGTGCAGCGCAAACTGACGGCCGAAAGGCTCGCGATTCACGATGAAACCTTCGGTACCATAACGAAGATCCTGACCCAAGGACGCGGTGGCCCGGATCACATCTATTCGCTCCATGAGCCCCAAGCCTATTGCATCGGTAAGGGGAAAGACCGGGCGAAGTACGAGTTCGGCACCAAGGTCACCTTGGCCATCGATCCCACGACCTGCGTCATCGTGGGCGCCCTCAATCATCAGCAGAATGTCTACGACGGTCACGTCACCGCCGAAGCTCGGGACCAGATCAAGGACCTCACGGGCACCAAGCCCACGATCATGGTCGGCGACCACGGCTATCGCGGCACGGACATGGTGACCGCCTTGGCGGAGGATGGCACTCAAGTGATCACGCCGGTGAACCTCAGAAAGTCGATCAAGGGCACCGCTGAACACCGACGACTGAGGAAGCTCTTAGCGAAACGCTCAAGAATTGAGGCGGTTATTGGCCACCTGAAGGCGGAGCATCGCCTCTGCCGAAACTATCTGCACGGAGTCCTGGGCGATGAACTGAATGTCCTCCTCGCCGCCGTGGGCTGGAACCTCAAGAAGCTCATGCGGCTTCTTTGGCTCTTGCCGAATCGGCTGTTCGAGAGGTTAGAAATGTCCTTTGGGATGTGGGATCGATCAGATCGCGGACGGGTAGTTTTGGCTTGAGGGGTTCTTCAGGGTCAACCCTGGAGCACCGCATCGGGGACAAGCGCATCCTGCGCCTGCTACGCAAGTGGTTGCGCGCGGGGGTGAGCGAGTCCGGGGAATGGTCGAGGACGACGGTAGGCACACCCCAAGGAGCGGTGATCTCACCGCTCCTGGCCAACGTGTTCCTGCACTACGCTCTTGACCAATGGGTGAAGTGGTGGCGCAACCACGAAGCCTCGGGGGCGGTCATCTTTGTCCGCTATGCCGATGACTTCGTGGCCGGGTTCCAGAGCCAGGCAGACGCCCAGAAGTTTCTGCACGATCTGCGGGAACGGGTGGCC
>CAIUVD010000307.1 GCA_903902515.1 uncultured Planctomycetota bacterium | reverse complement strand
GACTTATAGTTGGACAGCAGTGAGATAATGTCAATGTCATTGGGTCCCCCCAAAGAGGTAAAATCATGAGATCTTCTTCCCTTTTTCATTCTCTGCGATTCATGGCATCAGCCTGGTGGCTGGCAATGTGCGGAGGTTCCGTTCTCGCCGCCGACCCCATACCGACCTTAGGAAGCGACGATAAGGGCACCATCAGGCTCGAATCCAAGACCTACCACATTGGGGCGTTTTAGGAATTTACCGACATGGCCGACGGCCTGACCATCATGAATGTCGATGGCGGACGTTCTCATATCGTCAGCGAGGACGGCGACACTCCCACGATCATCCTGCGCCGGTGCGCGAACGTCCACTTGCGAGGACTGCGGATCGGCCACGACCCCACTCGGGCACCACGCCATTCCTGCGGCGCACCCGCGCTCTGGATGGAAGATTGCACCAACGTCCTCGTCGACGGTTGTGACCTATACGGATCTGGCACGGAAGGTATTTACGCGCTAGGCGTCAAAGGCCTTGAGGTCAGGGATACCGTTATTCACGACTGCTCGATTGGCATCGCCACTTTGGCGGCTTGTACTGGGATCTGATTCAAATCCTGCGTTTTCCGGAACAACGCACTTTGTGGGTCGGGTATTTTCGCGGCTTGGTCCGGGAACATTCTCTTCGAGAACTGCCACTTCCACAACAATACCGAACCAAATGGCCCGGTCCCGCTTCTCCATGTGGGCGAATACCCTGAGCGGCAGTTCTTCCGCTGGCAGCATAAGCGTTCAGATGGACTCATCCAAGATTCTGAAAGTCCCTTTGAAAACCCTCGGATCCATGGTGGTGGTGAATCTCGTTTCATCTTCACGGGCGAGCCTCTGCCTCCAGGAGTGGTCGTGGGGGAACGGGTGTCTCTATCATCACGACCCTGAATGAGAGCCTGGAAGCACACCGTGGCACGCTCGACCAACGGCAGGAAGGCCCAGACGACGTTCGACCAACCAAACCGCAGGCATCACACCGGTGGACGCGCAAGGCTGCACGTCCTCGGCCCAGTGCCGTCAGCTCGGCAGCTCCACGGTACAAAGGTACTGTTGGCAAGCCCCTTTGTACCACGCCACGCAGCATGTCAGGCCCATGACTGACATGCGGGGTCTCGTGCCGAATACGATTAATCATCCAGCGCCATTACGATCTGTTTTTGGAAGTCCTTGTCATTGGGGTTACCGTGCCAAGTCAGCTTGCCGTTTTTCCCAATGATAAATGCATAGGGGATGCCATTGACACCGTACTCCTTGGCTATTTCGCTCCCGGTCCCAAGCACGTATTTCATCGACATGCCGTCCTTCTTCATGAAGTTCTGAATTCCGGTTTTGCTTTGGTCAGAGATACTGAGTATAACCAGCCCTTTTTCCCCATACTCCCTATGCAGCTTGTTGAGGTGTGGAATGCCACCAATGCATGGCCCGCACCACGTGGCCCAAAAATCAACCACCACCACCTTACCCTTCAATCCAGCGAGCGTTGGGGTCGTGTCGGTGTTCAGCCAATCCTTCGCAATCACCTCTGGTGGGGTATCTCCAACCTTTGGCATGGGTTTCGTGATTTTTCTTTCGCTGCGCTTCTGGTCGTCGCGGCCGTCTGGCACCTCCCTTTCGTCAAACGTCGCGGGCCGGTCAGCAATGAACCACTCATGGCGCTTCCTTTCAGCCCCATACGAAAGGATATTCAAATCCGGATTGGGCGATTCTGCCCGATACAGGAATTTTATCCTGTCCCCGGGCTTGCGACCGATCTCAACCATCGGGATGAGGTAACTATCAACACGTACTTTTCCAGCGGGGGTTTCAGCATAACGGATGACGCCACGTCCCTTCGAGTCATTTTTAATGAAGCTCCTAGATGAATTCCCTAACTCAATTTGATATCGCAAACCAGGGAGACTTGGCCAAGGGTTGAGCAAATACGCCCGATCTACATTCGGAGTAACTTTATCATTGGAATCTACATCCAATAAAAGCATTGAGTTGTCGCCGATTTTGCGACCGTCTTCAGTCTCTCCGATGGAATCATCCCCGTCGCACCAAACAACCGCCTGGACGTAGAAGTAAACCGAGTCGTTCCAAGCCGAAACCCGGAGATCCTTGGTATCGCACACGACCGTGGCCTTGTCCTGCGGAAAGCCGAAGAGTCCGTCTTTCATGAGATCGGGGTACGTGGTGGAATCGGCCGCCTGCATTGATGTCGCTTCGGCACCAACGACGAAGGCCGAGGTCAAGCAGGAGCCGGCCAGGAGGAGCCCAGCAGCCGTGAGAGTGGCGGTTTTGATGATCATGGTGGTTACGATTCCTTGGGCGAGAGCCGCCGCGCCTGGCGCAGCAGCGGGGGCTTGAACGGATTTGACGCAGGTGGCAATGAGGGTCGGATCAGAACCAACAGCCTCGCTGGCGAGGCCGCTGCCCAAGGCAACAGCACTGAGGGCAATGCCTTTCCGGGCATAGAAGGTGCGCATGCGTTCGAGGCCTTCATGGACCCGCATTTTGATGGCCGCGACCGAACACCCCAGTTCGGCGGCGACCTCTGCCTGCGGCCGACCTGCGAGATAAAAGCGAAGGATGGCCTCGCGACGGCCTTCACTCAGGCTGGCAAGCGCCTCGTCGAGATACTGACGGGCTTCTGCCCAGGTGGCATGGCTTTCCTCACATGGCTGACCACCGGGCACAACCATGGCGGCCTCCTGTTCGTGACGTCGGCGTCGGTTATCGGCACGATGCTGGTCCTTCACTACCCGCTTCGCCGTGGTCGTCAGCCAGCCACCCAGGCCGGCTGCAGGGACCGATCCAGCCCGACGAGCCAGTACGAGAAAGACCGCCTGAACAGCTTCGTTGGGATCGGGCGAGCCATGGCGTCGGCAGCAGGCCTCAATGAGACCGGCATACCGTTCACACACGATTCGGAATGCTTCGGCATCCTTGTGGTTATGCCAAGCGCCGAGCAGCTGGGCGTCATCCTCGGTAGAACTCATGGTGTTCCTTATCTGTTTATGGCCACCCAACAACGAAGGTAAGGTGGAGACCTATGCATGCTAAATGAGTCAATACAAGCCTATCAATGGATGATCGAAACTCCTCAGTGCCTCCGCAAGGGATGATGCTCCTCAAGTCGCAAACACCCGCATCCCATTTGCCTACATTCTATCATTTCAGACGCATTATGCAGGAACACACCCCATCATCCGGTCAGGTTCGATCAGGTTCCTACCCTTGGCATACTCCCAACTGAATATCAGCAGATGATGTGGGCTCGACCCCTGGTCATGATGCCGACACCGGACTCGTAATTGGCGAAGGTGGTCACGTCACTGCCGTGGCATAGTGAGGGCTGCGTTCGGGACTCACTTTGCGGCTATCGGCCGCCCATCGATCCCCATGTGCGTGGTGCCCCTACCGCTCTTACGACGGATGTTCAACCTCAGCGAACAGAGGGCAGTGAACCTATGATTGACCCTGAAGGAACCGCTCACGCGAACACCACCCCTCCACGATCTGATCGATCCGACATCGAGAGGGAGAATTCCATTCCTTCGAATCGCCATTGCGGCCAAAGGCCAACAAGCTCCATGAGCTTGTTGAGGTTCCACAACGGCCGATGGAATCACTGGTCATGTGACTTGAGCTTGGCCCGCTCATTTCGCGAAAGGATAGCCTTCGCTTGGGGGACGGCTCAGGCTCACGTGAAAAAATCGATCCACTATTGCAAGGTACGTTCTCATAGGCACCATTACCCGGAATGAATGGTCACTTCCGCAACCAAGCTTTCCGTTCCAATATCACGAAAATCGTTTTCCTCTGTCAAAACAGCCGCCGCGGAGCTCGCTGGCAATGAATTCCCTTGCAGGCCCTCCTGGCTGCCAGCTCATTTCACCAGGTCAATCTCGCCAGGTATCACTTGGCATGGGATTCACTCTGGTTGAGCTGATGGTGGTCATCGCCATCATCGCCATTTTAAGTGCTTTGGTCGTACCAGGGATCAAATTGATCCTGGAAGCCGCCAAGGGAGTACAGTGTAAAAATAACTTGCGTCAGGTGGGGTCTGCAACTATGGTATTCGTACACCATAATGAAGGTCGCTTGCCTCGCATGTGTGCACCGGGTGGAGGTGGCCCCTATATGTATAATTATTTATCGGAATTCATTGATGAAAGTGACGGTTCGCCCGCCCTAGCAAAAGTTACCGCACAGCTCTTGCGCTGCCCATCAGAGGTCATTCATTACGGCGGAGGCGCCCGTGGCGATTACGCTCCAAATTCCTACTATGTCGCCATAAGATCAACCCCTCTCGGAGAATCATTGTCCAAGGTAAAGTCGCCCAGTAGCACCTTCTTGATGGTGGATGCCCGACAAAACGGCCATGGTCACTGGAACGTTCATATGGATCGCATTCGGACGTTTGGCATCTTTCCCCATCTGAGCAATAATGGTCCCTGGCCCCCTCGACACGGAAGCGGTATGCAGTGGATGTTTTTTGATTTGCACGTCGATCGAATCTCAACCGGAGAAGTGCTCGGAATGAGGCTCATTCAGCGGGAAACATTAACGGGTTACCCAGCTCCGTAGGAAGGGATTCTCACGACGCAAGTTCTTTGGGAGTTCATGCAGCCAACACCTGGCTCTCCCGGTCCCTTTCACAACATTGCTAAGTTAGCCCTGCTTCGTGCGCTTTCGAAAGAGCGGGTTCATTGTCGATGGTCTCCATTGTTTTATCTTACCATCAGCGCTTCAATGCACAACTTCACCAGTGGATATTGTTGGTAAATATGCAGCACTCATGGCAAAGCCTTCTGTAATCCAAGTGGACTCATGTCCGTGCAAATGGCTATGCCAATTGAGCGGGAAAAGAGGGCAACGCGATTGCAAAATAGCACTCGGCGTGCCCCATCCACCAACGTTGCTCAGGGCTCGGACCGATGCTTTTCTCGTCGAGCCCCTGATGGTCATCGCCATACTAGCGGCAATAACGCTGCCCTTGTCCATTAAATCAGGCTCGTTACCAAGCAGATGAAGTGCCAAAATCAGCAACGACAGGTAGGGATGGCCGCCTTTGTCGATATCGCCGACCATGAAGGTTCTTTCTAGGAAATATCACATTCACCTTCTCAAGCGATGAAGATTTCAAATGATGAATCCTATGCCCCGATGGCAACAAACCATACTCACCAACCGCAAACAATACCACCATGGGATTCAATGGCGCCTTGCTGGGGGGCTGCATCTCATCGGGAAACCTTTCTCGGCCAGCGCCCATTTGGAGCATCCGTAATCCAAGCGAAACCGTCATGGTTGGAGATAGCACTGGCATTGTTTATTTGGAGTATTTTGCCTGCGGTTCGGCCATCTGGCCTTGGCACCGTCGCGGGAATTACGCGAATGTTCTAGCTGTCGATGGCCGTGTTGCCAGATTTTTGACCCGGACCGCCTACAATAATTCGGACCTCTACCGGCCCGTCCTTTAAGGCGGGTTCGGAGATGCCCTCACCCTAGGTCCATTTCGTGGCTTTACGTGGCACGACCGAAATAAAACTTGCGTTAACAGTAGCAGCACACGTATAAACAAGGAAATGCTTTCGAATTTCACCATTGATTCCTAACACTTACCACGCACGCAGACTACCCGTTCGCCAGGTTTTACACGAAAGGAACGCTCTCAAATGAACAATTTGAGCATACCGCAAGATCCAGTTATTTACCATTATTCAACACCTCCTTCGAAAATAAATCTGGGAAAAGTTCGCGGCGATGGGCCTTAGCATACGCAATAATTTTTGCGGTGCTTTCCCGGTCAATCACTTCAAGGTATTGCGCATCGATCTTCCTGAGTGACTCCACCTGGATCTCTGGCAAACTCAGGGCTTGGGCCAAAAGATTGGCAGGAACCTCCATGTTCAAGGCTCGATAGGACTCGATCATGGCAGCCAACGAGCGCGAAACTCCCATAACTGGATCACGCTCGATGCGCAATTGTTCCTGAAGACCAAAACTGCGGATGACATTTTCTCCCCCAACCAAGGTGAGGAGATGTCGAACCGTCGGACTCAAGACCGAACTAGCGTCCCGAAGATCCAGATTCGATACCAGCATACGCCGCATGGATTCTTGTTCAATTCGCGACAGAAGCTCACCATCAGGCAGATGCTCAAGCTCGGTGGCGGTCAAGGCCGGGATATCGAGAGGAGGATATGGCCCCTGATCCGGCTGACCCATGGAGAAGACCCACACCGTAATGGCTAAGGCCATAAGGATGGCCATCCCTGGAAAAAATCGACGAACAGACCGAGACTCGGAATTGGGCCTACTTGGCTTAACCGGCGGCGGTGTCACCGTGCCATCTTGTGGCAGGGCGGCTTGCTCAACCGCAGCCCCTGGGCTTTCCTCGGGAACCTCAATGGGCAGCGGCATGGGTGTCCGCCGGCGCTGATCCACATTGCGAAGCCGGTCTGAGGACTTTCGCACCACGCGGTCACTGGCGATCCGTCGATAAAGCTCCGCGGCATCCGGCACGAGGGAAATGACGGCGATCACCTCCCGGTCGCTGGATCTGAGTAACCGATCTTCCGGCGAGAGACGACCGAGAGCCAACAAACGACGCAGGCCATCGATGTCATAGGGACCATCGGTCCCCAACTCTGTTTCAATGAAGTAGACAGAAGCCGTGATGTCATGCATAGATCACATTGCCTGGAGTATTTTACCGCAATGTGATCTTACACCCGCCCTTTCTGCAGGAAAAGGGGAAACCAAGAAAACCACGCCACCGTGAACGAACCACCAGTCTGGAGGGGCGATTGAAGTGATCTAGCCCCCCAACCACCATCCATGACGCAATGGCATTTCGGTATCATTGACGAATGGACCACGAAATAGGCATTTGGCGGTACGTACCTGGAATTGATCCCAGAAACCACCATCCGGTCTACGGATGTGTTTGAGGATCCGATTTTGACTGGCGAAATCGTGGTGACGGTGGGATTGGAAGCGGTCTCGTGCGGGACGGCGCTGCGCATCACGCAGGAGGGGATCCCCGATACGATCCCCTCCAAAGAGACCAGGCCACCAGAGAAAAACAGTCAGAATTCACGAGCCCCTTTCGGCCACTAGACCTCCCCCCCTAACCATCTATCAACAGCATCCCAACCAACATCCACGCTGAAAGACCACCGCCATGCCCGGAACCATCACCCTGCACCGCATCCTCAAGGCGCCTCCCGCCAAGGTGTACCGAGCTTTTCTGGAGGCCGATGCCATGGCGAAATGGCTTCCGCCTGCGGGATTTACCTGCCGCGTCCATCATATGGATGCCCGCGTGTCGGGGGGCTTTCGGATGTCGTTTACGAATTTCACCACGGGCCACCAGCATGCCTTTGGCGGTACGTACCTGGAATTGATCCCCGAGACCACCATCCGGTATACGGATGTGTTTGAGGATCCGAATTTGCCTGGCGAAATCGTGGTGACGGTGGGATTGGAAGCGGTCTCGTGCGGGACGGCGCTGCGGATCACGCAGGAGGGGATCCCCGATGCGATCCCCACCGAGATGTGCTATTTGGGGTGGCAGGAATCTTTGGAACAACTGGCGAAGCTCGTGGAACCGGACATTGCTCAGTAACCTCCTGGGGCATTGCTGGGGCCGGGGGGGGCTTGGTGGAGGTAATCGTGGTGCGAGCGGGCGGGGACGCCCGCGATCCCGGGGGGGAAGGGGGCGGTCGTTCTGTGATACGGAACATTGGTGAGCCATCGGAATCATTTTGGAACTCCGGCCGAGGTCCCCAGACTCTGGCCCCACTATGACCCTCCAGATCAAATCCCGCGACTCCGTGACCTGGGACGCCCTGTCCCTCGGCGAAATCATGCTGCGCCTCGATCCGGGCGACGGCCGTATCCACACCACCCGGTCCTTTGCGGCCTGGGAAGGCGGCGGCGAGTACAACGTCGCCCGTGGCCTGCGCCGCTGCTTCGGCCTCAAAACCGCCGTGGCCACCGCGTTTCCTGAGAATCCCGTCGGTCGCCTCGTCGAGGACCTGATCCTCCAGGGCGGCGTGGATCCCAGCCTCATCAAGTGGGTGCCCTACGACGGCCTCGGCCGCGCCACCCGCGTGGGCCTCAACTTCACCGAGCGCGGCTTTGGTGCTCGCGGCGCCGTCGGTTGCTCGGACCGCGGCCACACGGCCATCAGCCAGGTCAAGCCCGGCGACTTCGACTGGGACGACATTTTTGGCACAAAGGGCGTGCGCTGGTTCCACACCGGCGGCATCTTCGCCGCCCTCGGCGAGCACACCCCCGAGGTCGTGATCGCCGCCGCCAAGGCCGCCAAGAAGTACGGCACCGTCGTGTCCTACGACCTGAACTTCCGCCCGAGCCTGTGGAAGTCTTACGGCGGCACCAAGCGCGCCCAGGAAGTGAACCGCGAGATCGCCAAGTACGTCGACGTGATGATCGGCAACGAAGAAGACTTCACCATGGCCCTGGGCTTCGAGGTGAAGGGCCTGGACGACAATCGCAGCGCCCTCGATCCCGCCGCCTTCAAGTCGATGATCGCCGAAGTCATCAAGACCTACCCGAACTTCCAGGTCGTGGCCACCACCCTGCGCGAAGTCCACAGCGCCAGCGACAACGACTGGTCCGCCGTGATCTACGCCGACGGCCAGTTCTACCAGGCGCCCAACCGCCGCCTGGAGATCTTCGACCGCGTCGGCGGCGGCGACTCCTTCGCCTCGGGCCTGGCCTACGGCTTCCTGGCCGGCCTCGGCCCCCAAGCCGCCGTCGACTACGGCGCGGCCCACGGCGCCCTGGCCATGACCACCCCGGGCGACACCTCGATGGCGTCGAAGTCTGAGGTTGAGGCCCTGGTCAAGGGCGGGTCGGCCCGCGTGCAGCGCTAAGATACGAACGGGAGAGGGGAGAGGGGAGAGGAGAGAGGGGACACTTGGCTGTCCGGACTCTCGTCTTCCCCGGCTTCTCCCCACGCGGGAGCACGCTCCCCGATCCTGTCTTGTCCCCTCTCCCCTCTCCCCT
>CAIUVD010000306.1 GCA_903902515.1 uncultured Planctomycetota bacterium | reverse complement strand
CGCCCCGGTGGCCCTGGCCGCCTTGGCGGCCGGCAAGCATGTCTTCGGCGAGAAACCCTTCGCCCTCGATCCCGAGGAGGGAGCGGCCATGGTCGCCTCCGCCAAGTCCCGGGGCCTGCGCCTCGGCTGCGCCCCGGATACGGTGCTGGGCAGCGGCATCCAGACGGCCCGGAAGTACCTGGATGACGGCCTAATCGGGACCGTCATCGGCGGCTCGGCCTTCATGCTCTGTGGTGGCCACGAGTCGTGGCATCCATCCCCCGAGTTCTATTACCAAAAAGGTGGTGGGCCCCTCCATGACATGGGCCCCTACTACCTGCATGCCCTGATCACGCTTCTGGGGCCAGTGCGGCGGGTGGTCTCCCGCACCGCCCGGACCCAGGCCGAACGCACCATCACCAGCCAGCCCAAGCGGGGCACGGTGATGCCGGTCGAAGTGCCGACCCATGTGGTGGCGGTGCTAGAGTTTGCCCAGGGGGCGTTGATCAGTTTGACGGTGTCCTTCGATGTCGGGGGCGGCCATTCGATGCCCCCCATCGAACTCTACGGAACCGCCGGCTCCCTTCAGGTCCCTGATCCCAATCGCTTCGACGGCGTCGTTCGCATCGCCCGTCGGAGCCTGCACCCGTGGGTCGAGTATCAGCGCACGCATCCCTACCGGGAGGGGATGCGGGGTCTTGGGGTCGCCGATCTGGCTGCGGCCCTGCGCAGCGGACGGGATCATCGGGCCAACGAACGGATCGCCGGTCACGCCCTGGAGGTGATGCACGCCATCCTCGTCGCGGGGGAGGACGGCCAGGCCTACGATCTCCACACTACTTGCGAGCGCCCGGCGCCCATGCGGGACGACCTACCGCCCTTCGTGCTGGAGCCGTGAAGGCGGCTCCGCTGGCTCAGGGTGCCCCGGCCAGCACCGCCACCTCCGAGGCTTCCAGCATGCGGTCATAGACCCGAGCCCAGCCGATGTCGCCGCTGTTCTCGGCCAACAGGTCGAGGGAGTCCGTGATCAGCATCGCGGAGCCAGCACCGCGCAGGACTTCCTGCCCGTCGATCCACACCACCGCCTGGCGGTCATCGATACTCATCACGAAGGTCCGCCAGCCCGGGGCGACGGGTGCGGTGCTGCGCAGGCGGCCCGGTTCGGCCACCACCCGGCCCTTGTCGAGACGCAGGCCGAGGGTCTTGATGCCTTTGCCGTAGGCATTGATGCCCTCGCGCCCGAACAGTCGGCCGCTGTCGTTGGAGGTACGTACCCGCAGGGCCACCGTCAGGGCATTGTCGGGCATCCGGAGACCGTTCAGGCGCAGGCCCTTGGGCCCGCCCTTGGCGAGGTTGATATCGACCAGGGGCTTGCCCACGGCGTCGGCCCAGGCCAGCCGTAGGGCCCCGTCGACCACCGTGCTGCCCCCGGGAATAATGGCCTGGAGGCCTCCCGGCAGCTCGTGGACGCCACCGGCTTCGGCGGACAGGCGGGCCCACAGGTCTGGGCCGATGGCCGTCATCAGGCCCTCCTGGGGCAGGACCGTCCGGACGAAGGTCACCGTCTTGGGGGCGGTCACCGGGCGGCCGTCCTGGAAGGCTATGGCCGTGACCACCGTGTCGCGGTCGATGGTCAGGGTCGCCGGGGCGACGGGAGTGGTGGCCGTGGGCACGGTGCCGTCGGTGGTGGCGCGGATTACGGCACCGGCCAGGTCCGGCAGGTCGAGGCGAACTTCGGTGGCACCGAAAATCTCGTAGCGGGTGCGCTGGGCTGTCTGGCCCGCCGGACGGATGCCGACGGTCCGGGGGCGGGACCACCAGGAGCCACCCAGGTCGGTGGATGAGCCATCGGGCCAGCCGATCACGACCTTCCCCGGGCTGGAACCGAGGCGCAGGGAGAGGTGGTGCCACCCGATGCCGAGACTGATCTGGCCGAGGGGCAAGCGTCCGGGAACACCATGTTGGACCACCACCTCGTCATCGATCCGTAACTGGTTCTGGTAAGCGGCCCGCAATTCATTGAGGCCGGCGTGGCCGTCCCGGCGGCGGGGCATGGTAAACGTATGCACCCCGGCCCGGACGATGTGGATCCATCCCTCATACACCCGCACCTGGCCCGGGCGGACATTATCCGCGAGGTCGGTCACCAGTTCCGTGCGGCGTGGCGTCAGGTCATCGATGTCGAGGAATGCCGGGTCGGTCATGGGCACCTCCCGCAGGTAGGAGGCCAGGGACAGGCCCGGCTCCATGGTCGGGAGGTCGGTGCGGCCATTCCGGTGGGTAATGGTGGGCGGCTGGTTGAGGACGCCCTGGGGAGCGCAGGCCCAATCCCCCGCCGTTGGGGCGGCGGCGGGACCGTCATCGACAGCCACCGTCAGGCCCACGGGCATCAGCCCGAGGGTCATGGCATTCCAGAACTGGGGATCGCAGACCGCCAGGTCGATGGG
>CAIUVD010000305.1 GCA_903902515.1 uncultured Planctomycetota bacterium | reverse complement strand
TGAGCATCGTGATCCGTCCGGTATCCGTGGTTCGGGATCGGGGTGCATGACCCCGGACCCCGGACCCCGGACCCCGGACCGCGCCGCTCAGCGGCGCGACTTCTTCGCCATCGCCTTCTTCTTCTTCCGCTCATCCCGGTACCGCTTCATGGCGTCCTTGTCCTCGCGGGTGGTGAACAGCCGGTTGGGGTTGGGCATGAACGACTGAGGATTGGCCAACATCTCCGGGGTCATCTCGCCCTGGTTCGGCAGTTTCTTGGCCATCGCCTGGATGTCGCCGAACTTGCCGAGCATCTTCTTCATGGACTCGAAATGTTTAAGCAGGGCCTGGACATCGTTAGTGCTGGTGCCGCTGCCCATGGCGATGCGGCGACGGCGGCTCATGTCGATAAGTTCCGGCCGACTGCGCTCGTGCTTGGTCATGCTGCCGATCATCGCCGAGTACTTTTTGAAGATCGACTCGTCGATGGACAGGCCGGCGAACTTGCTGCCAACGCCGGGAATCAGGCCCAGCAGGTCCTTGATGGAGCCCATCTTGGTGATGGCCTGCAACTGGGCCTGGAAGTCCGAGAGGTCGAACTTGTTCTTGAGGACGCGCTCTTCGAGTTTCTTGGCGGCCTGCTCGTCGACGGCCGACTGGGCCTTCTCGACGAAGGACAGGATGTCGCCCATGCCGAGGATACGGCGGGCGTAGCGGTCCGGGTGGAAGGGTTGGAGGGCATCCAACTTCTCGCCCACACCGACGAACACGATGGGCTTGCCGGTGACGGCGCGCAGGGAAACGATGGCACCGCCGCGGGCATCACCATCGAGTTTGGTGATGATGACGCCGGACAGGGGCAGCCGCTCGTCAAAAGCCTTGGCGCTGGTGACCGCATCCTGGCCGGTCATGGCGTCGAGGACCAGGTAGGTCTGGTGCGGGTTGGTCCGCTTGTGGACCTGGGCGACCTCGGCCATCAGGTCGTCATCAACGTGGAGACGGCCAGCGGTGTCGAGGATGACCACGTCGCGGCCTTGGACCTCGGCGGCCGCCAGGGCGGCGGCGCACACCTCGGGCGGGGTCAGGCCGGGCTGGTGGAACACCGGGATGCCGAGCTGGGCCCCGAGGACCTTCAACTGCTCGATGGCGGCGGGACGCTGCAGGTCAGCCGCGACCAGCAGGGGCTTCTTACCCTGGTCAGCCAGGAGTTTCGCCAACTTGCCGCAGGTGGTGGTCTTGCCCGCGCCCTGGAGACCGGCCATCAGGATGACCGTCGGGCCCTTGGCGGCGAAGGGGATGCCGGCGGCGGGTTCGCCCATCAGGGCGACCAGTTCGTCGTGAACGATCTGGACCACCTGCTGGCCGGGCTGCACGCCCTCGATGAGGCCGGTGCCGATGGCCTTGGCCTCGACCTTGGCCAGGAAATCCCGGACCACCCCAACATTGACGTCGGCTTCGAGCAGGGCCCGGCGCACGTCGCGCAGGCCTTCGCGGATGTTGTCCTCGGTCAACTGCCCGCCGTGGCGGAGCTTATCGAAGATGGAACCGAAACGCTCGCTGATGTATTCGAACATAGACCCGAATTCCCAAGGAATGCAGGTCAGGCTTTGACGGGAGCCGGGGAGGATAATGGCGCGGCCAAGGCCGCCGCAAGTTGGGAGACCTGACCCACGCCGGGAATCCTCCAATCGGGCGCAATCTCGGCCAGGGGCGCCAGGACGAAGGCCCGCAGGTGGAGGCGCGGATGGGGCAGGGTGAGAACCGACGAGGCGCAGATCCGACCATCCTCCGCCAGCAGCAGGTCGAGGTCGCAGGTCCGCGGGCCCCAGGTGATGGTCCGGGTCCGACCGCAGGCGGTTTCCACGGCCTGGAGCCGGTGCAGGAGTTGGTGGGGCCCGAAGTCCGTGGTCACGACCCACGCGCCGTTGAGGAAATCCCCCTGGCCCATCGGCCCACCCACGGCGGCCGTGCGGTGGAGGGACGATCGGATGGTCACCCGCACCAGTCCGTCGGCCTCCAGGAGCGCGGCGGCCCAGTTGAGGGTCGCGGCGACCTCACCCCGATTCCCACCAACGGCGACGGCGAAGCGATGATCAGCGGCCATGAATCGGCCCCTTGCCGTGGGCCGCCCGCAGGGCGTTGGCGGCCTGGAGAACGTCCCCGTCTGCCGTCAGGGCCTTCACCAATTGGCTGGAAGTCAGCTCCAGCCCGGCGGCGGCCGAGGCCAGGTCGGCTCCGGCCTCGGCCAAGCCATCCAACAGCACCGCCACCAGGCGAGGCCAGTCCTGGGCGTTCGGACCGGCCACCAGGCGACCACCTCGGCGGTGGGGCTCCAACCACGCCGGATCACCGGTCCCCCGCACGCCACAGGCCAGCCGGACCCGCAAAACCCGCAAAGCCTCGGCCCGATTGCGGGGTTGCTCACGGTGGGTCCGGGATTCGGCCGTGACGCCACTGGCATGAACCAGCCGGATGCCGCTTTCGGTGCGGTTGGCGTGCTGCCCCCCGGGACCACCGCCACGCAGGGTCTGGCACTGGCAGGCCGCCAGTAAGGCGTCGTCGGGCAGGGCGTAGGCAGGGGTCATGGAACGACACACCCCCGCTTGCGGCGGGGGTGTTGATGGTGCCCAGAAGAGGACTTGAACCTCCGACCTTCGCTTTACGAAAGCGCTGCTCTACCACTGAGCTATCCGGGCGTGGGGCGGCACGATAGAGCGGTTCCCGGCTTGGCAACCATGGATCGTTCGCAGGATTGGTCGACCATGGACCACTTCGCCCTCGCCGATCGGCTTACCAAGCACCATCAATCCCACCTGCTGGTGGGCATCGAAAGCCTCGAGTCCGGCGCCCAGGCGGCCTACCTGACCCGGTTGGCGGAGATCGATTGGTCGGAACTTCATCACCAATTGTCGGTCCATACGGCGGGAGCCGTGGGCTCCAGCCGCGTCTTGGACCTGGCCGAGCAGACCCGCCGCCAGACGGAACTGACGACCGTCGGCGAAGCTGCCTACCGGGCGGGGAAAGTCGCGGTGCTGATGGTGGCGGGGGGCCAGGGCACGCGCCTCGGCTCCAGCGCTCCGAAGGGCTGCTTCACCATCGGCCTGCACAGCGGCAAGAGCATCTACCAGGTCCAGGCCGAAAAGGTCCTTTCCCTCTCCCGGCGCGTCGGCAAGGCCGTCCCGTTCCTGGTCATGACCAGCCCCATGACGGATACCGAAACCCGCGAGTTCTTTGCGGTCAATGGCCATTTCGGCCTGGCCAAAGAGCAGGTCCGCTTCTTCAGCCAGGGCACCGTGCCAAGCCTCGACCAGCACGACCGGGCCCTGCTTAAGGCCCCCGGCCAACTGCTCGAGAACCCCGACGGCCACGGCGGGTGCTTCACCGCCCTGGTCAAGTCCGGCAATCTGGCGCGGCTTCGCCAAGAGGGCATCGAACAGGTCGTGTTCATCCAGGTCGACAACATCCTGGTGCCGGTGGATGACCCCGCACTGGTGGGCGCCGCCACCATCGAGAAGGCCGAAGTCGTGACCAAGGTCCTCGAAAAGGCCCACCCCGACGAGAAGGTCGGCCACTTGGTGAAGGTCGGTAACCACGACGTGATCATCGAGTATACGGAACTGACCCCCGAGCAGACCCGGACCAAGAACGAGCAGGGCGATCTGATTTACCGCTGGGGCTCCCCGGCCATGCACTGCTGGTCCGTGGCCTTCTTGGCCCGCCTGGCAGACCACGGCTACAAACTCCCCCTCCACCGTTCGAAAAAGCCCCTGAAAGCTTGGGTCGATGGCCGGATTCAGGAAGTTACGGGCTGGAAGAACGAACGCTTCATCTTCGACCTGATCCCCGAGGCCAAGGTCTCCATCGGCCTGGCCATCGACCGCGATGCGGAGTTCGCTCCGGTCAAGAACGCCACGGGAGCCGACAGCCCGGCCACCGCCACGGACCTCGCCAGCCGTCTCTACGCCCGCTGGCTGAAAGCCGCCGGCGTCACCGTCGAGCCAACAGCTCGTCTAGAGATCAGTCCGCTGTTCGCCGCCACCGAGGCCCAGTTCTTGGCGGCCTGGGATAAGCGGACCACCCATGTCAGCGGCGACTTTTACCTCGAAGAGGACCGCAAGGCCTGAGCCATGCCCACCTACGTCTATGAGACCGTTCCGCTGCACGAGGGCGATCCCGTGGAGCGGTTCGAGATCGACCAACGCATGGCCGACCGGGCCCTGGAGCGCCACCCTGACACCGGCGTGCCGGTTCGTCGCGTCATCAGCGGCGGGCTTGGTTTCGTGTGCGAACGGGCCGACCGTGAGACGGGTTGCCGCAACTGCGACGGCTGATCGCTACAAGCCTGACCCTTATCCCACCTCGTCGATGACCGCCTCCGCCACCTGCAGGGGCGTCCCGGGTTGACGAGCTAGGCAGGCCAGGGCATCGGACGGGCGACAGTCGATCTCGGTTTCGGAGCCATCATCCTGACGGATGGCGAGGACGGCGAAAAAGGTGCCGTTGCGGACATCAACGATGCGAACTTCCATCAGGCGGCCGCTGAGGGCGACGATGGTGGCCATCAACAGGTCGTGGGTCAGGGGCCGGGGGAACACTTGGCCGCGGAGGGCGCGGTCGATGGCCAGGGCTTCCGTGCGGCCGATGGTGATGGGAAAGCACCGCTCGCTGCCGGTTTCGGTGATGAAGACGGTCTGTTGGTCCGCTTCCTCGTCGAGGACGAGGTGCGACAAATGGCAACGAATCATCCGGCGCTCCCGGTGGAACGGGTTTTGGCCCGTTCAACGGCATCCCGGGCGGCCCGCAGCAGACCTTCGAATTCCCGGCGGACCTCCTGCCGGGCGACATCCGCCCGAGAGGCCTGACGGTCAGCGATGGTCGATTGCACCTCGGCTTCGGCCTCGGCCCGTTCGGCCCGTTCCGTGAGCATCTGGACCTCGGCCACCAGGGAGGCCTGGGTCCGTTCGAGGTCGAGGATGCGATCCTCCAGCCGCCGGACGGCGGCTTCCGCCTCGGCCCGGCGACGATCGGCCTCCGCCAAGCGACCCCCGGTTTCCTGGGCCCGGCGTTCCAGTTCGGCTTTCAGACCGGACAGCTCGCCCTGAACCGCCGCCAGTTCCGCCCGGGTGCGATCGCGGTCGCTGACCGTCTCGCGGTGGGCGATGAGTTCGGCCTGCAGCCGGTCCTTGGCCTCGGCGGTTTCGCTTTCGGTACGCCGGCGTTCGCTGGCGGTGACTTCCTTGAGGCGATCCCGCTCGGCCTGGATGGTGGCCTTCTGGTCACGCTCGGCGTTGAGGGTGCCGAGGGTGGCATTGAGGGCTTCTTCGGCCTTGGTCGCCCGAGCGGCCGCGGCGGCGGCCTGGTCGCGGGCCTGCTTTTCCCCTTCGCGGGACGCGGCGAGGCCCGCCTGGGCCTCGGCGAGGGCGCGGTCGAGGGCATCGGCCTTGGCCCCAAGGCGTTGTGCCTCCGCCTGGGCATTGCGACGGGCGAGATCCGCTTCGCTGCTCTGGAGGTCCCCCGAAGCCCGGATTTGGGCCAGGTCCCGCTCCAGGGCTTCACTGCGGCTGCGGGCCCGCTGTTCTTCGCTGCGCACCGCCTCCAACTGCTGGCGGACCTCAGCAACCGCGTGGTCCGCCTCCTGGGCTGTCTGGCGGGCGCGGTCGATGACCTCCTGCATGCGGGCAACCGTCTCGCGGCCGGTGGTCTCCGCAGCCCGTAGGGCCTCTTGCAGGCGGGCGCGTTCGGCTTCACGGCCGTGGGATTCCGCCGCCAAGCGCTCCATCTGCCGCCGGGTGTCCGCCAGGTCGGCCTCGCGCTGGACCAATTGGCGTTCGGTGCCCGCCCGGGATTCCTCGGCGGCGGTGGCCCGCAGGCGGGTCTCCACCAGTTCCCGGGTCACCACCTCGCGGGCGGCAGCCTCGGCCCGTTCGACCTCGGCGCGACGAGCGGCGGCGGCCTGGAACTCGCTGATTTTCCGTTGAGCTTCATCGGCCTGCCAGCGCAGAGTCGCCAGTTCCTGAGCAGCGGAGGCGGCGCGCTCGGTCAGGGCCCGGGACCAGCCGACCAGGACCGCTTCCGCAGCCCCCGTCAGGGTGTCGAGGGAACCCTCCCCTTCGAGGGCGTCGTGGAGAATCGAGCAGGTGATTTCCAGATCGTTGGCTTGACGGGCCTCGGGATCGCTGGTGGCCAGTCGTTCGATTTCAGCGGCCAAACTGCGGGCCTCGGCGCGGTCGGCGCGGCGCAGGTCCTGTTCCCGGGCCAGGGCCTCGCGGACCTGGGCCACCGCCCGCACCAGATCTTCAATCTGCCGGGCGGTCGCTTCGCGGTCCGCCAGGGCCTGGGCCTGAAGGCGGGCCAATTCGGATTCACGAACCGCCAGGACCGCCGCCGTCTCGGTGGCCATGGTGTTGGCGGCCTGGGATTCCACCAGCCGGGCAACGGCGGCCTCGGCCTCATGCCGGGCCAGATCGGACGTCTGCAGGGACAATTCGGCGGAGGCCAGGGCTTCGGTCAGGGAGGCGGCGATCCGTTCGGCCAGCACCACATCCTGGGTCGGTGAACGCCCTTCCGTGGCCACCCGTTGGTGGCGTCCCCCAAAACGGGCGTCATCGAGGTCGAACAGGGCCTTAACTAGCCGTCCGTTGGCGGACAGCTGGGTGACCATGCCCCGCCGCAGGGCCGCAAGATCCGCTTCGAGGTCCATGACCTTGCGCGACAGAACGGCGACTTCGATGTCAGACATGGGGGCGGAGTATGGGAAACAGCCCGGAACCGCCAATGGGGAAGACCCGTTGAGGTCCGGGGTCCGGGGTCCG
>CAIUVD010000304.1 GCA_903902515.1 uncultured Planctomycetota bacterium | reverse complement strand
CGAGCGCGCCAGCGGCGCGCGGTCCCAGGGGGGGGTGCTTAGAAATCGTCCAGCAGTTCGGTTCGTTCGATGGCGCTGATCCCAACCACCGTCGGATCGCGGAACAGAATCGGCACCCCCGCATCCTGGAGTTGGCGTCGGACTTCCGGGTGGGCATTGACCACGGCGTGGCCGGGCCGGGCCCGGAACCACGCATGGATCCAGGTGCCGATAGCGTTGATCCCGCCCAGGTCGATCACCGGGCTTTCCGGAAGTGCCTGGGGCCAAAGGAGTTCGTCCTCGACCAGGTTGCCGGTCCAGCGTACGTAATCGTCAGCCATCGGCCATCTCCACAATCACGCCGCCATCGGTCAGCCAAATGACCCGGGCGGCGAGGGATTCCAGCAAACGGCGGGCATCCGTCAGGCCGCCGTGATCCGGCAGCAGATCGCCCGTATCGAGCCAGGCCGTCCACCGGCCGCCCCGGCGTTCGATGGCAATGCGCCCGGCGGGGACCAACTGGCAGAGTTCCGCCAAGACTCGCCGGTGTTCCCGCCGGGGTGCGGCCAAGGACAGGCCGCGAAAGGCATCCCGAGCTCCTTCATCGCTGGTCCAGCCCCAGGAATGGGCGCCGAAGGGGGCGATTCGGGCATGATCCCCCTGGACGGACACCGCCCGCCCCAGCACCGGATCGCCGACCTCAATGGCTCCGACGCCCACGGTCACCCGTTCCAGAGCTTTACGGAGGTCCCGCAGGGCCACAGGCTTCGTGAAAAAGTCGATGGCCCCCAGGCGCAGGGCGGCTACCGCATCATCAAAGGTGCCGTAGCCCGTCATCAAAATGGTCGGCACACCGAGTTCCCGGGCCAGATCCAACCCGCTGCCATCGGGCAACTTGAGGTCTGACACCACGGCATCGGGCCGTTGATGGGCGGCCCGAGCCCGGGCCTCGGCCAAACAACTGGCAGCAGCCACAGTATCCCCGCCCCGCCCCAGGCCCCGCACCAGGGCACTGCGGATCGCATCTTCATCTTCGACGATCAGCACATGCATGGAGTCCGGACCCTAGCGACCTCGGCGGCGGGCGGAAGGCCCCGGAAATGACAACACCCCACCGGCCTGGGGCCGGTGGGGTGTTGGGTATCAACCGATCAACCGCGAGGGTTGGATCAGGGGATGACGATCAGGCCTTCGAGGCTGACGGTCGTGCCGCCGACATTGACGGGGCCGGCATCAGCCTTGGTGCCGTCAAACCAGGCGTAGGCGACTTCCAGGTTCAGGCCGAAGGCGCTGGTGCCAAACGGGTTGGTCAGCACGGCGGCAGCAACTTCGGACATGGTCTTGTCGGCCTTGCCGTCGGTGCTGTAGCCAGGGGTGAGCTGACCGACGGAGCCGGTTACCGAGGCGGGAATGCCTTCGGTAGCGACCACCTGATTGGCCAGGAGCATCCAGGCGATGTCTTCCTTCGTGTCCAGCTCACCATCATTCATGGCGCCATCCACGGTGCCGCGATAGATGACTTCGGCGAGAACGGTGGTCTTCTCGGCGGGCTTGACGGTGGCGTTCAAGCCGACTTGGTAGATATCAGAACCGGTCGCTTCGTTGGCGGGGTCCCAAGCAACCTCGAAGTTCACATTGCCCATCTTCTCGGGCAGGTTGTAGGTCAGGTCGATGCCGTAGCCGAGGGTCTGGCTGACATTCGTCATGGACGGATTGGCCGAGTTATTGGCGTCAACCGCATCGGTCAGGCCGTTGCCATTGAGGATGTAGACCGCACCAGAAAACACATCGTTGGAGTAACCCACCGAGGTGCCGATGACGTCGGAGGTGTAGAGCTTGACTGTCGGGGTGTAGCCGACGCGGAACAGGCCGGTGGGCTCAGCCGACTGCAGGCCAACAAACGAGATGAACTTGCCGGCCGTCACGTTGAAGCCATTGCCGACATTGGCGCTGAAGAACGCTTCCTGAAGGTAGGCATCGGTGCCGCTGCTGGTGGTGGTGTCGCTAGCAAAGCTATCATCGACCCCATCGCCGTCGGTGTCGATGGCCGTATTCGAGGTAGTGGTCTCCGCTGAGCTCACCTTGTTGTTAAACTTCACGCCGATCTTGCCGGTGACCTGGTCGGTCACGTTCCAGGCAATCTTGACCTTGGCGTTAGAGCTGAAGGCCGCCGTGCTGTTGGCGCTCTTGTCCGCGCTCTCGTACTGGGAGTCGGTGACGGTGAAGATGGTGTCGATCCAGCCATCAAGGAAAAGGCCCTTGGCGATTTCCTGGGACATGGCGGCGGGGGAAGCGAGGGCGATGACGCCGAGGGCGGGGACGATGCGACGAAGCATACGGTGATTCCTCTCAGGGGGTGAGGTCTCGAGGCCCGGGGTAGCCATCCCTCCACAGGATGACGCCCGAACCCAGCTGTGACCGGCATGGCGGTGAGGCCTTAACGCGGTTCCACAGCATGTGGTTGGTTGCGGGGGGAGTGTGGGGGCGTGCAGCAGATTGCCAAGACCCCATTTCAGTGTCATGAAGACCAGTGTTCTGTTTGATGCTGCAACAATCAGCCATCCCTCGGGGGATGTCCCCGGGGGGCACGCATCATCTGAACACAAATCAAGCCCCGGAAACTGGCGCTTCCGTAGCATCCCCGGCCTCGACGCGGTAGCGTGCGAGTTTGTCCCACAGGGTCCGCTTACTGATGCCGAGGGCGTCGGCGGCGGCCTGCTTGTTGCCCGCCAGGCGGTCGAGGGTCGCCAGGATGTGGCGGCGTTCCAGGTCGTCGAGGGTCAGAACGGTCCCAACACCATCGGGATTGGGCAGGGTGGTGGGTTCGCTACGGCCCAGTTCCGGCAGGCAGCGCCGGACGGCGGCGGCGTCGATGGGGGCGTCTCCGCACAAGACGGTCAGGCGTTCCACGATGTTGACCAGTTCGCGGACATTGCCCGGCCAGCGGTACGTGGCCAGCAGGGCTTCGCCATCGGCTTCGAGGGTAGGTTTGACGCCCATCTCTTTGCTAAAATGGCTCAGGTAGTGACGAATGATGGTGGGGATGTCGGCGGCCCGCTCCCGCAGGGCTGGCAGGGCCACGGGAATCACATTCAGACGATAGTAGAGATCCTCACGGAAGCGGCCCCGCTTGGCCTCGGCCAATAGATCCCGGTTGGTGGTGGCCAGGATTCGCACGTCGACGGGGATCGGCTTGTTGCCGCCAACCCGCTCGATCTCCCGCTCTTCCAGCACGCGCAGCATCTTGGCCTGCAGATCCGGGCTGATTTCGCTGATTTCATCCAGCAGGAGGGTGCCGCCGCTGGCCGCCTCGAAGCGGCCGATGCGTTGGTCATCGGCGCCGGTGAAGGCGCCCTTCTCATGGCCGAACAGCTCGCTGGTCAGCAGGGTTTCGGTCAGGGCGGCGCAGTTAACCTTGATAAATGGGGCCGCCGCGCGGGGTGATTGCTCATGGAGAGCCCGAGCCACCAGTTCCTTGCCGGTGCCGGACTCACCGTTGATCAGGACCGTGGCGTTGGCTTTGGCCGCCCGGGCAATGGTTTCCATGACGGCGCCCATGGCCGGGCTGGTGCCCAGCAGAATTCGGGCCCGGTGGCGGTCACGGACCTCGTCCCGCAGCACTTTGACCTCGCGCACCAACTGCTGCCGTTCATTGAGGCGCAGCAGCAGGGCCTCGACCTGTTCTAGGCCAAACGGCTTCATCAGGTAGTCGTAGGCCCCCTGGCGCATGGACTCGACGGCGGATTCGACCGACGCGAAGGCGGTCATCATCACCACCGGCATTTCGGGCCATTTCTCCTTGGCCTTGAGCAGCAGTTTGAGTCCGCCCATGCCCGGCATACGGATGTCGGTGATCAGCAGGTCCGCGGGTTCCGCCTCCAGGGCCTTGAGGGCCTGGACACCATCCTTGGCCGTGCGAACCGCGATTCCCAGCCGGGGGAGGAGTTCCGCCATCAATTCGCGGTTCAGGATCTCATCATCGGCGACGACAGCGGTGGCGATGGGCATGGGCGGGGGATCCGGGGCGTGATGACAGGGTCGGTGGGGCGGCTGGTCAGCCGCATAGCGAAACGGCCTGGGAGACCGCGCTCCTGAACAGAAGCGAAGCCTACCAGGCCGGAAGGCAGCCGGCCTGGTGGGCCGTGCTTCGTAGGGCGGTCGTTTACTCCGGCTTGGCCGGGGTCTCAACTGCCTTGGGCTTGATGCCCGAGAGACGACTCTTCAGAGCCTCGCGCTGCTTCTCAAACTCGGACTTCGAATCCGTGTGGATGATGCGCGGGGTGATGAAGATGGTCAGGTTGCGCTTCTCTTTGGTGTCTTCGCGCTTCTTGAACAGGTTGCCGAGAATCGGAATGTCGCCCAAGAGGGGAATGTGGGCTTGCTTCTCGACCGTCCGGTCACGCAGCAAGCCGCCGATGATCCCGACTTTGCCGTCCTGGATCATGATGGTGGTCTTGATGTTCTGGGTCGACTTGGTCGGCAGCTTGATGGTGCTGGCGTTGGGATCCGATTCGTCCTTCTTGTTCGAATAGGTATCGAGGGTCGCGTCCTCGTTGGCCGCATCGAGGGTAATCGATACGAAGCCGTCGCCGGTGATGTGCGGGGTCACCTTGATGGTGATGCCATCCTTGACCGGGCTGGAGGTGGCTTCCTTCAGGCTGCGAACCGTGGTCCCGTTGTCCTGGGTCACCGTTTCTTCCGCAAAGTGGATTTCACGGCCGATGGTGATCGAGGCTTCCTGGTTGTCGGTCGTCAGAATGGTGGGCTTCTGGAGGACTTCGGTGGTGCTCAGGCTGGCAATGGCTTCGAAGGCGAAGGAGCCGGTAATATTGCCGGTCGTGGTCGGGATGTTGGCCAAAGTCCGGTCGCCACTGACCGAGGCCGTTGGTGTGGCATTGAAAGGCCGGAAGGAGCTGCTGATGGTGCCGAAGTTCTCAATGCCAAAGCCAAGGGTGATGGGATCGAAACCCAGCCGTTGTACATCACTGTCCGTGAACTCCACGAACTGCATTTCAATCTTCACCTGGCGGGTGCGGGTATCGAGGCGCTCCAGAACCTTGGCGGCATTTTCCAGGGCCGGCAGGGTCGCGGTGACCATCAGGTAGTTGCTGCCCTTGGGCACCTCCACCGTGGCTTCTTTGCCGACCACGGAGGCGATGGTATCCTTCAGATCTCCCGCGCTCTTGTAGTTGATCTCAAAAATCCGGGTCGTCAGGTCCTTCTGCAACTTATCCGGGGACACCACCTGGATGATGTTGTACTCGCGCTGGATCCAGGCGAAGCCGGCATCGCGGACGATCACGTCCAGGGCTTCCTTCCAGGGGACACCGTTGAGGGTCATCGTGATCTTCTTGTCGGCGTCGATGTCGCTGAACACGATGTTGACGCCGGCTTGGCGGGCCAGGGCTTCCAGGACTACGCCCAGGCGGGCATCCTGGAACTCCATGCGGACCTTGGGCGGACGGGTCAGGATCCAGATGCGTTCCGAAGGCTTTTCCACCACCAGGTCGTACTTGGTGGCAATCTGGGCCACGGCTTCCTGCCAGGTCACATTGGACAGGCGCAGGGTGATGCGGGGCTGGTCCTGCTCGTTGCAGACCACGTTCACCCCCGCTCGTCGGCTGATCCACTGCAGGACGGTATCGAGGGCCTTGTCGCTGGTCTCGATGGTCAGCAATTGGGCTGATTCACCAGAGGCCGGGGAGCCGTCGGCAGCCAGGGCCGGAGTAGCCAGGGCCACGGCGGCAAGGGTGGACATCACGAGGTGGCGCAGGCGCATGGGCAGGCTCGATGGGGAAGTGGAGGAGCGGACAGACGAGCCAGAGGTCATTTGACCACCTTCACGTCTTCGCCGACGTAGCGCGGGAACTCAAAACGTTTACGCTTAAAGTGGAACCGGAAGTCGACCCGGTCGCTATCAATGTTGATGATCACGCAGTCCTTCACGCGCTCGTTGATACCGAGGGCTTTGGGCTCGCCGGATAAGATCACCAAGCGTGACCCGGATTGGGCCCACATGATGCCTTGAATCTTGAGGCCGAGGGCGTCGAAGGCCGCCTGGGCCTCGTTGCGGGTTAGGGCGTCATCCGCTTGGTCGTGGTAGGTCTTGATACGGGCCAGGACCCGGGCGATCTCCGGCACGTCGGCAAAACGCTCCAGGGTCTTGGTCGCCTTTTCCGCAGCGTTCTTGGCGTCTTCGTATTTTCGCTGAACCATCAGGGCTTCAATGCGGGTCTGTTCCTGACCCGCCAGCAGGATGGCGTCCGCCTGGTCGGATTTACCGACCCCGGCGGCAGGGGTGAGGTTTTCCTCACCAAGACCGGCCTGACCCTTGGCGGTCAGTTCTTGCATGACCTTCAGGACCTGCTCCCGGTCATAAAAGGCGTCGATCCGACCCACCTTGGGCTCGAAGACCCACTGTTCCTCAGCATCCAATTGGGAGAGCTCGGCGCTCTTAGTGGGCTTATTGGAGGTGGCTCCCTTGGGTTTCGGGGTTTCGACCACGTCCGCCGCTGCCAAGGGGATACTAAGAAGAACCAGCAGAGCAGGAAGCATGGGGAGGGAGGTCATGGCTGGGCCCCCCCAGCCTTCGATGTTCCGCTGTACACGTAGGTGACGAGGTCCATCTTCACCAAGTGCAAGGCGTAGGCCGTTTTGCCAACCTTGGTGTCGGCGGTCACTTCACCGGCCTTGATGGCGATGGATTGGACGGTCATGAACCGCTGATTCTTTTCGATCGAATCGATATATTTGATGATCCCGTTCATGTCACCCAGGATCTCTGTTTGATAGGTGACGGTTCGGTAGGCACTTTTGGCCTGGCCCTTGTCGTCACCTTCCAGGATGCGTACACCCTTAAATTGCACCGTGCCGATATCCGGCGGAATATCCCGAGCCAGGCGTTCGATGGCCTCACGCATGCTGGATTTCTCGGCCTCCCGGGGCAGGCGTTCCTCTGCTGCCCGGATGGATCCTTTCAGTCCTTCAATTTCGCGCTCGATGTCCGCCTTTTGGGCGATCACGGCTTCTTTCTGGGAAATTTCCTGCTCGGTGGTGGTGATTTCGGCCCATACTCCACCGTCACGGGCGGCCCAGGCGGGCAAGCTGGGGTCCCGGCCCAAGGCTCCGGCGGCCTGGTATGAGAGGTAGGCGAATCCAATGAAGACGGCCGCAGGCAGGCCAAAAAGGACGGTCAACTGCTGTTGACGGGGGAGGGCCTTGTAACGAGCAGTCACGGTCGCCAGGGCGGGGGATGCAGCCATGTTACTTCACTCCCTTGGAGGGGGAGGAGGCGATGGTTTTCACCCGCTGCCAATCGAGGTTGAATTCAATGGTCACGCGGCTCACATCCTCGTTCCAGGCCGGGGTATCGCCCCGGTAGGTCTTTTCGGGCTTTTCCTGGAGACCCTGGTTCTTCCAAAAGGAACTGAGCTCGATGCCGTTGAAGAAGTTTTTGACGTAGTCGCCAGATTTGGGTTTTTCTTCCCCAACCAATTTATAGCGCCCCTTCATCATGAAAGTAACGCTGGTGTCATTCTTGCCCCGGGGGCTGTTGGCTGATCCGGTGGATTTACTTACCGGTTGGATTTGGAGATCGGTACAGCACACCTCAAATCCAGTCCAGGGACCGGCGATGGCATTCGCGAATTCGTCCAGGGCCCGGGCCCAGTACATTTTTTGGGCCAACAAGCCGATTACCAGGTCCCGATGGGCCTTGAATTCACTGATCTGCGCTCGCAGTTTCTCGACCGCTTCGGCCTCGGCGGTTTTTGCCGCCAGAAGGGCCTGCTGTTCGGCCAGAACGGCCCGGGCGGCGGGTAGGCGGACATATTTCATCCATGCCCAGGTACCGGCAGGAACGAGTGAAAGCACCACGCTCGCGGCAACGGCGAGAACGATCGGATTGAAGTCCGTTCCCCCGCGTTTCTTGCGCAGCTCGGGCGGCAGCAGGTTGATCAGAAGCATGGATCGGGCCCGGAAGGTGGTTTCCCAGGCCTCCGACGTCACCTGGGTTGGTGAAGCCGGTGGAGGGACTGTCGCGGCTGAAGTTAGGGGGGGGCAGGGTGGCTGTCAAAGGGCGAACCGTGCGTCGCCACCGACCATTATGGGTTCATACGGGTTACGGCCTAAGGAGGTGGGAGCGCCAGGGCCACCAGGAATCCCCATACCCTACGCCGCCTGGTAGGGCGTGGGGAGTGCTGGGCCATGACGGCGTGGAGATCGACTCCGGGGGGTGGCCTGGGCGGATCCAGAAGGATTTTTCAGCCGTTAATGCCAGAAAGCCGTCCCGGATACCGACAACTTCGAGGGGATCGGAGAGACGAAACGTTGTTGGAGTACCGGAGCCCGCGGGGCTCACTTGGAGTTCTGGCCCTTGCCACCAGGCGACGGCACCGCCGTCATCCACCGTGATCCGTTCGGGGACGGCACCGGGAAGATCGATCGTGGCAAGACGACGGCCACCAAGACGGTCAAGTACGGTAAACCGTTGCATGCCCTCCTGCACAATGACCCGATCCCCCCGGATGAGCAGGGTGGTCCCGGGGGCTTCGTCGGTTGGTGCTGCCATCCAAAAGGTTTCCCAGGGGGCGTCGCCATCACGCGACACCACACCTAGACGGCCCGGCGTGCGTTGGAGTTGGAGACGTTGGGCTCCGAGGTGCCAACTCCCATCGGGCTCCTTGCGGGGCCAGGTTGGGCCAGGGCGCGAAGCCTCGAAGGGATGGCGCGGGTCGGTGGGGGTCGGGGCAAGGGGCCGTCGTGGCAGGTCGATCGTGGGCGGACCGTCCAGTCGCCAGGCTCCACCAAGGCCATCCATAACCCACGGATCTCCGAGGTTGCCGACGAGGCGGGCCTGGGCCGTCAGCGGGATGCCGTGGTCCACGCGATCGGTGAGGCGGGGGCCCTCGAACCGGAGCGTCGAGGTTTCATCGAGCCACAGGCTGACGGTCCCGCTCACGAGGGGTGGTCCGAGAGTACGTTCGGGGCTTGGCAGTGCGGTCGGCCGACGACCGACCGGAAGCCACCACCGTTGTCGCCCGCTCGCGGTGGTGAACCACGCCCCTTCGGCAGTGGCGGCTTCCGGCTTGGCATCCTGAGGTGCTGGCGGAAGGGGAATCTGGTGACCCTGGCGGTCCACCAACCAGAACCCCGCAGGTCCCAGGATGACGGCGGCCCCGGGGCTGACGGCAACACGGGAACCCTCATCAAGTCGTCGTTGCCACCGCACCCGGTCCCAGGGGTCCAGACCGAGCAGCCAATGTCGGGTGGCCACGATCCCTGGCCGGGGTCCTTGGCGGGTTCCCGACATCCATCGTCCGCTGCCGATCTCCCCACGCGTTTCCGCAGGAGGCAGGACCGGAGCTGAGGAGGTCATGCTGAACAGCAGGGTCGCCTCCTCAGATTGTCCACGATCCCAGGCTCGCCAGCCGGCCTGGCGCAACAGGTCCATCCCGCCCACGGCCCACGGCCGATCCCAGGCCTGGGCAGCGGTGAGGGGCGGAGCAAGTGGGAGTGGTGGATCTTGGCCCCGGTGATGAGCCTGGGCCACCACCAGGGTCCAACGTCTGCCGAGGTCGGGATCCTGGGGGTCCGGTATGGCAGGCGGCTCGTCCCACAGGCGTCGGGGCAGGGTGCTGAGGGGCCTGGCGTCTCCCTGGGCGAGGGCTACCAAAGCCGCCAGAACTTGCTCGTGATCCGCGCCGGATTCGGCCAGTGGTTCAACCCCAGGGATTGTGGTCGCCACGGCCAGGAAGACGAAAGGGGCAACGCTCACGGCCGGAACGTTCCCCCAGCGGGTCGGAAGTCCAGGGGTCCGCGGACTTAGGTCCGGGGGTTGATGAGATGGTGCAGAAGATACCCCACCTGCTCGGCGCGGAACGGTTTGGCCAGCACCGGCAGGTGATTACCGGCGCCTTCGGGATCCCCGGTGATCACCGCCACCCGGCCCCGTAATTCTGGCCGTAGGCCCACGGCCTGGGTGGCCAGGTCCTGGCCGGTGCCATCCGGCAGGTGGAGGTCCGTGAGGATGGCCGCTACGGGTTCGGCGGCGATCGTGCTCATAGCTGTTCGGACGTCGCCAGCGGTCCGCACGGTGAAGCCCAGGTCCTGGACGAGGTCGGTCAGGAGTTCGGCGACGAGGGGTTGGTCATCGACGACCAGGATGATGCCGGCCGCGGCGGCCGTGGCGGCGGCCGCCGCGGCACGGGTTGCGGCAACCTGGCCGGCCGGCAGGTGGAGGGTCAGGACGGCTCCCCCGCAGCGGCCGGGCAGCAGTTCCAGGTACCCATCCTGTTCCCGGGCAAGACCCGCGGCCACGGCCAAGCCCAGCCCCTGGGCACCGGCATTGGCGCGCGTGGTGAAAAACGGCTTGGTGGCGTTGAAAGCGTCGTCTGCCGAGGGCGTAGCTCCATCATTGGCGAGGGACACCCGGATGTGCCCCTGGTCCGCCTCGGCGGCCAACACCACCGACCGGGCCCCGGCCCAGACGGCGTTATCCAGGCCCTCCTCCAAGATCCTGGCCAGGGCTCCCGGGGCCGCCAAAACGGGGAGCAGCGAGCCGTGGATACTGATGGTCGGCAGCAGCTTTCCGGCCTGGCGCTGTCGGGCCACGGCCTGCTCCAGGGCATCGGCCGGGTCCACCGTCGTGATTTCCTCGTCCAGGGGCGCGGCCAGACGGCGAATCTGATCCACCAGCAGGCGGCAGCGTTCGACCTCATCAAGAATTACCTGGAGCCGCCGACGGGTGTCCTCATCGGTGGTCTGACGGCGCAGGCGTTGGGCGAAGCCGAGGATCGCTGCCAGGGGATTGTTGAGCTCGTGGGCCAGACCCCGGGCCAAGTGCGTCAGCATCCCGTGGGTTTCCAGGCGCAGCATGGTTTGTTGCTGGGCCTGAAGGCGCAGATGGGCTTCCCGGAGATGGGTGGTGCGCTCCTCAATCAGCCGCTCAAGATTGGCCGCGAAATCTAAGAGTTCGCCATTGCGTTGGGCCAATTCGTCGAGCAGGGCGCGATTGTGGCGCCGCAGGAGGGATTCCTCGACCGCATCGCGGAGCAATTCCGCCGCACCGCACGCATCTTGGCCGGTGGACCATAAGCGGTCTGCCAGGCCCTGATTGACGAGCGTCATGAGACGTTGGGTGGTGGCGGAGCCCGGGTCCAGGATGCGGACACAATCCGGATCTTCTGCCTGCAGTCGCTGAAGGGCGCCCAGGTGCTCTTCGCCAACCGCGACCATCACATCGAAGGTGCCGGGGATGCAGGGAATCGGGACCGAAGCATGGGCCCGTACCACCAATCCGGGGCCCAGAGCAAGGCCCGTCCACCAGGCCGACGGGGACGGATCACCGATCACCAGGACCTGGCTGATGCCGACGTCTTCGGTGGCCGGGGCGGCCTCCATGGCGAGTCCTTGGAGCGGGATCAGGCGGATTTGCTGAGACTGACTTCGATCGAGAACTTGCCCATTTCGCTCGTGAAGCTGATGACAATGCACGGCACGGTGGTCTTCTGCGCCGTGATGTAGTTGCGGCCGGTAACGATCTTGGGGAGGCCGATTTCGAACTTGTAGCCCTTCTGCATCAGCCGGTTCTTGGCATCACCGGCGATGATGTTGGTCAATTCGCCCACGCCGTCGACGACCGAGGAGTTGATGGTCTTGATCTCCTCCCCGATGAATTTGGCAACGGCAGCGATGGCCACCTGTTCCGGGAAGTTGAGAACCACGGAACCCGTGGCCTCGCCCGCCAGGCCGATGATGCCGGACACCCCGTAGGATTCCTCACCTTCGCCTTTGAGGAAGACCTTCTCGCGCGTCGGAACCACGTTCACCATCGTCTGGAAGGTGTTGATCGTGGCTTCGATGAACGGGTTGATGTAGTCGACGTTGATGGAGCGGGGAGAGTTCATGGCGGTATCTCGCAGCGAGAAGTGCTCGCCGTTCAAGGAAGGGGTACCCCAAGATCCGCAGCTCCGCAAGGGGTGCTTAAAAAATCTTGGGTTCCCAGGGTGGGTTCGTATGAACTTTGGTGATCGCCCCCGCTCGGGCCATGATCTCGCGCCATGGAACTGGTCCTGGGTATCGAGACGAGCTGTGACGACGCTGCCGTGGCCGTGGTGGCCGATGGTTGGCGGGTCCTGGGCGAGGCCGTGGCCAGTCAGGCCGATGATTTTGCGACCTGGGGTGGGGTCGTGCCCGAAATCGCCGCGCGGGGCCATGTCGGGGCTCTGCCGGGCCTGGTGGAGCGTGCCTTGGCCAACGCCGGAGCGACGGTCGATGACTTAGCGGCGGTGGCCGTCGGGGCTTGGCCTGGCTTGGTTGGCAGCCTGTTGACCGGTGTTACGGCCGCCAAGGCCATCGCCTTGCGCCGGGGTAAGGCCCTGGTGGCAGTCGATCACATCGAGGCCCACCTCGCGGCCATCCACCTGGGCCGGCCCGAGGTCCCCTATCCTTTGGTGGGACTGGTGGCCTCCGGTGGTCATAGCCATCTGTATCGGGTCGATGCCCCGGGCCGCATGACGCTCCTGGGGGGCACGATCGACGACGCCGCCGGCGAGGCCTTTGACAAGGCGGGAGCCCTCCTCGGTTTGCCCTACCCGGGCGGACCTCAGGTTGATCAGCGGGCCGCCGGCGGTGATCCCAAGGCCATTCGATTGCCCCGCAGTTACCTCGGGGATGGGTCCCTGCGCTTATCCTTTGCCGGGCTCAAGACGGCCTTCCTCTATGCGGTGAGGGGTCCCCAGGGTCGGCAGCCGCTGACGCTGTCGGACGCAGGTATTGCCGACGCCTGTGCGAGTTTCCAGGCTGCGGTGGTCGACAGCTTGGCCGGAGCCCTGATCGAGGCGGCCCAGCAGGCCGGGGTGACCGTCATCGCGGTGGGGGGCGGGGTGGCCTGCAACCGGGGTCTGCGGGCCCGCCTGCAGGCTGAGGCTACGGATCGGGGTTGGACGCTGCTCATGCCAGAGCCGCGACATTGCGCAGACAATGGGGCGATGGTCGCGGCCCTGGGGTATGCGCGTTGGAAGCGGGGCGAGGTGGCGGATGGGGCCCTGGCACCCCTGCCGACCGGCCGATCCGGCCCTCGTCGGCGCGCCTGAGGATTAGGCGGCGTCTTGGAGCCAGGTCTTGGCCTGATCCCAGGCCGCCAGGACCAGGGCGAGTCTCCCGGCCGGATCGTCGTTGGGAAAGCGCTCCAGGTGGTCGCAGTGGGCGACCAGGGCCCGCAGGCCGAAGGTCAAGGCTTGGCCCTTGATCCGGTGGGCGGTTTTCGGGTAGATCGCCACGAGGCCGTCGTCGATTTGGCGGCCCAGAAGGTGCAATTCCGCTGGCATGGCCGCCAGGGTCTCGGCCACCACCTCCTGCACGCCCTCAGGGCCGATCTGCTCCGCGAGCAGAGTGATTTGGAGTGGGTCGATGCCCGCCGGCATCTCGAAGGACGGCATGGCCATCATCCGAGGATTTTGGCCAGTTTCTCTTTAAACCGATCCGGGGTGAACGGCTTGGCTAGGTAGTTATTGGCCCCGGCCAGAACCGCGTCCTTGACCTTATCGGCACTGCCTTCGGTGGTGATCATGATCACGGCGACCTTCTTGGTGGGATCCAGTTTTCGGATCTCCTTCACCATCGTCAGGCCGTCCATGTTGGGCATGTTCCAGTCTGAGAGGACGCAGTCGAAGGCGCCGGCCTTGAATTTCTCAAGCCCTTCCAGGCCATCGTTGGCCTCCGTCACGACGACGTCGAATCCGCAGTCTTTCAGGTTCTTAATGACGATCTTCCGCATCATGGCGGAGTCGTCGACAACCAGGACATTCTTTGGCATGGCGTGGGCCTTTCACAGGAGTCTACACTGCAGATTTGGAAATCCGCAAGGGGGTATGGTCAGGGACGGTCGAGACCGGCGGGCAGGCCGCGTATGGGGGCTTGGATATCGAGGCGATTCCACGACCAGGTGGGATCCGCGGGGCCGATCCAGCGGATCCCCTGGTCGGTGGCCCGGATGTGGAGGTCCTGGATCAACGGAGCCAGGGCCAAGGAGCCGGATAGGCCGACCCGGGCGCCCTCGAGGGTGAGTTCGCGGGCTTCCAGGCCGGTGCCGCGTTCTAGGCGCAACGCCTCCTCGGCACCGCCACCATCGATTCGGCAGCGGGTCAAACGGAGCTGTCCCAGGCTGCCGGCTACCCGGCCGTTGAAGGTGGACCCTTGGGCTGAGAAATCCGTGTCCAACAGCAGGACCGGGCCCGTGACTATGGTGCCGTCGATGCGGGCTTCGGCCCGACCTTCCGAGCGCAGGCCGCCCACCACCTGGCCGCCGTTGGTGATCAATGCCCCACCCTGGAGGATCACGGCCGGGCCGGTCGACCCCCGCAGAACCAGACCCGTGCAGGTCACGGCTCCTCCGGTCACCAGGAGGGCGGGGTGTCCCCGGATCTCTAACCCGGATAGCTCCAGCCCCCGGGCTCCGGCATCGATCCGCAGGCCGGGGCCTCGGCCGCCGTCGATTAGCACGCCGGGGCCCGCGGCCACCAGATGGAGATCCGCGTGGATCGCTCCGAGGACCATGGGGTCGTAGGTCCCAGGCATCAGGCGCAGGGTGCGATGCGTTCCAAGGCCCAGGTCCGCCAAATGACGGGCGAAGGATTCCGGACTGACGGTGGGGATTGCCGCTGGCAGGGCCAGGACCGCCACCAGCCCGGCGGCCGCAGCCACCGCACCGCCCGCCGCGATCCAGCCCCAGGGGCGCGCCCGGCGATGGGGCTCGGAAACGGGACGTTCCAGGTTCATGCGGATCGCCTGGACTTCCGCCTTAACGGCAGCCCAGGTGGCCAGGCGTTTCATCCGGTCCTTGGCCAGCATGCGCTCTAGGAGCCCGATCAGGCGTTCGCGAGCACCCTTGAGACGCAACGCCCCCAGGTCGATCTGTTCCGTCACCTGTTTGTACATGATGACCGCCGAACTTTTGCCGGAGTACATCGTGTGCCCGAGGAGGGCGTGGTAGAGGGTCGCGCCCAAGCCGTAGATGTCGCACCGCTGGTCGAGGTCATGGGCCCCGCTGGCCTGCTCCGGCGACATGTAATGGGGCGTACCGAGGGCTAGGCCGGCGCCGGTCAGGCCGCCCCGGCTGTCTTCGTCGGCGTGGTCCCCGTCCTGCCAGAGTTTGGCGAGGCCAAAATCACAGATTTTGGCGCAAAATGGTTCATCGTGCCCCGGCCGGGCCGGGCCGAGGAGGATGTTGGCCGGTTTGACATCCCGGTGCAGCACGCCCTTGGCCCAGGCATGACCAAGGCCGTCGGCCATCTGCTCTAGCAGGCACAGGGCCGAGCGTTCGTCCAGGGGGCCCTGTTCCTGCAGGCGGACCTTGAGGCTGGGGCCCTCGACCAATTCCATCAGCAGAAATCGGTGTCCTGCGACTTCACCATGCTGGCGGCCCCGACAGATGTTGGGATGGTCCAGGCGTTCAGCGGCCCGGGCCTCCCGTTCGAAGCGGCGAACGTATTCCGGATTGGTTGAGTACTTGGTGTTGAGCAACTTGACCGCCGCGGCCTGGCCCTGGGCGTTCTCGGCCCGAAAGACATCACCCATTCCCCCTGCTCCGAGGCGGCCCTGGATTACGTAGCCATCGACCTCCAGAGCCCGCAGGGTGCTGGAGGACATGCCTTTGCGAAGTCGTTTGGCCTGTTCCTCGGTGACGAAGCCCAGGTCCTGGAGGAGAAACCACTGGCTGGCCTCGATGCCGCGATCCGCCAGGACGTGCTGTTCCTGACGGACTTTCTCAACCTGTTGCGGGGTGACGAACCCCTGCTCCAGGGCCAATTGCACAAAGCGGGCGTCGTCCATGGATCCCCCAGCATACCCCATGGGCGGGTGTCCTGTCAAAGGGTCATCCCGCCGGGGCCCTCGGGGCCATTACATCCGTTGACGCACCAAGTAACGGATGCGGTCGATGTCGAGGTGTTTCCCCGGACAGTCCGTATCCTTCCCCGGGACGTCGCCATGACCGATGATCCGGGCGGCCCCCAGAGTGGGGAGGTGGTGCATCAGTTCGGCGATAAGGTCTGCCAATCGTTCCTCTTGCCAGGAATCCGGCTGGTCCTCCTGAAACTGGCCGACCAGGCAGATACCGATGCCCAGTTGATTGAAGGGACGGCCTTGGGCCCCGCCCCCGGCGTGGGCGCCCTCCCGCTGGTTCCGCCAGCGGAAGGTCGGTTCGACCGCGCCCAGGCGCATGCCTTCGCCATTGCCGATCACAAAGTGATAGCCGATGCCATCCCAGCCGCGCTGGCGGTGGGCGTTGTCGATGCCGGCGACGCTGCCCTTTCGGCTCGCGCTGTGGTGGATGACGATCACGTTCCACGGTCGCAGGGGTGTGCTGGCCGGGGGCACCAGATCCTCCCAGCGGATGGGGGTGGTGTCGCGGCCGGTGATGGACCACCAATGCCAGGCACCCCCGAGCAGCAGCAGGGCGGCCACCGCCAGGGCGGCCCACCGGGCCCAGGGTCGGCGCGGCGGGACTGGCGGTAGGTCCTCAGGTATCGAGGAAGACAGCGACATCGGCAACCGGAAGCAGGTTTCCATCGGCCAGGCGGCGGGCCCGCAGGCTCAGACGCCAGTAGGGGCGCAGGCGGTGGCCCAGGCTTTGGCCGTGGTCCGCGAGGCGGCGCCAGGTGCGGCCCAGGTCTTTGATGGGGCCGCTGTGGGGTAGGGACAGGGCCGACAGATTGCGGTAGTCCTCCACCATCATGCCTTCCACCGGGCGGGGAAAGCCGGTGCAGGCCAAGCCCACCAGGCCCTCCCAGCGCGCGGGTTCCTCATGTTCCGGGCTGGAGCCGAACCACAGGGTCAGGGCACCGTAGGTGTCGATCTCCTGCTCATCGAGGAGGGCTTTGACCCGTTCGCCGAGGGCCTGGGGATCCACCGGGTAGCCGGTAATGGGAAAACCGGCGAAGCGCAGGTTGCCGTCATGCTTGAGGAGGGGGTCGGCCATGGGGCGGCATCCTGGGGCGAAGCCTGGCGGCTCCAGATGGTAGATGAGCGTATTGACAATGATTGTTGAAACAGTAAATTTCCAGCAGAGGTATGTCATGATCACCGTCCGCCCCTCCGCTGAACGTGGCCACGCCAACCATGGTTGGTTGGATTCTCGCCACACCTTCTCCTTCGCCGACTACTACGACGAGGAGCACATGGCCTTCCGCAGTCTGCGGGTGATCAACGAAGACCTGATCGCCCCCGGCGGCGGCTTCCCGACCCATGGCCACCGCGACATGGAAATCATCAGTTACCTGATTGCCGGCACCCTGGCCCACAAAGACAGCCTGGGTTCCCAGGAAACGATTCGCCCCGGCGAGATCCAGGCCATGACCGCCGGGCGGGGGGTCCTACACAGCGAGTTCAATCCCAGCCAGACGGAGACCGCGCATCTGCTGCAAATCTGGCTCCAACCCCGGGCCCGGGGCCTGGCCCCGGCCTATGATCAACGGGTCTTTCCCGAAACCGATCGCACCAACCAGTTCGCCCTGATCGCCTCGGGCACGCCGGGTACGTCGGCCCTGCCCATCAGCGCCGACGCCGACCTGCGGGCCGCCCTATTGACCCCCGGAACCACCGTCACCCATCCCCTGGCCGCGGGTCGCCATGCCTGGGTCCAGGTCGCCCGGGGCACCCTGACGGTTAATGGCACGACCCTCCAGCCCGGGGACGGGGCGGCGATTTCCCAGGAAAACGCCGTGACCATCACCGCCCAGACGGCGGCGGAGGTGTTGTTGTTCGACCTGGCCTGATCCCTCAGCGGGGCCCGCCGAAGGCCGGCAGGGGGCAGCCCAGGCCGTCGCACACCAGGCGGAGAAGTTCCGCCTCAGCGGGGTCCACCTGACCATCGGCAGCCACTGCTTGGGCGCAGGCGGCTACCAACCGGCGTTTGATGGCACCGTTGGAGCGGCGCAGGCGGCCAAGGGCCGTGGTCACGGCCGTCAGGTCGGTCGGGGCCAAATCGGGGATGGCCCCGGGCACCAGCAGCAGGGGCCAGGCCGCCCGGAAGGCCGTGGGGGTATCGCCGCGCCCGGCCGCACTCAGGGCCGACAGCAACACCCGGCAATCCCCGATCAGGGGGGTCATGGCGTGAAAGATCGTGGGGCTGGCTTCGGGGGGCCGCAGGTGCAGCAGCAGCACCTGGGCTAGGACGGCCCCGGCGAACTCGGGGCAGGTGATGGCCTCGATGTGGCCCGCCAGGGTTTTGCTCTGGCTGGGGGACAGGCGACGCAGGGCGGGCAGACAAAGATGTAACAGCGTCAGACGACCGGCGGCTCTTCCGGCCGTATCCAGGTGGCGAGCCAGGGCTCGCCCCTGCTCGGCCAGGCGGCGATCCGACAGGCTGCCCCAAGCCGCGTGGTCGGCGGGCAGCAGGGCCGCCAGGGCGGCGGCCTGGGCGGAGGAGGCCTCGCCCACGGCGGTACGCAGGGTCAGGGGCAGCAGGGCCAGCAGTTGGGCACCAAAGGCCACGGCTTCGGGGGAGAACGTGCCAACCCGAGCGGCAGTCGGTATTGGGGCCGGGGCTGGGGCGACCTGGGGCCGCAGGGCTGGTTCCTCCCGGGCGGGTCTCCAGCTCACCAGTTCGGGCACCCGGCCATCCCAGGCCGGGTCCAACCGGCGGATCCGTTCCTGAATAGGGGGGTGGGTGTCCACGCCGAATTCCCACCAGTCCCGCCGGGGCCGAGCGAAAAACAGGTGGGCGGCTTCCGCCGCCGCCGGATTCACGACCAGGGAGCCCCGGCTGAGGCCGAGCGTTTTGACCAGGGCCCCGGCCAGGCCGGCGGGGTGGCGGGTGAATTGCACGGCATGGGCATCGGCCAGGAGTTCCCGTTGGCGGCACACCGCCGCCCGGATCGCTAGGCCAGCGCACCAGCCGATGAGCCCAAGGAGTGCCAGCGCCACCCCGAAACCCAGCAGGGCCAGATCCCCCCGACGGTCCCGCCGGAGGCCAAGTTGGTGTCTGGGGTGACCATCCAGGGACACCTCGATCATCAGTCGGCCCGTCAGACTGATCACCAGCAGGCCGTGGACCAGGCACAGGGTCCGCAAATTCAACCCCATGTCGCCATTCAGGATGTGGCTGAACTCATGGGCCATGACGCCCTGCAACTCATCGCGGGTCAGGTGGTTCAACGCCCCCCGGGTCACGCACAACACCGCATCCTCGGCCTGATACCCGGCGGCGCAGGCGTTGATGCCCTCTTCCTCTAACACATAGACCGATGGCACCGGCAGACCGCTGGCGATGGCCATTTCCTCGACCACATCCAAGAGCCGTCGCTGGGCCGCATCGGCCCCGGTTCGCACCACTTCCCGACCCCCCAGGTACAGGGCCACGGCGCTGCCACCGCCCCGCAGTTGCCAGAACCGCCACGCCGCTCCACCAAGAATCAGGACAAGGGTGGTGACGGTGGCGATGGCCACCAGGGTGGAGCGGTCCTCAGGGGCGAGGTGCCCCAGATTGCACAGCCACCAGGTCAGGCCATCGACGGCCGCCACGACGGCCACGACCGCCACCAGCAACAGCCCTGCTAGCCAGCGACTGGCCCGCCGGGCGGCATCCTGTTGAGCCCAAAAGTCGCGCATGGTGCCAGGATCCGGAAACACCACGGCCTGCCAATCCCCGGAGTGGACCGGGAATGGGCAGGCCGTTGACGATCCGCAGGTCGAGTCTCAGCGTTTGCCAGCGACCTTCAGCAATTCCACCTCGGCGTCGCGGGTCCAGCCACCGCCCACCAGTTTGGCGCCGACGGTGGGGAAACGCTCGGCCAATTCGTCGAGTTCCAGCAGGGGCAGGTCGGCCAGTTCCGGGTAGACCAGGATCTTGCCGTTCATGGTTCCAGCTTTGACCGCCTGCAGGCCCTGGATTGCCCCGGCCATGCCGCTGACGGCGCCCACCGACAGGTTGGTGTCGAGGGTGTTGGCCAGGACCTTGTCGAGGACGGCATTCATGTCCTCCATGGTCGAGCCGCTGGTGCCGATCATGTACAGGCCGCGACCGATGTAGAGGTCGAGGTCGATCGGTTCCCAGACATCCGCCGGGATGCCGGCGAAAATGTTGATGATGCCCTTGGGGCGGCTGGAATTGACGGCCGTGCTGACCAGGGCCGGGACCGGCACCATGATCATGGTGTAGTCGGGGTAGGCGGCGGGACTGTCGACGGTGGCATCGAAGCAGCGCAGCTGCACGCCCCGGGCCAGGGCTACGGGCTCGGCCTTCTGACGCAGGGTCTCGACGCGGGCGCCGTTGCGGTCGAAGGCCTCGATGGACAGGCCCCGGCCGAGGCTGGCCAGACGGATGGTCGCCATCTGGCCCATGGGGCCGGCCGCTCCCACGATCTGGACGTGGTCGCCGATGCGGACCTCGCCGCTCTGGGGGATGCGGGCGTAGGCGTCGGCGGGGCGGGAGCTGTTGGTGCCGACCACGCGAACGTTGCCGTAATGGACCCGGCCCACCGGCAGTTTCACCAGCCGGCGGTAACGCTTGCCGGCAATCGCCAGGGCGGCCACGCCGTGGTTGGCCAGCAGGGGCAACAGGCGATCGAGGAGATCGGCGTCGCCACCAATGACCACCAGGTCATCGATGCTCTTGGCGGCGAGGCTGTCGATCTCGACACGGTCAAAGCCGAGGATGTCGCCGCCGACCACCAGGCGCTTGCCGCAGATGGTCCAGTCCAGGCCGGTCATGTCCGGAGTCGCCCCGGGGGCCAGGGCGAGCAGGCAGGTGCCGCCGGCCTTGAGGGTGCGGCGCTCGCGGACGATGAAGGAGTCCTCGACGCAGGCCCAGGGTTCGACCAGGGCGATCTGGCTGGCACCGCGCTCGTCGGGCACCGGGATCAGGTAGCTGGTGCCGTCCTTGGCGATGGTCACGCGCTCGTCGAGGAGCACGTACTGCTGGAGGCCGCCCTCGAAGTTGTAGCCGAAGGCACCGTTGGACGACGCCGTCTTGAGGTCACGGAAATCCGCCTGAACGAGGTAGCGCTTACCCTGTTCCACGGAGCTGACCTTGGCGCCCTTGGAGACGATGGTCACGACCACTTCGTGACCGGGGACGGTGGCTTTGTCGCCGGGTACGTAACTGGGGATGTCCTTGAGAATCTCCTCGCCCAGGTGGGCCAGGACCGGCGACTTGCGGACGTGGCCGTTGAACTGGTGCAGCAGCTTCATGTCGGACTGGCACAGACCGACGCATTCCACCTTGGCCAGGAACTGGGTGGCGCCGGGGGTCGGCACGACCTTGTTCGGGGTGAGGGTGAGCTGGTCGGCACCGACAAGCTGAACGGCAGACTGCGTGGAGGGGATCATCGTGGAGCCAGCCTAGGGGATCCCGGCGGACGTGAACCGTGCGGTTGCATGCGAGGCGCACATCGTTCAGGTGGTGTCATGCGTCTGGCCATGACTTGCATCGTGCGACCCCAGCGGGCGGAAGTGCTGTGCCAACGCCTGTTGGAAAGCGGCTTGGTCGAGGAATTGACGGCGGTTGAGGTCCGGGGTTATGGCCGTCAGAAGGGCCACCTGGAATCCTATGCCGGCGACGAGTACCACCTCGACGTGCTGCCCAAGGTGGCCATCACCGGGGTCCTGGAAGCGAATCAGCTGACGGCGGTCGGTGACCTGATCTGCACCGTTACCCGCACCGGCCGAATCGGCGACGGCAAGGTGTTCTTCCGCCGCATCGATGGCGAAGCGGAGTGGTGAATACCCGAAACAGGAGGGCGTTGAGGGAGTTGAGGAGCCGTTGAGAAACGCCAAGTTTTTCCCGAAAGGGCAAGCCTCAGCCACTCCCCCTCAACTACTCCTCAACTCCCTCACCGTCCTCCTGTTCCTCAAAGATTCGTCGAATTACCGGGTTGCCCAGGCCTCAGTGGTGCCGGCCGGGATTTCTCGGGCCGGGGACCAGGGGCCGAGATCCGGGCAGGCGGTGTGGACGGCACTGGTCACCAGGATCTCGCCGGCCTTGGCGATGTCCTCTCCGAGTTTGCTGGCGGCATTGACCTCGGGGCCGAAGACGTCGTCATCGCCAATCCGCAGCACATCGCCGTAGCCAAGGCCGACGCATAGCAGGACGCGGTCTTCGGGAGCCCGGTCGGCGTTGGCGGCGGCGCAGGCCGCCTGCATCGCCCGGGCACAGGCCAGGGCTCGCTCGGGGCGACGGAAGATCACCAGCAGGCTGTCCGCCTCGACCTTGAGGACGATGCCGTCGTGGGCGTCGATGACCGGGCTGAACAGCCGCAGGCTTTCCTGGATCACCGCCAGAAAGTGGATGATGCCGAATTCGGCGACCCGCCGGGAAAAGCCCGACAGATCCGTGAACATCACCGCCCACCGTTCCTCGAACAGGTCGCGGATCCGCTGGTCGAGGGCGACGGTGTCCGCCCCGGGCTGGGCCCGTTCGGTCAGCATGTCTTGGAGGCGGCGCTGGCTGGCGGAGACCGCCAAGTCCTGGGCGTGGGGCATGAACATGGGCCCAGGGTAGGCCGCGAGGGCTCCGCCGGAAGCGGGCTCATGATGCGTTTTCCGCATGCGGAGTCCCAGAAGAGGGCGGGCCCTGGATATTTCAGGATAAGAAAGTCATGATATCCACATGGACCATCCCGCCGATCTCCGCCTGGTCTTCTGGGAGACCACCAGTGCCTGCAATCTGCGGTGCCAGCATTGCCGCCGGACCGAGACGGAGGCCTCTGACGAGGAACTGTCCACCGCCGAGGGCCTGTCCCTGATCGACCAGATCGCCGGGGTCGGGCGGCCGGTGCTGGTGTTCTCGGGGGGCGAACCCTTGATGCGTCGGGACCTGTGGACGCTCCTCGACCATGCCCGGGACCGGGGCCTGATCACGGCGGTCGCGACCAACGGCACCCGGGTCACGGCAGAGGTCGCTGGGCGCCTGCGTGAGGCCGGGGTCCATCGGGTCAGCATCTCCCTCGATGGGTCCGAAGCCGCGACTCACGATGCTTTTCGGGGCCAGCCCGGCAGTTTCGAGGCCGCCCTCGCGGGTCAGGCCAACCTGCACCGGGCCGGGGTACCGACCCAAATCAATGTCAGCGTGGCCCGCCATAACCGCGATCAGTTGCCGGATCTCTATCAGCGGGCCAAGGACATGGGAGCCGTTGCCCTCCACCTGTTCCTGGTGGTGCCGGTCGGTTGCGGGGTCGAGATGGAGGACGATGTCCGTCTCTCCCCCGCGGAAACGGAAACCGTGTTGGAGTGGTTGGCAGAGCGCCACGGCGACCCGGCCCTGGCGGTCAAGGCGACCTGCGCGCCCCAGTACGAGCGAATCCTCCGGCAGCGCCATGGCCCGGGGGTGTTGCGTCGGGGTGGCCTGGATGCCACGACTCGGGGCTGTCTCGCGGGCTCCGCCGTGTGCTTCGTGTCGGCCAAGGGTCAGGTCTTCCCCTGCGGCTACCTGCCGACCCCGGCGGGGGATCTCCGCCACGAACGCTTCGCCACCATCTGGCGTTCCGCGCCCCTCTTCCGCGCCCTGCGCAACCCTGACCGCCTCAGCGGATCCTGCGGTGTCTGCGACTACCGCCGGGTGTGCGGCGGCTGCCGAGCCCGGGCCTACGCTCTTTCGGGAGATCCGTTGGCGGAGGAGCCGACGTGTTCTTATGGGCGGGGGGGGATGGATTGAAGAATGGGAGAGGGGAGAGGGGAGAGGAGAGAGGGGGAGAAAGACAGGACGTGGGGGAGGGTTGGGGCTTGTCGGGTCGTCGGATCCCCTCTCCCCTCTCCCCT
>CAIUVD010000303.1 GCA_903902515.1 uncultured Planctomycetota bacterium | reverse complement strand
CTGGAAATCGACCTCGCCCTCGTGGATCTGGTGCTCGAACGGGCCTTTGCCGGCCCCCACTCGGTGAAGGATGCCCTGAAGGGCCTGGCCACCGGCGAAATGCTCAAACGCCACAGTAAAGAGTTCGGTTACGACCCCCTGGGGCCCTCCCGGGCGGTGCCGGCCCAGGCCTGGCCCCCCCTGGCCAAACTGCTGCGCATGTGCAACAAACTCTGACCCTCGTCACCCGTCCAAACCTCCCCAGGCTTTCCCCATGCCTACGATTTTTGATGTTCTGGTCATCGGTTCCGGCCCCGGCGGCGAAGGTGCCGCCATGCAGGCCGCCAAAAGCGGCAAGCGGGTGGGCGTGGTGGAATCCCATCCCCAGGTTGGCGGCGGCTGCACCCATTGGGGGACGATCCCCTCCAAGGCCCTCCGCCATGTGATTTTCCGCCAGGCGGAATTCCGAGCCAATCCGACCCTCTACGCGACGGACGGCACGTCCCCGAGTTTTTCCGCCCTGCTGCGATCGGCCCACAACGTGATCAGCAAGCAGGTCGGCATGCGCCAGACCTTCTACGACCGCAACGGCGTGCCGGTGATCCACGGTCGGGCGCGATTTGCCGATGCCCACGCGGTGGAAGTGACCCTGCCCAATGGCGGCGTCGAGCGGTTAGAGGCCAATCACATCGTGATCGCCACCGGTTCCCGCCCCCACCACCCGGCGGGCATTGATTTCACCCACCCCCGAATCCGGGACAGTGACACCATCCTCCAATTGAAGGAGACGCCCCAGTCGATCACCATCTACGGCGCGGGGGTCATTGGCTGCGAATATGCCTCGATGTTCCGCAATCTGGGGGTGAAGGTGAACCTGGTGAATACCCGGGACCGCTTGCTGTCCTTCCTTGATGACGAAATCGTCGACGCCCTGGCCTACCACCTGCGGGACCAAGGCGTACTGATCCGCCACAACGAAGTGGCCGACCGGGTGGAAGCCACCGACACCGGCGTGACCCTCCACCTGGCCAGTAACAAGGCCCTCAAAACCGACCTGTTGCTGTGGGCCAATGGTCGCACGGGCAATACCCAGGACCTGGGTCTGGAAGCCATCGGCATTCAGCCCGACGGCCGGGGCCAGTTGGCCGTGAATGACCACTATCAGACCATCGTCCCCCACATCTACGCCGTCGGCGACGTGGTCGGCTGGCCGAGCCTGGCCTCCGCCGCCTACGACCAGGGCCGCTTCGCCGCCACCCACCTGGTCGCCGGCATCTGTGACGGCCGCTTGCTCCGCGACATCCCCACCGGCATCTACACCTCCCCGGAAATCAGCAGCCTTGGCCGCACCGAGCAGGAGCTCACCAAGGCCAAGGTGCCCTACGAAGTTGGCCATAGCCTGTTCCGCAGCCTAGCCCGGGCCCAGATCACCGGTCAGACCGTCGGTATGCTCAAGGTCCTGTTTCACCGCGAAACTTTGGAAATCCTCGGCATCCACTGCTTCGGCTACCAAGCCTCCGAGATCATCCACATCGGCCAGGCGATCATGCTCCAGCCGGCCCCCAACAACACCATCCGCTACTTCACGACCACCACGTTCAATTACCCGACGATGGCTGAGGCCTACCG
>CAIUVD010000302.1 GCA_903902515.1 uncultured Planctomycetota bacterium | reverse complement strand
GCAAAAACCGCCATGGCGGCCCATCTCCGGCGTTGCACGACGCTGGAAATGGCGCTGCCATTCCTGCGCGTCGTGCGCCTTGGAGCTGGACCACCCTGACGGTTTTTGGGGGGTGGGTGGGGCTGGAAGGACCCGAGAGCAGGCCGTTAGTCCCAGCAGTTGGTGGCCGTCAGAGCAGCCTTCCAGGCCTCAGCGGCTTGGCGAGGAATGCGGATGCGGCCGTCGGCTTCGTGCCAGGGCATGGTGCGTGACTCGAGACGCTTGGCGATGGCGGTGGTGCTTTTGCCCAGCAGGTCGGCGGCGGCGTTGGTGTCGAGGAGGTCGCCGGGGGGGTCGAGGACGCGCCAGATGGGTTCGCGGGTCAGGTCCTGGCGGGCCAGTTTGCGGTTGCGAGCCGTCAGGCGCTGGGCGGCGGGGAGGAGGGCCGGGGATCCGGCGGCGGCGTGGAGGCGGAGGGCGGCCAGGGCCAGGTCGTAGCTGGGGCCGGTGATGGCTTCCCAGGCGTCGAGATGGCCGTCGAGCCATTGGGCGGCGGGGGTGGCCTGGCCGGCGGCGAGGGCACCGTCGACGAAGGCGTGGAGGGTGTCGATCAGGTCCTCGTCCTTGAGGACACCGGCACGGATCAGGACATCCAGGCCCTGGCCGGCGGCGGCGGCTTCGCCGGCCAGCAGCTGACAGCGCACCAGGAGGTCGATTTCGTCCACGGTGTACTGGCCGCCGAGGGCGATCAGGGCGGCGGCGATGGCCCAGGCGAGGTCGGTCTGGCGCTCGCGGCTGGTGCCGGGAAGGGCTAGAGCTTCGGCGGACTGCACGCAACCGGCGGCGAGGTCGAGCCAGGCCTCGCGCACGTCCTCAACCCCGGGACCGGCGATGAGGTGGGGGAACTGCCCCTGGCCGAGGGATGACGCAAGGTCCGTGAGGGCTTGGCGCAGGGCCGGGCCGTGGGCGAACTCGGGACCACAGGCGCTGACCGCCTGGTCGATCATGGCCGGGGCGAGGTGGCCGTGGAACAACTGGGGGATGGTCGTGATTCCCTGGTCCTGGCCGAGGACCACCACCAGCAATCCCTGGGCCTGTTGCAGAAGCTGGCGCGCGGCCACCAATGGCTCCGGGACCCCCTGGGCCTGGAGTTGCTGGGGCAGGGCGGCCAAGGGGCCAGATCCGTCCTTGAGGAAGGCCGCGATGTGGGCTTGCAGGCCGGGGGTCAGGGGGGCGAGGAACACGGCGTGAAACCGCGACTCGCCGCCCATCAGCCCCTGCATAAGGCCGAAGGCGTCGAAATCCCCGGATTGGGCCAGGCGCACCAGGTCGTCATCGCCGTCGGCGGGCATCACTTGCCGAACAGGAAGTGCATGACGTCGCCGTCTTGCACGATGTAGTCCTTGCCCTCGGCGCGGAGTTTGCCGACTTCCTTGCAACCCTTCTCGCCTTTGAACTTCACGAAGTCGTCGTAGCTGGCGACCTCGGCGCGGATGAAGCCCTTCTCGAAATCCGTGTGGATGACGCCGGCGGCCTTGGGGGCGGTGAAACCCTTCTGAATCTGCCAGGCACGGACCTCCTTGACCCCGGCAGTGAAGTACGTCTGCAGGCCGAGCAGTTGGTAGCCGGCGCGCACCAGGGTGTCGATGCCCGACTCGGTCATGCCGAGGTCGTCCATGAAGGCCTGCTTTTCATCAGGTTCCAGGCCAACGAGTTCGCTCTCGATCTTGCCGCTGATGATGATGGCCTTGGCGCCGACCTTGGCGGCGTGGTCGAACACGGCCTTGCTGTGGGCATTGCCGCCGGCCTTGATGTCCGTGTCGGCGATGTTGCAGACAAACAGCATGGCCTTGGCGGTGATCAGGTGCAGTTCCTGGATGTGCAGCATCTCTTCGGCGGTCAGGCCGAGGGCGCGCACCGGGATCAGGTCCTTGAAGGCTTTGACCACCTTTTCGATGGTTGGGACGCGCAGGGCGGCGTCCTTGTCCATGCCGGACTTCTTTTTCAGGCGGTCGAGGGCGGTTTTGGCGACTTCCTCGTCCTTCAGCAGGAGTTCGAGGTCGATGATTTCGATGTCGCGCACGGGATCGACGCTGCCGTCGACGTGGATGACGTCGGGATCCTCGAAGCAGCGCACGACATGCAGCACGGCATCGACGTTCTTGATGGCCGATAGGAACTCATTGCCCTTGCCTTCGCCCTTGCTGGCACCCTTCACCAGGCCGGCGATGTCGACGATCTCCAACTGGGTCGGAATCACCCGGACGGTCTTCACGATGTCCTGGAGGACCAGCATCCGCTTGTCGGGCACCGAGACCATGCCCGTGTTGGGATCGATGGTGCAGAACGGATAGTTGGCGGCCTGGGCCGCCTGGGTCTGGGTCAGGGCGTTGAAGATGGTGGACTTGCCGACGTTCGGCAGGCCAACGATACCGCAGTTAAAAGGCATGGGCGGGAGGGGATCAACGGCTTGCTCGAATGCAAGGCGGGATCCGGCCCGGGATCGTCAAAAAAAACTGCGGATGGCCGGACTCGAACCGGCACGTCTTTCAACACTGGAACCTAAACCCAGCGCGTCTGCCATTTCGCCACATCCGCACGAAAAACTAGCCTTCGGACTCCTCCTCTTTCTTGCTCACCGTGAAGGTGACCACATTGCCCTTGTCGTTGTAGACCAGGGTTTTGCTGAGTTTGGTGATAAGCTGGAAGCCGAGGCCACCGAACCCACCGGCCAGATAGCGCTCCCGAGCCGCGGTCGCCGCGTCCTTGGCCTGAACGCTGCCGATCGCTGACCGGTGGTCGAAGCCAGGACCTTCGTCCTCAATGACCAAACTCAGGCATTCGCCATCATCCCGGTAGCGCATGATGATGCGCTTGGCCTCATCATACTTATGCCCGTGACGATGGGCATTCAGGACCAGCTCCTTGGCGCAGGTCATGAAGTTGTCGATCTGCACCTCATCGGCGCCGCTGCCCTTGACCAAGCGGGTGAGGAACACCTGGGCCTGGTCGATGTATTTGTCGCGGCTGGGGATGATGAAAGCGATCCGCTCCCGCAGGGCGGGCTCTTTCCCCGAGCGGTAGAACAGGTCTTCCTTGGCGAAATCAAAAATCTCTTGGGCTTCCGGCTTGATGCCAGCTTCGGACAGCAACTGGTCAAGGTGCATGACCCCACTGGTGCGCGCCGGGATCCGGGAGCCTGAAATGGTGTGGGCGCCCGTGACACCCTCAAGAACCCGCAAACGGAGCGGGCCGATGACGATTTCATCCCGGTGCCGCAATTCAGCCCGAACCACCGCCCGTCCGTTGACGTCGATGGACGCTCCGGGCGCCGCCGTCTCGACCACCAAGTTGGTATCCAGGAGGAAGCGCGCATGGGCCGGATGGAGGTCCGGATGGGCAGCCCGAATCCGGCATTCCGGACCCGAACCGATCAGGAGACCGTCCTTCACCGGGATGGTCTTGCCGCGCATGGCGGTGTTCACGAATTCAAGCTGGAATGAATGCATCGCTGGGGCGCTCGCGGAGTCCCATGCTCCAGCCGAGCCCAAACGCGCAAGATGGCAGGGCCGGGGCTCGGCACTTGTGCCGGCGGTGTTGGGCACAACCATTCCTCCCCCTTCCGAAGGAAACCGTTCCCATGAGCAAAGGCACCCTCTTCGACAAGGTGTGGGACCTCCACACCGTGCGCCCGTTGTCCAGCGGCCAGACGCAGCTGTTCATCGGCCTGCACCTGATCCACGAGGTCACAAGCCCCCAGGCTTTCGCCATGCTGCGCGAACGGGGCCTGAAGGTGCCCTATCCCGAGCGCACCGTCGCCACCGTGGACCACATTGTGCCAACCGAGGATCAGGCCCGTCCCTACGCCGACACCCAGGCCGAGGAGATGATGGTCCACATCGCCCGGAACTGCAAAGAGTTTGGCATCCGCCTGTACGAGCCCGGTTCCGGCAAGCAGGGCGTGGTCCACATCATCGCCCCCGAGCAGGGCCTGACCCAGCCGGGCATGACCGTGGCCTGTGGTGACAGCCACACCGCCACCCACGGCGCTTTTGGCGCCATCGCCTTCGGCATCGGCACCAGCCAGGTGCGCGACGTGCTGGCCACCCAGACCCTGTCCCTTGGCCGCATGAAGGTCCGTAAGGTCCAGGTCGACGGCAAGCTGAATCCCGGTGTTTATGCCAAGGACGTGATCCTCCACATCCTGCGCAAGCTGAGCGCCAAGGGCGGCACGGGCTTCGCCTACGAATTCGCCGGCAGCACCTTTGCCGCCATGACCATGGAAGAGCGGATGACCATCTGCAACATGGCCATCGAAGGCGGCGCCCGCTGCGGCTACATCAACCCAGACGAGACCACCTTTGCCTACCTCAAGGGCCGCGAGCACGCGCCCTCGGGCGCGAATTGGGACAAGGCCGTGGCCTACTGGAAGTCCATCGCCAGCGACACCGACGCCGTTTATGACGACGTTAAGGCCTTCCGCGCCGAGGACATCGCCCCCACCGTGACCTGGGGCATCAGCCCCGACCACGGCGTGGGCGTTGGCGAGAGCATCCCGGCCAAGGAATCCTTCACCCAGGACGACTGGGCCACGGTCGAAGAGGCCTACCAGTACATGGACGTGAAGGCCGGCCAGCCCATCGCCGGCATGAAGATCGACGTGGCGTTCATCGGCTCCTGCACCAACGGTCGCATCAGCGACCTGCGGGAAGCCGCCAAGGTCATCACCGCCCACGGCGGTCAGGTGGCCAGCCACGTCAAGGCGTTCATCGTTCCCGGCTCGGAAGCCGTGAAGAAGGTCGCCGAGGCTGAGGGCCTGGACAAGGTCTTCCTCAAGCACGGCTTCGAGTGGCGTGAGGCCGGCTGCTCCATGTGCCTGGCCATGAACCCGGACAAGCTCCAGGGCCGTCAGGTCAGCGCCAGCAGCTCGAATCGCAATTTCAAGGGCCGTCAGGGTTCGCCTTCGGGCCGCACCCTGCTGATGAGCCCGGCGATGGTCGCCATCGCCGCCCTTGAAGGCAAGGTCGCCGACGTCCGCACCGTGTTGAAGTAAGAGGTCATCATGCCCATCATCATCAAGACCATCACCGGCCGCGGCGTTCCTGTGCGCGGCAACGACATCGACACCGACCGCATCATCCCGGCGCGGTTCCTGCGCTGCGTGACCTTCGACGGCCTGGGCGCCCACGCCTTCGAGGACGACCGCAAGCAGTTGACCGCCCAGGGCAAGACCCACCCCTTCGACGAAGCCCGTTTCCAGGGCGCCAAGGTCCTGGTGGCCAACAGCAACTTCGGCTGCGGCTCGTCCCGCGAGCACGCCCCCCAGGCCATAGCCAAGTGGGGCATCACGGCCATCGTCGCCGTCAGTTACTCCGAGATTTTCTACGGGAACTGCATCGCCATGGGCGTGCCCTGCCTGAAGGTCTCCGTGGCCGATAGCGACGCCATCCAGAGCCTGATCGAAGCCGATCCGAAGGTTGAGGTCACCATCGACTTGGAGGCTCTCCAGGTCCGCGTGGGTGCTAAGACCTTCGTGGCCCAGATGGCTGACGGCCCGCGCAAGCAGTTCGTCACCGGCGCCTGGGATGCGACGGGGGAACTGATTGAAGGTGCCGCCGCCGTGAAGGCCGCCGCCGGTCGCCTGCCCTACGTCACGAACTTCGCCTGATCTACGGGATCGCACCAACGCCGGGGGCTTCGGCCCCCGGCGTTGGTGTTGGTAAAGAAATGGTAATTGAAAATGGTTTTTGCCATTTTATTATGCCACCATGGAACTCAGCATCGATAAACTCGGCCGAGTGGTGATCCCCAAGGATATCCGGGATCGCTGGAACCTGACGTCCGGCAGCACCCTCGACCTGGAGGAAACCGACGAGGGCCTGACCCTCCACCCGGCAGGTCGGTGGAAACTGACGGTCCGTAATGGACTGACAGTGCTCTCCGGGGGACACCTGCACGCCGGTTTCGCCTGGGAGCGGGTGGTCGAGGACGACCGCGAGGACCGCATTACCGCAACCTCGGGGGCCCCGTGGCCGAAGGCCTGAACGAGGCGGCGGTGCCCTACGAGGTCAGGCCGGGATATCTCCTCGATTCTTCGGTGCTCGTGGCGGGTCTGGTGGAGATACACCCCGACCACGCAGCCGCCCATCGCTGGCTAGCGCGCACGGTCCTGGGCGAGATCCGCCTGCTGATCTCCCGCCACTCCCTGGCCGAGTGCTACGCCGCTCTCACCCGCCTGCCCCTGAAGCCACCCCTCGATCCCCAGGAGGTCCTGACGCTCATCGACCACAGCCTCCTCGGAGCCTGCCGGGCCTCGACCATCACGTTAGATGAGGCTGCCTATCGCGGCGTGCTGACCCGCTGCGCCCGGGCCGGACATCGCGGGGGCATCATCCACGACGCCATCATCGGCCAGTGCGCGGTGGTCGCCGGAGTGCCCCTGGTGACCGCCAACATCCGACATTTCCAGCGGCTTTTTCCCGACGGAAATCTCAGCATCATCCCGCCATCGTGACTTCCGACTTCTTCGCCATCGACGGCCGGGTGATGCCCGCGGCCGACGCCGTCCTCCCCGTCCTCGATCTTGGCTTCCTGCGTGGACTGGGGGCTTTCGAGACCTTCCGCACCTACGGCGGGCACCCCCACGCCCTGCCAGCCCACCTGGATCGGCTGTGGGGCACCGCCGCCCTGTTCGGCGTCGCCCCGTGCTTCACCGACGCTGACCTGCGACGGGTGGTGGCCCGGATCCTCGAACTCTCGGGCCACGACGAGGTCCGCGTCAATCTGGTGGTCAGTCCGGGCGACCACACCAGCGGCGTCTTCGGCGCCGAAAAGCCCCGCTGGGTGGTGATCGCCCGCGACCTCCATGCCCCGCCCGAGGCGTGGTATGAACGGGGCGTCACGGCCACCACGTTCCGGGGCGAACGACCCAGCGTCCACCATAAGACCACCAACTACCTGTGTGGCCGGACGGGCCTGCAGGCCGCCGAGGTCACGGGCGCCCACGAGGCCTTCTACCTCAATGCCGCCGATGAGGTCACCGAGGGGGTCACCAGCAATATCCTGGCCCGCTTCGGGACCACTATCCGCACGCCCATCACCACCTGCCTACCCGGCATCACCAAGGCCGGGCTCAAGCCCCTAGCCGAGGCCGAGGGCCTGCGCTGGGAGGAAGGCCCCCTCCCCCGGGCAGACCTGTTCACGGCCGATGAACTGTGGATCACCAGCGCCGTGCGCGAAATCCTGTCGGTGGTGGCCGTGGACGGCCAGCCCATCGGCGCGGGCACCGTCGGCCCGTGGGCCAAGCGCCTGCGAATCGTGTACCAGGCGGACGCCATCGCCTCCGCTGCCCGCGACGCCAAGAACTGAGACTCCATGCGCCTTCTCCCCGGTTCCTCCCACTTCCACGTCACCGAGGAACCTGCCTACACCTGCTCCGGCAGTGGTGAGCACCTCTTTCTTGAGATCGAGAAGGAGAACCTGACCAGCGATCTGCTGGCTTTCGCCGTGGCCAAGGCCTTTGGCGTGAAAGATGTCGATGTCGGCTGGGCGGGGCGTAAGGATCGCCATGCGGTGACCCGCCAATGGTTCTCGATCCGCACCAAGGACGAGGGTGCCGTGGCCCGCATTGCCACCCTCGTTCCCAGCGATGCCCGGGTGGCGGTCATCACCGTCTCCCGCCATGGCAATAAAATCCGCACTGGCCATTTGGCGGGCAACCGCTTCCGCCTGGGCCTGGCGGAGGTCGCGAATCCCGCCGACCTGCAACAACGCCTGAATAGCCTGCAAACCAACGGCATCAGCAACCGTTTCGGGCCCCAACGTTTCGGCATCAACGGCGCCAGCCTCAAGGCCGCCGCCGCCTGGAGCCGGGGCGACGCCGCCGAGGCCATCCGCTGGATCGTCGATCCCCAGGGCGGCTGGCAGGTCGGCCAGGCCCTGCCCGAGGGCTTCCGCAATGGCCCCGAGGGCCAGCTCATCGGGGCCCTGCGCAAGGGGCTGGATCCCGTCGCCGCGCTCCGCCGCTGCCCCGAACCCCTGCGGAAATTGCTGGCCAGCGCCGGTCAGGCGGCGGTGTTCAATGCCATCTTGGATGGCCGAGCCCAGGCCGGGCTGCTGCACACCCTGCGGGCCGGGGATCTCGGCATCGCGACGGTCGGTGCGCCGTTCCGCGTCACCGCCGAAACCGCCGAGGAGGACACTCGCCGGGCCGCCCCGGGTCGCCTGGAGGTCACGGCCAGCGCACCGTTGCCAGGCATGTCGCGCCTGGTGCCGGAAGAACCGGTCCTGAGCGAAGAAAAGGCCTGGGCTGCCGCCACGGGCGTCGATTGGTCGGCCTTTAGCGAACGGGGCGTCATGGAGAGCCCCGGGGAACGGCGTTCGGTGATCATGCGCTTCCGCGAAACGCCAACGGTGACCGTCGAGGGCGACATCACCTGGGTAGCCTTCGGGCTGCCGAGCGGTGGCTACGCGACCGAGGTGCTAACCCAGGCGGGCGTGACTCTGCCCGAAGATCGCCGGGGTTAGGCCCCCGCGGGGGCAATCGGTCGCCAGCGGGTGGGCAGGCCCCCCAGCAGCCAGCCAAAGGCGGCGGCAGCAGCACCGGTGCCCAGGGCCTCGATCAACGCCGTCCAACCGGCGTGATCGCCAAGCCCGCTGATGGGCAGGTCCGCCACCGCCACCAGCAGCCAAATCAGGGTGCCACCCAGAAACCACGCCGCCAACCGGGCGCGAAACAAGACCTGGCGGGCAGAGATGGCGGCCAGGGCCACCAGGGCGGCGGTGACGGTATGGAACCCGGTGGAACCGGGGTCCGTCAGGTCATTGACCACGCCCAGCAGCAGGGCCCGGTGGGGCAGGTGGTCCTCATCCCCATCCACCACCGCCCAGGCCAGCAGGGCGAGGGAGAGGTCCGGGAGGCCGGGCATGGTGGCCCAGGCCCCATGCTGAACCACCGCCACCAGCAGACCAATGGCCCCCAGCGCCAGCATCACAGTTCCGTGGTCGGTCCCGACAGGGCCCGGGGTTCCGGCAGCCGGTCGGCCAGGGCCGCCGCGCCGAAGCTGACCAGGTTCAACAGGGGCAGCCCCCGTTCCTCAAGGACGGCGCCGTCCGGGGTCCTCCGCACTTCGGCGGTCCACGGACGGAGGTGTTGGGCCAGGGTTTCGACGGCCGGTAGACAGGTTTTATCGAGACGCGGCACCAGGGGCCGGACGATCGGGTCCAGATCGGCCAGGGGACGGCCCAAGACCAACCGGGGGACGCCCAAATCCCGCAGGCGGCGGGTCGCCTCCTCGACGGTCACCGGGGTATCAAAACCCCGACGCAGGTCCGTGGCGATGAGCCACCCCGCCTCGGTCCGGACCACCACCTGGATCCGCTCGGTACCCTGGAGCGGAGCATAAACCGCGACCCGATCCTGGGGCTGGAGGCCGAGGAGATCGACCAGGGCTCGGCGGACCGGTTCGGCCAGGGTCCACGACCGCTCCACGGAGCCATGGCGGGATTTCAGGGTCGCCCCGGGCGTCAGGCCCTGAACCAGGGTGCCTTCGGCCTGGATCTGGGCCACGGCGAGGTCCTCGACCTGGACCAACAGGGACGGCAGGGGATCCTCGATCAACGGCGTGCCAGACCAGCCCGCCAGGGCCAGGGGCAGGAAGCGACGAACCAAGGCCGGGAGGTCGGCGTGGGCCTTCAGGAGGAGGTCACTTGGCGTTTCGGTCGACGGAGCCAGGGCCGCCGTCAGTTGGCTTGGATCCGTACCGATTACCAAACGAGTCGCCGAGCAAGCCGCGAACCATGGACCCAGGGGCGTTTCTAGCCGCACCGCCCGGGAAGCTCCGGCAAGGGTGGTGGCCTGGCCCCGGAAACTATCGCCCAGGGCGACCACCAAGGCTTCCGGGGTCTGGCCCGGATGCAGTCCCAAGGACACCAGGAAGGTTGGCAGGATGGTCCCCGCCTCGACTCGCAACAACACCCGACCATCGAGAATGTCCGCCAGGGCCACCAAGGGGCGACCCAGGCGGTCCTCCACGAAGCGGCGATGGGCCGGATGGAGGTTGCGAGCGAACACCGTGGCCAACAGCCGAGGATCGACGGTGGTGGCGACCGCCACCAGAGCCGTGCCATCAACCGCCCCGACCTCGGCGGGGGCCAGGGGTAGACCTGCGGTGGTGTTCAATCGGGTGGTGGCCACCCAGGTCCCCTCGTCCTGGCGCCAGGTGCCCGCCAGGGCCACCTCGGCGGAACGCCAGTCCGTGAGCGGAATTTCGAAACCCGATCGACCACAGCGGGCAAGGGTCTCCCGGGCGTTCCAGGTCCAGGCGACCAGGGGTCCCTCGACGGGGACTGGGGCCTCGGTGCGGCCGGTCATCCAGGTCGTCCACAGCGCACCAGCGCCGGGAGCGGCGGCAGACCAGGCGGCTCCGCGACGTTCCAGGGCCAGGGTGGTCGCCGCGTCCAGCACGGCCAGCACCGGCGGGAAGGTCGCCTCCACCCGCCGCATCTCCTCCAAACGTTGACGTAGGACGACCCAGGCCGGATCCCCGGCCCAGGCCGCCGTCAACGTGGTGGTCGGGGCCTCCGTCCGCAGGGCGGCGAGATCCGCCCGCAGGGTCAGGTCCGGTTCAGCTGCGCCCAGGCAGCCAAGCATCACTAGCGCGGGAACACAACGCATCAGGTCTCCGGGGTCGGGGCCCGCAGCAAGAGGATCGCCAGGGGCGGTAGATCGAGGCGCAGGTGGGCCGGGAAAATTCCGTAAGCATCACCGACGGCCACCACCGTGGTGGTGGGCCCTAGGCCGGCGCCGCCGAAACGTGTTTCGTCGCTGTTGGCCAAGACCGTCCAATCGCCGGCCATCGGCACACCGAAGGGGTAGAAATGCCGGGGAACCGGCGTGAAGTTGCACACCACCAGCACCGGTGGCGCACCGGGCGCCCGACGCAGGAAGGCGAGGACGGACTCGGCCGCATTGCGGTCATCAACCCACTGGAACCCGTCCCGGTGATCGTCCCGGGCATGGAGGGCCGGCTCGGTTTGGTAGGCCGTGAGCGCTTGGCGGAGGAAGTCGCTGACGCCCTTCCGCTCGGGCTCCGCGGCTTCATCCCAATCGACCCGGCGATCATAAGCAAACTCCCGACCCTGGCCGAACTCGCCGCCCTGGAACAGGAGTTTCCGACCCGGAACGGCCACCTGATAGCCGAGAAGGAGGCGTAACTGGGCGCGTTTGCGCCACCAATCCCCGGGCATTTTATCGACCAGGCTTTTCTTGCCGTGGACCACCTCGTCGTGGGACAAGGGCAATACCCAGCGGTCGTCGTAGGCGTACCACTGGTGGAAAGTGATGCGGTTGTGACAGCCGGGCCGCATCAGGGAATCCTGAGCCAGGTAGCCCAGGCTGTCGTGCATCCAGCCCATGTTCCACTTCAGGTGGAAGCCCAGGCCCTTCCAGTCGGTGGGCGCCGTCACGCCCTTCCAGGCCGTGGATTCCTCGGCGATCATCAGGGCCCAGGGGCATTCCTGGCGGACCACGGTGGTCAGTTCCTGAAGGAAACTGACGGCCTCCAGGTTGCCATTGCCCCCCTCTTCATTGGGAATCCAGGACCCGTGGTCGCGGTCGTAATCACGGTAGAGCATGGATGCCACGGCGTCGACCCGCAGGCCGTCGATGTGGTAGCGCTTGAGCCAATGGAGGGCCGCGGCGACCAGGAAGTTCCTTACCTCGGGCCGCTTGTAGTTGAAGACATGGGTGCCCCAGGTCTTGTGCTCGCCCTCACGCTCGTCCTCGTACTCGTAGCAGGCGGTGCCATCAAAGCGGCGAAGGGCGAAGTCGTCTTTCGGGAAGTGCCCGGGGACGTAGTCCACCAGCACGGCGATGCCGGCGGCATGGCACTGGTCGACGAACCACCGGAAATCATCCGGCGTCCCGTGCCGAGGATTGGGCGCGTACTGGCCCGTGACCTGGTAGCCCCAGGATCCCTCGAAGGGGTGGGCGGCCACCGGCAGCAGTTCGATGGCATTGAAACCCAGGTCTTGGCAGTGGCGGATCAACTTCTGAGCCAACACCCGGTAATTGGGCCAGGCATGGGGCTCGACGCCGCGCATCCACGAGCCGAGGTGGACCTCGTAGATGGCCAGGGGCTTGGACATCAGGTCATCGGCCCGGCGACTGGTCATCCAAGCGCTGTCGCTCCACACGAAGTCATCCGGAGCGCCAACCCGGCTGGCGGTGGCCGGGGGTTTTTCCGTCTCCCAGGCCATGGGATCGGCTTTGATCCGGAGGGCCCCTTCCTTGGTGCGGATTTCGTATTTGTACAACTCCCCGACCTGGACGCCGGGGATGAACAGATCCCACACGCCGTAGGGATCCCGGGGCCGCATGGGGTGGGCCGTGCCATCGTAACCATTCCAGTCGCCGACCACGCTGACGCGGGCGGCGTTGGGGGCCCAAACGCTGAAACCGACCCCGGCCACCCCGTCGATGGTCATGGGGTGGGCGCCAAGGACATCCCCTAGGTGGTGGTGGTGGCCCAAACGGAAGAGGTCGAGGTCGAACTGGGGCACGACCGGCCAAAAGGCATAAACATCGGGCCGAGTGACCGGGGGGAGGCCCGGATAGGTGATCGTCAGGTCATAGGCAAAACGCTCGGTCCGCCCCGTCAGGGCCTCAAAAAGCCCCGCATCATCCCGGGGTTTGAGGACGATCGGCGCCGTCCCATCCCGGGGCACGGCGGTGATGGCTTCGGCGCCCCGCACCCACGCCCGCAGGAACAACGGGCCGCCCTCGGCCTGCAGGCCCAGGATCGCGAACGGATCGCGTACCTCGCCACGGGCCAGGGCTTTGACGATGGTGGTCGCGAGGGGCATGGGCGCTTTCAGGTGCGACCGGGATCAGCGTTGGGTCCCGGTCTCCAGGATGGGTTGCAGAGCTTCGAGGTTGTCGAGAACGGCGGCGCAGCCCCGGGCCACGCAGGTCAGGGGGTCGTCCGCCACGCGCACGGGCAGGCCGGTTTCGCGGCCAATCAAGGCCGCTAGGCCCCGCAACTGGCTGGTGCCCCCGGCCATCACGATGCCGCGGTCGATGAGGTCCGACGCCAGTTCCGGGGCGGTCCGTTCCAGGACCATTTTGACGGAATTGACGATCGACGCGACCTGGGTGTGGATGGCGCCCGCAATCTCAGAAGCCGTGATCTCGACCCCGGCGGGCATGCCCGAACGCAGATCCCGGCCCCGGATCCGCATCCGCATCTCGACTTCGGGGACCTCGGCGCAGCCGATCTGGATCTTGACCTGTTCGGCGGTGTTTTCCCCGATGACGATCCCGTGCTTGGTCTTCACGTACTTGATGATCGCGTTGTCGATCTCGTCCCCGGCGCAGCGGACGCTCTCCGAAGCGACGATCCCGGCCAGGCTGATGACCGCGACCTCGGTCGTGCCGCCACCGATGTCGACGATCATCGACCCGACGGCATCGCCCACCGGTAAACCGGCACCGATGGCTGCCGCCATCGGCTCCTTGATCAGGAACACCTGCCGGGCCCCGGCATTCATGGCGCTATTGGTGACCGCGCCCTTCTCGACCTCATTGATGCCGGAGGGAACTGCCACCACCACCCGAGGCCGGAAACTGCCGCGCCGCCCACCGGCTTTGGCGATGAAGTACCGCAGCATCGCCTCGGTCAATTCCAGGTCGGCAATCACCCCATCCTTCATCGGTCGGATGACCTCGATGGAGCCGGGATTCTTGCCAATCATCAACTTCGCCTGGTTGCCCACGGCATTGGGATCGAGCAGTTGCTTGGTCCCGCGTTTGACCGCCACCACGCTGGGTTCCGCCAGGACCACGCCCTTCTCTTGGACCGCCACGAGGGTATTGGCGGTCCCCAGGTCGATGCCGAGGTCCGGCACGAACATGCCCATCACCGAATCGAAGAGGCCCATGGTGTCCAACACCTTAGGGCACGGGTCAGGAGGGCAACCGGGTCAACCCGCCTGACGGGCCGCCTCGAAGGGGTCCTGGCTGCGGAGGATGATCCGTTCGGGGCCGACGATCTCGGCCAAGCGGGCCAGGAGTTCATCCGACGCTCGAACTTTCCAGCGGTCCCCCAGGGCGACAGTCAGCCCGACACCCTCGGGCAGATGGACCTGGATGTGCAGGGGACAACTGCCGGCGTGCTCCCGCAGGAGGAGTTCGAGTTTCTCCAGGGGCGGCTTCTTGGCGGGTTCGTCCGCCGCTAAGGCCAGGGTGATATCCTTGGTCAGGCGCTGGGTGACCAGGGCCATGGGGATAACGTCGGAGATCTGCAGGCTGATCTGAATCTCGACCTTGGGCTCCTCGATGGGGACCACGGGGCCGGCTTCCTCGTCCTCGGCACCCGGATCGGCCCCGGCCTCTTCTTCGCCCTCGGCGGGGGGTGGGCGGTTGGCTCGACGCTCCCGGTGTTCCACGACTCCGGCAAACAGGGCTACCACATCGGGCTCGCATTCGGCGGCAAATCGCTCGTAGGCCCCCGGCTCGAACTGGCCCCGACGATTGGGCCGACCGGGGAAGAGGACGGCCTCGAAGTGGGCCGTAGCGTCCTCGCAGGACAGCACCGCCAGGAAGCGGCCGGTCTTGGTTTTCACCGACCGCTTGCCAGTGATCACGGCGGCAATCACCACCTTAGAGCCCTTGGGCAGGGTCGGCAGGGTCTTGGCATCGGCCCAGGCAAAGCGTTCGACAACCTCGCGGTGGACCTGCACCGGGTGGCAGGACATCCAGTAGCCCGTCAATTCCTTCTCATAGCGCAAACGCTCGGTCATGGGCCAATCGGCGACCTCAACTAAGCCCTGGGTCTGGGCCTTGAAGGAGGCGTCCTCCTCGAAGGTATCGAACAGGGTGGACTGACGCTGGGCCTTGGTCTTGGCGACCCGGGCCCCGCGATCATAGGCCCGCTCCAGGCTGTCGAACACCGCCCGACGATTGCCATGCAGGGCGTCGAAGGCCCCGACCTTGACCATGGCCTCGGCCACGCGTTTGTTGATGGTCCGCTGGTCCACGCGCTCGAAGACGTCGTAAAGGCCGGTGAACGGGCCACCGACATTCCGGACCTCCACCAGGTGACGGGTGGCACCTTCGCCCATGGCTTTCACACCGCCGAAGCCGAAGCGGATGCACGGCTTCGCCGTGTCGTCCGGGGTCCGGGGTCCGGGGTCCG
>CAIUVD010000301.1 GCA_903902515.1 uncultured Planctomycetota bacterium | reverse complement strand
TCGGTCCGCGACATGCTGGTCAACAGCCAGCGCAAAACCAACGACTGCTTGGATGGGTCGTGGGACTGGCAAGGCACCGCGTTTCATGGAAGCACGACGGGCCGCACCCTTTCGACCGCTTACAACACCCTGTGCCTCGAAGTTTACTACCGCTACGCCCAGGTCCAAAAACACAAATAACGCGGCCGTGCCACGGATGGGAGGTCTCCCATCGATATCCTCTCACGATGACCCCCGGCATTTGCCGGGGGTCATTTCATTCAGCCCTCGTCCCCTTGGCGAGAGCACCCCCCCCCATCCTTCATGGGGTCCATGCCTTTGAAATCGCTGCCGCTGCAGCCTGATTTCTCACGGCTTCACGCGATGCCGAGCCGACTGCCCTTTCAGGCTGGTCGGCTTTTTTGTTTTACCCTGCTGGAGCCGGTGTCACCCACGCCCACCATGCTCCACGAAGCGGACTCACTTGCCCGTGAACCTTTGCCGGGGACGGTCGTTTGCCGTTTCCATGAGCAGACCAACACGGTCCCGTTCATCCGATCGACAGGATCCTTATGAACCAGCCCCATCCACCCTCGGACGATCACCTTGAACCCGACCAGGAGATGGACGACCTTGAGCCGTCTTCATCACCGAAGTCCGCCGGAGCAGGCATTGTAGGCGCCTTTGGCGGATGGGGCATCAGCGCGGCCGTCCATGTTGGGGCCATCGCCCTGGCCGCCGCCGCCGTCTTTGCTGCCCCACCAAAGGATATCGAAACGCCACCGGTGCGGGTGAACAGCATTGACCCACCCAAGCGGGAGCTGGAAAAGCCCAAAACCGAGCGGTCCTTGGAAGCCAAGGTCGAGTTGGACATCACGACTCCCGCCGACACGGATAAGGTCGCCCCGACCACCAAGCTGGAAGTCCCCACGGAAGACCCCCAAGAGACGGTAACCGAAACTCCGCTGGCCAAGGGCCGCGAGGAAGCGGTGTCTGACAGCGAGACCGGCGGCTCCGGGGCCTTCATGGCCATCGGTGGCGGTGGCGGTGGCGGTGGCATGTTTGGCTCTCGCTCATCCACCAGCGGCAAGAAATCCGCCGTCAATCGTGGGGGCGGCAGCAAAGGCTCCGAAAGCGCTGTCAACGCCAGCCTGGTCTGGTTCAAGCGCCATCAAAGCCCCGATGGCCGTTGGGACGCTGAAAATTATTATCAGAACTGCACGGAAGGTACAAAGTGCGAGCCTGGAAAAGCCCACGATAATTCTGAAGAGGAGTATAACATCGCCGTAACGGGCTATGCGCTCCTCTGCTTCCTCGGCGCCGGCTACGACCACAAAACGCCGAATAAGCATAAAACGACGGTCAAGCGGGGGCTCGACTGGCTGGTGGCCCAACAGACCAAGGCCGGTGGCCGCCTTGGCAAGCGGAACTATGACCGTGCGATTGCCGCAATGGCCCTGGCAGAAGCCTTTGCCATGACGGGGGATCCGGAACTTCGTGGGCCCGCCCAGAAGGCCATTGACCACATCCTCCTCCAGCAGAATCAGGATGTCGGCAAGGGCACCCTCGGCTGGCACTATCAAGGCCCGACGACCTGGAACGACTCCTCGGTGACAGGTTGGAACATCATGGCCCTCAAAAGCGCCCTGGCCGGTGGATTGAACGTTGGACAGGGCATGAATGGCGCCAAAGTCTGGCTGGAAAAGGCCTGGCGAGCCACCAATACTGCAGATCTAGCCAAACAGGGCGTCGTCTTCAAGGATGCCGCCTCCATGACGATTAAGGACAAATCCCGTTTCCCCTATGTGTGGAAGACTGGTGATGCCCAGGTTCTTGTTTCTGGCGCCCCTCCGGTGGCAAAGATAAATCCTAAAACAGGAAAGGAGATGCCGCTTGAGGGCGGCGGC
>CAIUVD010000300.1 GCA_903902515.1 uncultured Planctomycetota bacterium | reverse complement strand
GCGGTGGGCTCCCGCTGCTACCGCTGGTCGTCCTGGGACGCCGTCCCGGACCTCCAACTGCTGGCGGAGCCGGTGCAGTCCCTGGCCTGGCATCCGGGCGGCTTGGCCCTGGCCCTGGGCCTGCGCAGCGGGGTCCGGTTGGAGGATGGCCGTGGGGTGCATCAACGGGATCTCCATGCCACGGGCCCCGTGCTGGGTCTGGCCTGGAGTCCTGATGGCCTCCTGCTGGCGGGTTCCGGCCACGACGATGGGCTGACCCTCTGGGATGCCCGGGATGGCACCGATCGGCGTCTGACGGGATTCCCGGGTCGGATCCACCATCGCTGCTGGAGCCGCAATGGTCGTTGGTTGGTGCTGGCCTGTGGCAATCAGGCCTTCGCCCTCGATACGGCGTCCGGCGTGGGACCCACCATGGAACCCCTGGCCCTCCCGGTCCACCTGGGGCAGATTCATGCCCTGGTGGCCCTGCCCCGGGGCGGGCGGATCATCACGGCTGCCGGCGATGGCCTGCTCGTGGTGTGGGATTTGCACCCCTCGGGAGCGATTCCCCTGGGCCACCTGCTGCTCCCCCTAGCCATCGAACGGGTGGCCGTGCATGCCGATGGTCAGCGTATCGCCGTCGGCACGGTGGACGGGGTGGTGGAAGTCGTGGATCTTCCGGGCGGCGACTGAGGCGGGTCAGTCGCCGCCGTGGATCTGGGCCCTGCGGGCACTTACCAGCCCATAGAAGAGTCCCACCACATCCCGGCGGATCGGTTCGGGATCCACACCTTCCGCCGGGGTGAACACCACCCAGGGCGCACCCGGGGGATCCAAGACTTCGGCGGCGCCGAGATGCCCGAGGACCATCCGATCATCAAGAGCATCCCCAGGGCCCAGGCGTCCCACGGCCCGTACCACCACGCGGCCCTGGGGATCCTCGTAGGAGGCCAACCAATAGGGCGGTTGTGGCACCACCGTCCAACCGGGCCGACCCCGGACAGGACCGGCGCCGCGCCGTCGTTCCCCGAGGCCATCTACCAGGGTGGCCTCTCCCCAGACATCCGGGACATCATCCCGCGGTAGATAGGTCCAGGGGTGGCATCCGGAGCGGCAGACCAGCATGAGGGGATCCTTTCGTGGCAGGGTCAGCGTCGGGGTAGTCCGGCGCGGGAAGATCGCCGACCGGGGTGGTGCATTCCCAGGTCCGGCGCAGGGGTTCCCCGCTGAGGGGATGACGCTGGGGCGGGGGCTGATCCGCTCGCCGCAGGACCTCCAAGAGAGCCCCATCGCCCCCATCGGCCCGGACACCTCGGTAGCGCTCGCGGACCAGGGTCATGATGCCGCGACCTCCGCCGGCCAGGCGGGCCAGGGGTCCTCGAACCGGGCCCAGCGGGCTTCACCACCCGTCATCTCGACATCCGTGAGGCAGGCCCGGTCGAGGGCCTTGGTCAGGGCTTTGTGATCCAGGCGTTGGCCAATGAGCACCAGTTCGGTGCCGAGGTCGCCCAACTCCGGATCCCAAGCCGCGCGGATCTGCCGGACCTCTTCCGGGTCCGTGGGCCAGGCTTCCGGGGGTTGCAGGGCCCACCAGAGGGGGCCTGGATCCAGACGCATCTGCTTGCCGGCCTGGTGGAAGATGGCGCAGTGGCGGGGGCGGGTGGCGATCCACAGGAACCCCTTCGACCGCAGCAGACCGGCGGCCATGGGCGAGGACAGGACCTCCAGCAGTCGACGCGGGTGGAAGGGCCGGCGGGCCCGGAAGACGAAGGAACCGATGCCATATTCGGTGGATTCGGGGATCTCCTCGCCGCGCAGTTTGGCAAGCCAGCCGGGGGCCTGCTGGGCGGCCTCCAAGGAGAACCGGCCGGTGTCCAGGATGGTGTCCAGGGGCACCTGGCCGTGGTCCGCCGCGACCAGGCGGGCCCGTGGATTCAAACTGGCCAGGATGCCCTCCAGACGGCCGCGGTCGGCGGTGCTGACGAGGTCGATCTTGTTCAGGACCAGGACATCGGCGAATTCCACCTGGTCGAGGAGGAGGTTGGTGATGCTGCGGTGGTCGTCTTCGCCCAGGGCCAGGCCGCGATCCCGCAGGCTGGTCACCGAGGCGTAGTCGCTCAGGAAGGCCTGGGCGTCCACCACCGTCACCAGGGTGTCCAGGCGGGCCACATCCCCCAGGCTGCGCCCCTGGTCGTCGGCGAAGGTGAAGGTCTCGGCCACGGGCAAGGGTTCGCTGATGCCCGTGGATTCGATGAGGAGGTAATCGAAGCGCCCTTCCCGGGCCAGGCGGCCGACCTCCACCAACAGATCCTCCCGCAGGGTGCAGCAGATGCAGCCGTTAGACATCTCCACCAGGCGAGCATCGGTACGGGTGAGTCCGCTTCCCACCAGACGGGCGTCGATGTTCACCTCGCTCATGTCGTTGACGATGACGGCGATCCGGCGGCCCTCCTGGTTGTGCAGGAGGTGATTGAGCAGGGTCGTCTTGCCCGCGCCGAGGAAGCCGGACAGGACGGTGACGGGCAGGCGGGAATCGGCCATGGGGGAGGAATCCAGTTCCGGGGTGCGGAGGTCAGTGTGCGACGCTGGATTGCATTGCAACATGGTTGCAATAGAAGAATTCCAGGAAACCCCATGCGCTGCATCCTGACCCTCCTGTTGGCCTTCTTGATTCCGCTTATCGCTGAAGAAAAGCCCAACATTGTTACGGCTAATACCATCGTTCACGATCTAGCCCAGCGCATAGGCGGTGATCGGTTCCGGGTCACCTGTCTTTTGCAACCGGGTATCGATCCGCACCTCTACCAGCCCGTGCCTTCGGATGTGCAGCGGCTAGCCCAGGCCCGGCTGGTGATCATCAATGGGTTGGGGTTTGAGGGCTGGTTCGACGGCCTGGCCCGGGAGGCGGCCTTCACCGGCCCGGTGGTGGTGGCCAAGGCCGGCATCACGCCCCGGATGATGGGCGACCATGACCATCCCGGAGTAGAGGTTCCTGATCCCCATCCCTTCAATGCCATCATCCATGGCGTGACCTACGCCGAGAACATCCGCGATGCCCTGGTGGCGCAGGACGCCGCCGGGGCCGAGGGCATCCGGCAACGGGCGGCGCAGGTGATCGGGGAATTGCGGGATCTGGATGCCTGGGCCCGTCAATCCTTCGCCGTCATCCCTCGGGAACGGCGGGTGATCGTCACCCACCACGATGCCCTCGACTACTTCGCCCAGGCCTACGGATTCCGCATCGCCGCCCCCATGACCGCCCTTGAGGACGGTGAGCCGGGGGCCCGCCAAGTGGCGGATCTGGTAACCTTCATCCGGGGCACCGGGGCCACGGGCATCTTTTTGGAGTACGGCAAGCACCCGGGTCTGGTGACGCAGATCGCCCGGGAAGCGGGTGTCCGGGTCGGCGGGGGTCTGTACCTGGATGGGCTGGGGCCCGACGGGTCACCGGCCTCCACCTATCCGGGGATGTTCCGGGCCAATGTGGAGACCATCCTGGCCGCCCTGCGATGAGGGCTTCTGGCCTGGGATTCGCGGCCTCGGGCCCCATGCGTTTGGCGGCGGGCCTGGTGTTCGTCGGGGGCAGTGCCGGGGCGGTGGTCCTGGTCGAGGGGCATCGGCCATCCGTCGCCGGGGTTTCGTCGCCGGTGGCTGACCTTCCGGTGGCCGCCGTTCGGTCGGTGGACCTGCGGGCGGAGGCGACCTTTCCCGTCACATCCTGGGTCGTGCAAGTCCTCGGTCGGGATTG
>CAIUVD010000299.1 GCA_903902515.1 uncultured Planctomycetota bacterium | reverse complement strand
GCGCGCCAGCGGCGCGCGGTCCCGGGAGGGTGGGGAGGGCTTCCATGACCCGCTGCCATTCAGCGGGGGATTCCTTGGCGGCCGTGGGGATAGCCACCAGGGTCACGGGACTGGAACCCTGGGGGCACCAGGCGGCCAAGAACCGCTCGTCGGGATGACCGGTGAATGCCGTGACGAGGGGTACACCGAGTGCCGCCGCCAGGTGGTGGCCGACGCTGTCGTAACTGATGGCCAGGCGGCAGGCGGCGAGGGCCGCCGCCCAACCGCCAATGCTGCCGTGGAAGCGGAGGACCGGCGCGGCGGTCAAAACCCCCGGGGTCAGGTCGTCCACGGGATGGCCGAGACCCTTACCGCTGTCATCGAGGTCGAAGGCCGTCCAACCGGCCTCCGCCAAGAGGGCATCGCTGGAGGCCAGTTCCGCCGGACCAAACCCCCGGTCGAGGAGGATCCGCCAGCCCCGTTCCCGCAGGGTCTTCAACAGCAGCACCTCCGCCGCCCGGGGCAGGGCCTTGGCGGGGTTGCCGCCGTGATCGAGTTTGACCGCCACCAACGGCCCGGGGCCGAAGGCGGCTGCCAGGATCCGGGCCTGGGCCGCCGTGGGTCCGTCAAAGGCGACCCGCGGGAGCACCCGGGGCGCGGCAGGAAGGCCCAGGCGAGCCGCCAGCCAGCGATCCAGGCTCGCCGCCAGGGACTCCGCCGGGCGGGACTCTGGCAGGGTGTTTTCCCACAGGAAATAGCGGGTTGGATCTGCGGTCACCGGCAGGATCCCCAACTGGTCGAGGCGCGAATCCGGGGCGATCACCAGGTCCGGGGCCTCGGCCTGGACGGCCTCCAGCACCGTCAGCCAGGCGGAAAGCCGCTCCCGCAGGGGTCCGCGACGGCCGTAGGCCAGGGGCCGGACCCGGACCTGGGGCAAGCCACCGATCAGGCCCGCAAGTTTGCCATCGCCCAAAACCACCAATTCAGCCTGGGGATAGCGTTGGTGCAAACGCTGGAGGACCACGGTGGTCAGCAGCACATCGGCACCAATCGTCACCCGGGAGAGGACGACGATCCGCCGGGCCTCGGCAGGAGCCGCCGCCATCGACCGGCGGGCCGCTTGGTAACGGGCCAGCAACCTACCGCCGTCGGTGATCCCGAAACCCGCCAGGGCCTGAGCCAGGGAAGAATCCCGGGCGCAGACGCGCCATACGATGTGACTGAAAATCGTCGCGTAGGCCTCGCGCCCCGCCGGGCGGAAACTGTCGTTTAAGGGCTCCACCAGGCCGCCAAACAGTGCCGCTAAACCTGCCCCGCGCAGGCTTTCATCCGCGTAGTCGGCGGCATCCGCGAGGGCCTCGGCGTGGTGAAGGGCCGTGGGGTCGGCCAACAGGGCGGCGGCGTGGTCAGCGGGGGTCATGGTGCAGCAGGTTGAAGAATCGGTTCCAGGGACAGGAAACAGGCCGAGCCGGGGTGACCGCCGCCGCCAAAACGGGCGGCGATGGCCCCGCAATCGACGGCGCTGCCGGAGCGGGCGCGTAGGCTGTGAACCCAGGGCCCCTCCTGCTTGCGGTAGAAGATAATGGCAAGGTCGTACCCCAGGCCGCCCTCGTCCACCGGCTGGCAGACGAACTCACCGAGTTCGTTCTGGTCCTTGGGGGTATTGAGGACCAGGGCCGTCAGGCCGGGGACGCCGAGGGGATCCTTGACCACCACCCCGGTCTTTACGGCCTCGACCAACCGCAGGCGACGGGCCTCCAGGAGCGGCCGTCCGCGCTCGGCCATGGCCGTCAGGTCAGCCTCCAGCAGGCCCTTGTAGCGGCTGTTACTGAAGAGCTCTGACAGACCGGCAGCAATCGCCCGGCTGTTGGGCAACTCCCACTTCCACAGGTCCTTGTCGCGGATGTAGCCAAGGATCGGCGGCATGGCCTTGCCCGGGAAGAGGGTCTTCCAGGTCAGGGAGGCCCCACACTCATCGGTGTCAAAGTGCCCCCAGCCGAGGGCCCGATAGACGGGCTCGGCGCTGCTGTGGTGATCGATCCAGGTCAGGCGAGTGGCCTGGGCCTTGAGGGCCCGCATGTGTTCCAGGGGAAACCCGAAATCCACCAGGTAAACCTCCCGGCCCTCGACGGTGGGCGGCGGATGGCTGTACTGCATAGGCAGAAATTCCGCGGTCGGCGCGAATTTTTCGACCACGGCCGCCGCGCCGCTGCCATCCAGGCAGTTCTTATGGTAGATGCACAGGGGGCGCGGCATGGGGGGGCGGACTATGGCGTGGGTCGACGCCGGACCAGCCCCAAGGACAGCGGGGCCAGCCCTTGCCTCCGGATCATTCGCACCACACTCCCGGCCCTTTCCTGGAGCTCCCTCATGGCCCTCAATCTCGCCAAGACGCGCAATTTCGGCATCGTCGCCCACATCGACTCGGGCAAGACGACCGTGTCCGAGCGCATCCTCTACTACACCGGCAAGAAGCACAAGATCGGTGAAGTGCACGATGGCGCCGCGTCCACCGACTGGATGAAGGAAGAGCAGGAGCGCGGCATCACCATCACCGCCGCCGCCGTGTTCGCCCAGTGGAAGTACCTCGGCGAAACCTACGACATCAACCTGATCGACACCCCGGGGCACGTGGACTTCACCGCTGAAGTCGAACGCTCCTGCCGCGTGCTGGACGGTGCCGTGGTGGTGTTCTGCGCCGTGGCCGGCGTGCAGGCCCAGTCCGAGACCGTGTGGCGCCAGGCCAACAAGTACAAAGTCCCCCGCCTGGTGTTCGTCAACAAGATGGACCGCATGGGCGCCAACTTCGACCGCGTGGTCGGCCAGGTGAAGGAACGCCTGGGCGGCAACCCCGTCCCCATTCAGATGCCCGTCGGCGGCGGCGATGACTTCAATGGCATCATCGACCTGCTGGCGATGAAGTACTTCACCTTCGAAGGCGACAAGGGCGAAGACCAGATCGAGCACGAGATCCCCGCCGAGCTGAAGGACGAGGCCGAGAAGCGCCGCGCCGCCATGATCGACGCCCTGGCCTCGGGCTGCGGCGACGAAGAAATCGAGATGGCCTACCTCGACGCCGGCACCCTCGACAACAAGCAGATCCTGCACGCCCTCATCAAGGGCACGACCAGCTTCGCCCTGCAGCCCATGCTGTGCGGCGCCGCCCTGCGTAATAAGGGCATCCAGCTGCTGCTCGACGCCGTGGTCAGCATCCTTCCCAACCCGAAGGACGCCCACAGCATCAAGCAGTTCGCCCTCGACGACACCCTCAAGGCCAACCCCCTCGCCACTGCCTGCGACCCCAAGGCCCCCCTGCGCGCCATGGTCTTCAAGATCATGAATATGCCCGTCCTCGGTGACGTGTCGTTTGTGCGCACCTATCAGGGCACCATCAAGGAAGGCGACGCCCTCGTCTGCCAGCCCAGCGGCAAGAGCGAGCGCGCTGCCCGTATGGTCAAGCTGGTCGGCGTCGTGCCGACCAAGGTCGATGAGATCAGCGCCGGCGACATCGCCGTGCTCGTGGGCCTCAAGAACACCCAGACCGGCGACACCTTGACCCACCAGAGCGACGCCAACCCGATGGTCCTCGAAGGCATCAGCTTCGCCAAGCCGGTGATCTCGATGGCCATCGAGCCCAAGTCGAACAACGACAAGGAAAAGATCGCCTACGCCCTGGCCCGCCTCGAGCGCGAAGATCCGACCTTCAAGAAGTACGTCGACCCCGAGACCAGCCAGGTCATCATCTCGGGCATGGGCGAGCTGCACCTCGAAGTGCTGCAGCACCGTATTCGCGACGAATACAAGGTCGACGCCGTGGTCGGCAAGCCCAAGGTCAGCTACCGCGAGACCGTCACCAAGGCGATCGAAATCCGCGGCAAGCACGTCAAGCAGTCCGGTGGCCGCGGCCAGTACGGTGACTGTATCCTCAAGATCCGCCCCTTGAACGACGAAGAGAAGCAGGCCGGCAACGAGTTCATCTTCCTCGACTCGGTCCGTGGCGGCACGGTTCCCAAGGAATTCCGCAAGCCCATCGAAGAAGGCGTCATCGCCGAGCTCGCCCGGGGCTACATCAGCGGCTTCCCCTGCATCAACGTCCACGTCGAACTGATCGACGGTTCGTACCACGACGTTGACTCCTCCCAGGAGGCCTTCATCGCCGCCGGTCGCCTCGCGATTCGCGAAGCGTACCCCAAGCTCGGCGTGCAGCTGCTTGAGCCCTGGATGAAGGTCGAAGTCGAGACCCCCGACCAGTTCACCGGCTCGATCATGGGCAGCCTCCAGGCCAAGCGCGCGATCATCACCGAGTCCCTGGATCGCGGTCCCAGCAAGATCATCCGCTGCGAGGTTCCCCTCGGCGAAATGTTCGGCTACACCACCGACCTGCGCTCCATGAGCCAGGGTCGCGCCAGCTACTCGATGGAGCCCAGCGAGTACAAGGGCGTGCCCCAGTCGATGGTCGAGAAGCTCGTCAAGAAGGGTTGATCACCCGCTGACCAACAGCACCCCGCGCCTTTGGCGCGGGGTGCTGTTGTTTCTGGACCTCGTCATCAGGCTGACAGGTCCTGCACTCCACCGGCCAACTGGCCACCGTGGCCTTCTTCATCGCAGCTTCGCCCACATGTTGGGCACCCCGAAAATGCCCGGGCGTCAAAGGACCACACCCCGCATTTACAACCCCACCGAGAGCCACAGGACCAGGGGCCTGGCTCACCCTGGTTGACGGCGCCATTTCGCCGCAAGGAAGCGGCGAAATCCGTGCAAAATCAGCATCCATTGCGGGTTTGATCTCGTCTCTTCCGGGGCCTAGGATCCGTCGCTGACCCCCGTCGGCGAAAGGTTCTGACCATGCACGGATTCACGCGCTCGCTCCTTGGACTCACACTCCTCCTTCCGCTTCATCTTTCCCCACCCCTGACGGGGGCGGAATACGATCGTGACGGCGATAGCGTCATCGACGCCCTCGACGATTTCCCCGATGATGCCACACGCTGGCTGGCCGGCACCAACCCGAATGGCAGCGATGCGGGGCCAGGTCTTGAGGACACCCCGGACAACATGGCTGGAGTGCACCTGCTGATGGACAAGGCCCGGGATCGCCACATCGGCGGCGGGCATTACGGCCTCAGCCAGGGCGAGATCGGCTTCAATGCCTACACGTCGAGTGTTGATGCCGCCAAAAGGACCGCCGCCTCGTTGGGAACGCAGCCCTTCGACGGCATGGGTATCACTCTCAATAGTGCTGGTGAGGCCACCGGCGGCCCGGCCCTGGGCGACGGATGGGTCATCCACCGCCTGTACTACCTTGGCCTCGCCCGCTACCTCCGACCCGGAACCGGCGCCGAGACACGCATCAGAAGCTTCTATAAGTGGCTACGCTGGCGTGGATTTTCCGGGGAATCCCTGGCGAATTACCGCTACATGTCGGCCACGGGCAACGCGTTCCTGCTAACCCGCGACCTGATTCCGCCTGAGGATCATCCGTATTTTCTCAACTGCCTTTGGTCCGTCACCTACCGCGATGGTTCCCTCCGCGACCTTGCCACGACGGGCGTCTTCCATCCCCAGGAATTGGAGAAACTGCGGAATGCCGACGTCCTCCGTTCCTGCATGCAGATCGTGCTGGGAAGCATCCTGATCCTTCCCGAGGACACCCACGCCCAGCGTGAGGTGAAACTCTATTACCTCGCCGCCTACCGCAGGACGATCATCTGGGCCGCCGGATCCGCATCGGGCATCGCCCCGTTCCTCAAGCCCGATTTCTCGGCTCATCATCACTATTCGAGCTACGCGTCTGCCTACAGCCCCTACGGTGCCGTCGCCCTGGCCGGGACCATCGAACTGTTCCGTAGCACCCCCTACCAGCTGGCCGATCACCACCTGGAGTACCTCACCGGCTATGCCCGTGAGCTCTTTTTCTACGCCCACCTCGACCACACCCCCGTGGGCCTGTCCGGGCGCATCGGCACGAGCAGCGCCCTCACGGGAGCCTATAGCCTGCTCGCCCTGACCGCCCTGGCGGGCTCTTCTCCACGCCAGGACATCCTCCAGGTCATCGCCAATACCGGCGGAGCCACCCGGATCAGTGAGGGCTATGACCCGACCGCGATCATGCATGCGGTCGGTATGCCCCACCACGTCGTGCTGCGCGCCCGGGCATGCCAGGAGATCCAACGACAGGGGATAACGCCCCAACCGATCACCGGGGTCAGGACCTATCCCTACGCCGCCCTGGCGGCGGTGCGGCGGGAAAACTGGGCACTCACCATCAAGGGCTTCAGCCGTTGGTGGCACTCCTATGAAGGCGGCCGGACCTCCACCAATCCTGAAAATTTATTTGGAATCTACGACTGCAACGGCGTCGCGGAACTGCACTACTTCACGCCCAGCAATCCCACCGGCGGATCCACGCTGAACCTCTTTGACCGGCCCACCATGGACATGGCCCATCGGCCGGGAGCAACCACCCCGATCCGCAGCCACGAGGACATGTACCTCGATAGCATCGACTCACGGATGAAGATGAATTCGACCAGTGTCGGGGCCGTCCACCTGAACCACACCGATGGGTTGTTCATCTTCGACATGAAGAATCTGCCCGCGACGACACGGGATGCCTCCCTGCGGGCCAAGAAGTCCTACTTCATGTTCGGCAACAAAGTCATCATGCTCGGCTCGGGGATCACGTATCAGAATTCCAAGAATTATCCGCTCCACACGACCCTCTACCAAACCAAGTTGAACCAGAGCAATCGGACCCTGTCCCCCACCTGGGATAATGCGGAGTCCTCCCTCACCGGTGACGATTACGGCAGCAGCACCACGACCGGAAGCAGCGGCCACGTGCTCGTCGATTCGGACGGGACGGGCTATTACCTCGCGCCACAGCAATCGCTGCGGGTGGAGCGCAAGAAGACCGACGTCCTCACGTCGACTCCTGAACAAAATACGCGCTCTGGCGCATTTCGAGCTCTGGCATGGATCGACCACGGCATCAATCCCACCAATGCCACCTACGAGTACGTCATGATCCCGAATGCGACCTATGCGGCGATGGAGGCCTTCCGCGCCAACCAGACCGGCAACGGCATGTATACGGTCATCGAGCGCAGCGACCGCGCCCACATCGTCCACGACCAGGACCTGCACCTCTGGGGATATGCGCTGTTCAATGATTTCCAAGACGAGCAGAAAGGCCCGCTTCTCAACATTTCAGTCCATGAGGCCCTGCCCCACGTCGATCCGCAGATGCCCGCCAATCCGGGCTATGGCGTCATCATCAATGACCGCCAAGCCGACCGATTGGAAGTGGGCGTGAGCTACCTCGATCTCCGTCTGTTCAAAACCTACTACCAGTCCTACGGCGCCGGCACGGAAGCCGGCAAGGCCGGGGCAGGCGCGGTCGTGCGCTTGGTCGTCCATGGACTCTGGGTCCACGATGGGCAGGGCAATCCCGTGACGGTGAGCCACACCGGAAACGGCGACACCATCCTCGACGTCACCTGCACCCATGGTTTCTCTCGCCATCTGTCCCTCGCCAAGGCGGATCAGTTGTCGGGCTCGATCACCACACCCACCAGCACCCTGCAGGCACCGGAGGGGCATGCAGGGTCCACCGCCATCACCCTGACCTTCTCCCGCACGGGAGGTGCCGTCGGCCCCAAGGACATCACCTACACCACCACCCCGGGCACGGCCCAGGAGGGCGAGGATTACCTCGCGGCTTCCGGCTCCCTCCACTGGAACGGCGGCGATGCCACCGACCAATCTATCACCCTGACCCTGCGCGGCGATACCCAGTACGAGTCGGATGAGACCTTCCAGATCACCTATCAGGAAACCCACGGTGAGCAGCCGCCGGGGCCGTCGCAGGCGATCACCATGACCATCGCGGATGACGATGTGGCTCCGCCGGTCCTGTTAGCCCAACCCACCCCCACCACCGTGGTCCGTGGAGCGTCCGCAAGCCTGCGGGTCGTGGCCAACGGTGAGGGCCTGACGTACCAATGGTACCAAGGAGCTGCCGGGGACATGACCCAGGCCCTCGCCAATGGCACCGCGAGCCTCTTCGTGTCGCCCGCCGTGACGGCCGATCTGACCCTCTGGGTACGGGTTTCAAACCCCGCCGGGCATGTCGATAGCGCCTCGGTTCAGGTACGGGTGGTCGAACAGGCCCCCACCAGCCCAACCACCCCCGGAACGGAGTCCGGCGTTGCCAAGGCTGATACCACGGGAGGCAGCGGCGGATGCGGAAGTGGCACCATCCTGGGCATGACGCTCGCAGGGGCAGCATGGGCCTTCCTCCGCCATCGAGGCCGAGGGCCGCGGGCGACGGGCCGTTCCTGATGCCCACTGGGTTTCCCTGGTCACCGGGAGAACCCCAACAAAACACCGCGCCTTTCGGCGCGGTGTTTTGTTGGGCTGGCAACCTGTCGGGTCGCCAAAAACTTACAGCACGTCAGCAGCAATCCCCGCCAGTTCCGAACGCTCAGACTTGGTCAGGGTCACATGACCCGCCAGGTTCTGGCCGCGCAGGCGCTCGACCACATAGGTCAGACCGTTGCTGTTGCTGTCCAGGTAGGGGTTGTCGATCTGGTGCGGGTCGCCCGTGAGGACGATCTTGGTGTCGCGACCGACGCGGCTGATGATCGTCTTGATCTCGTGGGGCGTCAGGTTCTGGGCCTCGTCAACGATGGCGAACTGCTTGGAGATCGACCGGCCACGGATGTAGGTCAGGGCCTCAAGACTGATGGCGTCCTCCTCAATCAGACGCTTCACCACCTCGTCCGGATCCCGCTCCTCGGCGGCGAACAGGAAGTGGAGGTTGTCGAAAATCGGGCCCATCCAGTGGGCCAGCTTGTCGTCCTTGGAACCCGGCAGATAGCCGATGTCCTGGCCGAGGGGCATGATCGGACGGCTGACCAGGAGTTTCTTGTACCGCTCATCGTGAATGACCTGAGTCAGGCCGCAGGCCAGGGCCAAGAGGGTCTTGCCGGTACCGGCCCGGCCCACCAGGGTCACCAGCTTGATCTCGGGATCGAGGAGCAGCTCGAAGGCCATGCGCTGTTCGGCGCTGCGCGGCTTAACGCCGAACAATTCCGGAGCGTGGGGGTCAAGGCGACGCAGCAGGTCCTTGGTCGCATCGAAAATCGCCAGAACGTGATGGTTTTCGTCCTTCTTATCGACGATCAGCACAAACTGGTTGTGGTGGAGGGGACCGTCCTCCTCGTTGACCAGGCCCTTGGCCGGGAAGGCGTCCTTGATGGCGAACTTATCGACCGTGGCGGCGGTCACGGCGACCGTGGTGTAGCCCGTGTAGAGCTGGTCCGCATTGACCTTCTGGTTGTTGAAATCCTGGCTCTCAATGCCCAGGGCGTCGGCCTTGATGCGGGCGTTGATGTCCTTCGAGATGAAGAACACATTATGGCCTTCGGCGCGCAGCAGGTGAGCGCAGCCGAGGATGTGGTTGTCGTTGACGCCGGGGAGGAGGCCATCCAGGGGGTCATAGCCGATGATGACCTGAACGATGCCCTTCTGGGGCGTCTCGACCCCCTCACGGAGAGAGCCCTTGCCCCGCAGTTTGTCGAGGCTGCGGGCAACCTCGCGGGCGTTGCGCCCCAATTCGTTGCTGCCGCCTTTGAAACGGTCGAGTTCCTCCAGCACGATCATCGGGATGACCACGTGGTGCTCGGCAAAGGCGAACAGGGATCCCGGGTTGTGCAGGAGAACGTTGGTGTCGATCACAAACGTTTTGCTGCGTTTGACGGGGATCTTTTGGGCGGGTTGGGGGGCCATCGGGTGCCCTTCAGGGGACGATCGGTTGGGGGACGGTGGCAAGACGGATCTCGGCAGAAGCACGGAGGATGAGATGAGTGGGGGTGGTGGAGGTACGGATCTGATCCACGACTCGACCAGCGGCATCAACGACGGAGATGCCTTCGCGCGTCAGGCGGATGCTGATGAAGGCGGTGTCGCGGGGGACCGGCAAGTTCAGGCCCTGGCCCAGGGCGGTGGAGGAACGCGCCGGGATGATGCGCAGGAATCCACTGCCGGACAGGCCCACACTGAATCCGTAGGACATCGGGGGAATCAGCGCCGAGATGCCCGCGCCGGGAGGAATCACCACCGCCGGTCCTTCCAGGTAGGCCGCTCCGGTGGGCTCCCAACCCGCGGAACGCAAGGCCGCCTGACGCTCTCGAAGATCCTTCGGAACGACGTAGTCTCCCAACTTGATTGCGGGTGGTGCCGTTCGGGCACCGATCATCCGCTCCAGGCTGGTGACGATGTCCTCACGGCCACCGAGGAGGGTCCGATCCAGGCGGCGGAGGTCATTGAGGGTCTCGTTTCCAGCCTTGAGGTTGCCGGCCTTCACCGCTTCAAGTCCCCGGTTCAGCACGGTCGCCGCAACCCGACGTTGATTGAGGTCCAAGAGGCGCTCGAGATCCGCCACCAGCTCAGGAACCATTAGGGGGCGACCGCGCTTGAGGTGGAGGCCCGCGGCCGCGTTATCGTCGGCCAGCAGATGGAGGACCATGGCGGCACTGTGGTCGATCGCCCCAGCCCCAGGGGCAGCCGCCGCATCACTCCACAGCTTGGCCTGGACCCGGGGAATCACCTGGTTCCAGGCCAGCTCGCTGCCACTGCCACTGGGGGATGTGATCACGACCCGATCCGCCAGGACCGAGATCACATCCCATTGTTCGCCGGTCGTCGGATGGGGAATCCGCAGGGTGGCGGACCGAGCAGCGAGGACCCGCGAGATGGTCGACAAGCGACCACGCCAAAGATCCGCCATCCGGTGGAGAGCCCCGATTGCCGGGCTTCCCGGGGGCAGGCTCCCCGGAATTGCTTCGGCAGCCCGGAGATTGCCGACCAGCAGGGCCTGAACCATCTGCATTTCTGCCAACACCGCCGGATCGACCACCACGGGAGGAAGTTCCGCCTCGCCGGGTGCGACCACGGCGGAGGGGAGCGCGGGCGCGGGCGCGGGGACAGCCACCTCTGGCAGGGGAGGAGGAGATTCAGGAACCACCGCCTGCGGGACCACGGGGGGGGCTTCCGGCGCCAGATGGCGCGTCGTGGCCTTCGCCATGACCGTGGAGACCCATTCCTCGTCACCGGGCATGCCCCAGGTACCCCGAGCCGGGTGCAAGGCTTCGGCGATCTGAGGCGTCGGAACGCCCTGGGTCAGGAGGGCTTCGATTTCGGCTCGCCGCTGCTGGTGCAGGGCCTCGATCTGCTGGCGTTGCTCAATCTGGTCCTGCCCTTCTGGAAAAGACGCCGCCAGGACCAAGGCATCGCGGTATCGCTCGGCCATTTTGAGATCGGCGACCTGGGACATCAGTTCCCGACGGACGATGGACACCCGGGCATCGCCGGGATTGGTCGATGCGGGAATGGGCTTTGGGCCGGGGACCGGGACGTTGTCAGGAACCGGGGTCGGACGGGCCGGCGGAGCAGGCGGGCTCGCGGGAGCCGCCGTCACCGGACGGGGAATGGGGGACGGTGTCGCCACCGGCTCGGGGGCGCGGGATGGTCGGTTGGCCAGGACCGCCACCAGACCGGCCACCGCGGCCAACAAGGCCGCCGCCACCCCAAGGATCAGCACCCACGAAGGACGGCTCGGGCGGCGCGCCGCGCGGCGGCCAGAGATGGCTCCGCCGGATCTGTTGTTCCCCGGCTCATCGATCACCCGACGACGACCCGAGGTCGTGGTGACGATCTCGGGTGCCACACGGCGGTGGACAACGGTCGTCGGCCCCGGGCGACGAGAGGTCCCGGGGCGCGGAATTTGACGCGTCAACTGGAGGTCTTGGCGCTTGGCGCCACCGCCGAAACGATCGAGGGCCTCCAGCACATCATTCCAGCTCTTGAACCGGTCGCGAGGGTCCACGGCCACGAGGAGTTGGTGCAAACCGTCCAATTCCCGGCTGATGCCCGGTTGGGCATCGCGCAGGGTACGCACCCCATTGGCCGTCACCCGGTGCAGCGCTTCATGGGCGTTGTACCCGGTTACCATGCCCTGGCCGGTGACCATACGGAACAAAAGGGCTCCGAGCAGGAACATGTCGGATTGGACATCGGGCCGGGCACCTTCATGGAGGTACTCCGGAGCCAGGAAGTATTCGGTCGCGGCACTTTCGCCGAAGGATTCGTTCACCAGCAAACGGGGAGGAATCGGAATCGCCATTTCGTCGACCAGAACCCCACCCACTTCATCGATCAGAATCACCTCAGGCCGCAACCAGCCATGGACCACGCCACGGCGAGCCACTTCGTCAAGAACCATGGCAATCTGACGGACCAATCCCAGAGCCTGGGGCGGGGCAATCACCGGACGGCGGGTCAGAATCCGCGAAAGGGGCTGATGGGTCGGCGGGTCCTCCGAGACCAGCACCACACGCTGGTCCCCCGGATGGTAGCTAATAACCGACAGCAAATTCGCATGCCGCAGGGGCGCCGCCAGACGGACGAAGGCGTCCAGGTCGTTGCGGTAGGCCGCGTTGGCCAGGAGAGGCGGGGACAGGGACAGGGCCCGGAAAGTTTGGCCGGTGGCCGTCTCCCGGATCCGATGGCGCGTACCCAAGGGCGAGCGGTCGAGTTCCTTGACCAGGGTGTAGCCAACCACCGTGAACGCCTCTTCAGGCTCGGTCGGTGGTTGGCGGGACTGGGTTGAGGAAGCGCCCGGGGAGGTGCTCGGACGGGCGACCTCGATCATCTCGGCAATGGTTTCCGAGGACGAGGGCGCCTGGGTCTGACCGTGGTCGGCGTCGACGATCTCCATCAGGCTCCTGCACACGGAGCACGGGACCACAGCACCCACCCGGCCCACGGTGGAATCCACCATGTTCTGACAGCGCCAGCAGGTCAGAAGCCACAGGTTGGCCTCCGGGACCGGGGTGGGCATCGGCAGCCCCTCCTCAAGGACCCGCTGACGCACCGGGGCCAACACGGCATCGAGGGTTTCGGCGACGCCCCGACCCTCGCTGGCCACCGCCCCGAAGAACGGCCAGTTCCGGGGATTCATCAGTGGCGCGAGTTGCTCCAGGGGCACGGCCGTGGGCAGGTCCTGCTTGTTGAACTGGAGGACGATCGGGAGGTCGGCGGGAATCTCCAGTTGGCGGAGATTCCCGAAGAGTTCATTCATCGCCTCGATGTTCTCGTCGAGGGCTTCACGGCGGCTGTCAGCGACAAACACGATGCCATCGACACCCACCAGTAACTGGCGACGGGTCGCGGCGTAGTAGCTTTGACCCGGGATGGTGTGGATGTCGATCCGCAGGGCGCAGCCGTGGACTGGGCCCAATTCATCGGCCCGCCAGTCGAAACGGACCGAACGCTCACTGTGCTGGTCGACGGCCACCAACTCCGAAACCCGGTCGGCCGGCAATCGACGGCGGACCTCCTCCAGGTTGGTCGATTTGCCGGCCATGCCGGGTCCGCAATAGACGATCTTGAGGACCAATTCGCGGGCGGCGGGCACGTGGCGCATGGAAGGTCAGGCCGCCTTCCGTTGGAACAGGGGCATCAGGAATACCAGGGCAAATCCCACACAAATACCGCTGTCAGCAATGTTGAAGGTCGGCCACGGGTCGAAGGGTGGGAAACCCAAGTCGACATGAAGGAAGTCGCGAACGCCACCGATGTGCCCGAAGAAAGCCGCCACCCGATCGACGGCGTTGCCCAATGCTCCACCCAGAACCATGCCGAAGGCGAGGTTGGGAAGCGCACCCTCCTTGCGGTAGGATGTCCACCAGACCCACACCAGAACCGGGATCAGGAGGAAGGTCAGGCCCAGCACCAGGGACGGATGCTCCGCGAAGAGACTCCAGGCCACCCCGGGATTCACGGCAAGACGTATCCAGGCCGGGAATTCGGTGTCCGGAGGGCAGGCGAACAGCACCTGCTTGGTCACCAAATCGAGGATCAAGGTGGCAAGGCCACTGGCCGCGAACCACGGCAGCCACTCCCGCACGGGCATCGGCGATGGGGACGGGGATCCCGAGGGGGATCCGGGAGAAGAAAGCGGCGTCATCGTATTGGCGGGCACAGGTCCACGGTAGAGCCTGGGCCAGTGGCTGTAAACCGTGAGTATGTCCGGCGCAGGACGCGACCGGCCACGTCTTCCCTCCACCGGGCTCACCCTATACCTCCCGCCCCATGCCTACGCCCTCCCACCTGGTCCAAAACTACCGTCGCGCCGCCATTCGGTTCGTTCGCGGACAGGGCAGCCGCCTCTACGATGCGGACGGCAAGGGCTACCTCGACGCTTTTGCAGGGGTGGCGGTCAGCTCCCTCGGCTATGGGCACCCCAAACTGGTGGAGGCCATCGCCCGCCAGGCGGCGGCGGTCACGCACGTCTCAAACTATTATACCATTGATCAACAAGAAGAGCTCGCCACGGCCCTGGTGGCGGCGTCCTTCCCGGGACGGGTGCTGTTTTGCAACAGCGGCACCGAGGCCAACGAGTGCGCCTTCAAGGTCGCCCGCCTGTGGGCCAACCAGGTCCATGGCGGCACCAAGCCCCGGATGCTGTCCTTCCACGGCGGCTTCCACGGCCGGACCATGGGCAGCCTGGCGGTGACCTCCAACGCCGCCTACCGGACCCCCTTCGCCCCCCTGGCGGAGTGCGACTTCATCCCCTTCAACGATGTGGCCGCCCTCGAAGCCGCGATCACCGATCAGATTGCAGCGGTATGGGTCGAGCCGGTCCAAGGTGAGGGCGGCGTAATCCCCGCCGCGCCCGGCTTCCTCGCCCGCCTGCGGGAACTGTGCGATCGTCACCACGTCCTGGTGGTGGCCGATGAGGTCCAAACCGGCCTGACCCGCTGTGGCAGTTATTTCGCCCACCAGCAAGACGGCATCACCCCGGACCTCATGCCCCTGGCCAAGGGCCTGGGAGGCGGCGTGCCGATCGGTGCCTGCGTAATGTCCGAGCGGTGCGCCGACCTCCTCAAGCCAGGCCTCCATGGCACGACCTTCGGCGGCAACCCCCTGGCCTGCGCCGCCGGCCTGGTGGTGGCCGAGGAGACCCTGACCCCCGTGATGGCCGCCCAGGTCATCGCCCGGGGCGAACAATTGCGGGCCGGCCTGGCCACCGTCTTCCCCGAAGCCCTGGCCATCCGCGGCCGAGGCCTGCTGGTCGGCGTCCAACTCCCCACCGACCCCGCGCCCCTGATCACCAAAGCCCGGGACCTCGGCCTGATCGTCGGCCCCGCCGCCAACAACACCGTCCGCCTAGCCCCGCCACTCATCATCACGGCCCCGGAAATCGATGAGATTTGCGGGATTCTTGCGAAGGCCCGGGCTTAAACGGAGAGGGGAGAGGGGAGAGGGGAGAGGCAGACAAGACAGGACCTGCGGTGGGGTCGGGGCTCAACAGGTGGTCGGTCCCCCTATCCCCTCTCTCCTCTCCCCTCTCCCCTCTCCAAAGAGAGATGAGAGGAGTATGCGGTGAAACACCTATCCACCTCGCCAATCCCCAGGCCCCGCATCCGTCACCGATCCTGTCTTCCCCCCTCTCCCCTCTCCCCTCTCCCCTCTCCCTAAAAAAAATGTCCGAAAAACCCGCCTATCTCATCTTCGATCTCGAATCCGTCGTTGACGGTCGCTTGGTGCAGAAGTGCCGGTTTCCGGACCAGCCCGGCATGACGCCCGAGGAGGCGGTGGCCAAGGAACGGGAGCGCCTGCTGACGACCAGCAACGGCAAATCCGACTTTGTGCCCCACACCTTCCACGTCCCGGTGTCGATCGCGATCGTCAAGGTTGGGGCCGACTACGGCTTCCAGGAATTGAAGACCCTCGACCGGCCGAAGTTCCGGCCCCAGGTGATCGTCAAACAGTTCTGGAAGGGCTGGCAGTCCTACGGCATGCCGACGCTGGTGACCTTCAACGGCCGGTTCTTTGATATGCCGGTCCTCGAACTGGCGGCCTACCGCTACGGCATGGCGGTTCCGGCGTGGTTCAACGCCCCGGGCAACCAATACGCCCAGCCGCGCAACCGCTTCAACACCAACGCGCACCTGGATCTCCAGGACTTCATGGGCAACCAGGGGGCGACGCCGATTAACGGCGGGCTCAATCTGTGCGCCAAGCTGATCGGGGCTCCCGGCAAAATGGACACCAAGGGCGACCTGGTTCAGGAACTGTGGGAGCGCGGCGAGCACGAGCGGATCGACAACTACTGCATGTGCGATGCCCTCGACACCTACCTGGTGTTCCTGCGCACCCGCGTCCTCACGGGGCAGTTGTCCATCAACGACGAGCGCCAACTGGTGGCCCGCCTCAAGGGCTGGCTCGACACCCAGGCCGGCCACAACCTCGCCCTGGCAGAGTACCGCCACCGCCTGATCGACTGGACCGCTCCCGGCGAGGACGGGAACCCGTTTTTGGATTAGTCGACAAAGTCCGGGGTCCGGGGTCCGGGGTCCGGGGTCCGGGGTCAAAGACAGGACCGCTTGCGGCTCGGGTCGGATACG
>CAIUVD010000298.1 GCA_903902515.1 uncultured Planctomycetota bacterium | reverse complement strand
GATCCGCTTCGGGCTCGACGTGCAAGGGAATAGGCTGTCACTCGACATCTTCAACCGGCAGAACGCGGTTCTGCCCGCTGCCGGACAGCAGGTCAGCGTCCGTTTCGATCCGGATCACCTCCTTTTACTCGGTTAGGCGATCCTGTTTCTGGAACGATGCGCCTCTGCTGTCCGAGTGCTGAGGCCGTGGTGTTGATTTGCACTGAGAGTTGACCCGGGAGGGGCACAAGTTTCCACTGAGAAGTGACCCATGTTCTGACCTTCCCCCTGGCAGTTAGACCTGGCCTGCTGCCGGTTCCGTGGACACCGAGTTAAGGTGTTTAATGGAACTGGAGGTGTCCAATGGAGAGACGGAAGTTCAGCCGCGAGTTCAAGCTTGAGGCGGTGAACCTGGTCCGGGAGCGCGGTGTTTCATATGCCCAGGCAGCCCGTGACCTCGATATCAATGTCAACATGTTGCGGCGGTGGGTGAAGGAGTTCGGCTCTGATCCCAAGCAGGCGTTTCCAGGCCTCGGGCAGATGAAGCCTGAGCAGCTGGAGATCGACCGGCTGCGCAAGGAGGTCGCGAAGCTGAAGGCGGAGCGTGACATCCTAAAAAAGGCCGCAGCCTGCTTCGCGAAGGAAGTGACGTAAGGTTCACTTTTGTCGCGAAGCACCGTTCGATCTGGCCGGTGGCATGGCTTTGCAAAGCGCTGGATGTGTCACGGTCGGGCTTCCACGCCTGGCTGAACCGGTCTCCAAGCAAGAGGGCTCTGGAAGACGGGGCGCTGCTGACTGTCATGCGGCGGAGCTTCACGGCCAGTGACCGGACCTACGGAGCACGGCGGATCTGGCACGATGTTCTGGCTGAGGGCTTCAACCCGGGTCTTCACCGCATCGAACGCCTGATGCGGGAGAATGCCATGCGGGCCAGGCCCCGCAGGCGCTATCTGCCACCCGACATAGGCGAGCGGACGGCGAGCGCCATTGCGCCCAATGTGCTGGACCGGCAGTTCCATGCACCAGCGCCGAACAGCAAGTGGATTGCTGACTTCACCTACATCTGGACAGCCGAGGGCTGGCTCTATGTAGCAGCGGTTATCGATCTGTTCTCGCGGCGTGTGGCCGACTGGTCGATGAGCGCGTCGATGACGGCGCAACTCGTGACCGATGCACTTCTCATGGCCATTTGGCGGCGCGGCAAGCCCAAGGCCTTGCTGCATCATTCGGATCAGGGAAGCCAATACACCAGCGAGCCGTTCCGGCTGTTGCTGGCGGACAATGGCGTCTCCTGTTCCATGAGCAGATCGGGCAACGTCTGGGACAATGCTGCGATGGAAAGCTTCTTTTCCTCGCTCAAGACGGAACGAACAGCACGCAAGACGTATCGCACAAGGGCACAAGCCAAGGCCGATGTGTTCGATTACATTGAGTGCTTCTACAACCCCAAGCGCCGGCATTCCACGCTCGGGTATATCAGCCCCATTGAGTTCGAGAGGAAGGCGGGGTTAGCTTAAGTGCCTGTCCACGGAACCGGTAGCAGGCCAGTAGTAGAATTTTCTCGGTAATGTCAATGAGGAGGTTCGAATGAAGAAGAGTAGATTTACCGAGGCGCAGATCATCGCGGTCCTGCGACAAGCCGAAGGCGGGGTTCCAATCCCTGATCTTTGCCGGGAGCATGGGATCAGCACGGCGACGTTTTACGGCTGGCGCTCGAAGTTTGGCGGCATGGAGGCCTCTATGGTCACCGAGATGAAGACGGTTCAGGAAGAGAACAGGCGCCTGAAGAAGATGTTCGCCGAG
>CAIUVD010000297.1 GCA_903902515.1 uncultured Planctomycetota bacterium | reverse complement strand
TCATCCATAAACTGCCCATCACAAAGCCTCAATAACGAACCCCGCAACGTGGATCTGATGCCATCTCCCATAATCATCAGTATGGCAGCTAATGATTCCGTCATGAGAATCGTTCAGTAACCAACCCACCTTTGGCCATTCGCCGCCGACCTCGCCCATAGCCGGTGACACGGTCACCGGCTATGCCGGAATTTCAAACGCACGGAGATATCTACCTGGTGGTGGCAAGTCAGATATCAAGGACTGCACGTCCCAGGTTATCCATCATTCCTCGGCCAGTCCCTTCCCTCGACGCATGTCCTGGGGAAAGGCAACCAGAAACGCCCTTACGCTCTACCTCCATGTCTTCAAATGGCCCAAGGACGGGCGCCTGACCGTGCCCATGCAAGCCACGGTGACGAGAGCCCGGCTGCTCGCCAAGACCGACTTCCCCGTAGTCGTCTCCGTCACCGCCGGGGGGACCGTGGTCGAGGTCGGCAGCGCGGCTGCCAGATCCTGATGTCAGCGTGGTGGCAATGGATATTCCCGATGGCCGGATCGACCTAATGGCGCCGGTAAACCATGTACATAATGGCATTTCACCATATCGTCCATGAGTGAAATCCATGATCCATAGTCCATCCCTCGCCGATCTGATACACCCTGCACAATTAGGTACGTGTGGTCCACGTGCCCTACCAACGAACATCTTCTGAATGCATTTCCTCCAAGGACGACGTACGATGCGGGTCATGGGAAATCCTCGCACAGACTTGCCGTGGTCGGTAACTCCGTCGCCCTCCCGCTCGATGGATCGGCCTCATGCGCATCCCCAGGTTGAACTGGATCTCATTCTTCAGGGGACGGGCGTCCTCCGGTGTGAGGACGAGGTCTTTGAGGCCCGACCTGGGACGCTTTTTTGGATCCCTCCTGGTGTGAGCCACCAGTTGGTTGAATTTACCAGGGACTTCCGCCTGCACATCGGAATGCTTCCCGAACCGGAAGGTAGCCTTCCGAGTCAAATCTGCGTCCATCCAGCTCCGGAAACCGCGCGGCGGCTCGATGTCCTCTTTGCCTTGCTGCGGGACGCCAGGGACCTGGAAGAACGAGATCTTGCAGCAAAATTGCTGGTGTATGTGGCTCGTGCCACGCTGACCGAGCGAGCCAACCCAGTCATTGACCATGCCGGATTGGCGGCGGCGTTGTCCGAGCTGGAGCGTCATCCCGGGGCGAGTCGGACCCGCCTTGCCCAAGTGGCCAAAGTGGCACCGGCGACCCTGAGTCGCCTCATGGTTGCCGGCACCGGGCGCACCCTGCAGAACCTGCGGCGCGAGGCCCGGGTAGAACGTTTCCTGGAACTGGCCCGGAGCCGCCCAGGAACGCTGCTTGAGCATGCGCTGGCGGCCGGCTACGGCAGTTACAGCCAATGCCATCATGACTGCCTTCGAGTCACGGGGCATCCCCCACGCATCATGGTGAGCATGGACGGTGGCCGTTCCCCTCACCCGATACCAAGTTGAGTCACTAAGTCTGGCAGCGCTGGGGGTCCGGATCGCCGAGGGTAAGGCGGTACGGTGCCTAGCTGAGTGGCCTTCGCCATCCAGATCCGTGCTCAACGAGCCGCCACGATGCCGCCACGATGTTGCCCTATCGCGATCCTTCATTACCGCAGCCATGCCGCCTCGCCGACCTGCTGTCCCAGTTGACCCTGCTGGAAAAATTGGCCCAACTCACGTGCCACTGGCAGTGGGTACCATCCCTGATCGGCCCCGGGGGCTCCATGGTGGATGAAGGCGCCCAACGCCTGCTTGGCCAAGGACTGACCCCTCCTCGCGGTTGCGCGAGGGCCTGGACCCCGGGCCGTCGGCGGCGGCGGCCAATGCGGTTCAACGCTGGATCCTCGATCATACCCGATTGGGCATCCCCGTCCTCTTCCACGGCGAGGGTCTCCATGGGGACATGGATCAGGGTGGCACCCATTTCCCACGGCCGCTAGCCATGGCTTCGAGCTAGGATCCAGAACTCATTAGCTGACCGAGTGACCTACGCCAAGGGCTGCACGATCACCCGCGAAGGCGGCGATTGGTTTGCCGACGCCGCCACCCTGGCCGATCCTGACGAGGATACCCGCGACATCGCTGCAGCGGTGGAGCTCGCCCGAGGCTGCGATGCCGTAGTGGTGGTGTTGGGAGGCAACAAGGGCACCAACCGTGAAGGTTGGCATGAAACCCACCTCGGTGACCGTGATTCCATCGCTCTGATTGGCCACCAGGAGGAACTTGTCCACGCCCTGCTCGATACCGGCATCCTCGACGCGTTGTATCCCGGTCAGGAGGATGGAACCGCCATCGCCGCGGTGCTCTGCGGCGACCACGCCCCCAGCGGCAAGCTGGCCATCACCTATCCCCGCTCCACCGGACATATTCCTGCGGCCTATAACCACAAGCCCACGGCGCGGCGTGGCTAGCTGTTCACGTCATCCGAGCCGCTGTACCCCTTCGGCCCCGGGCTGACCTATGCCAGTTTCGTCCTGGAGGCTCCAAGCGTGGAGCCAACCGTGGTTTCCTCGGCTGGCGTGGTGACCGTTCGCTCGGTATTGTGCAACACGGGGGCTCGGACCGGCACGGCGTTGGTGCAACTGTATCTGCGTGCTGCACCGGGCATCACGACCAGCCTGGTGCGCGAACTGCGCGACTTCGCCCGTGTTGAGCTGTCTCCAGGTGCTTATTCTAACGTGACTTTCACCATCCCCGCCAGGGCCTTCGCACCCCTGAAAAGGGTCTTAGGTTCGGCACCGTCCCAGCCGCCGGATCCGGGACGTTACACGCTCCTGGTGGGGTATCCGTCCGGCAGCCCCATCTTCCCCCATTCACCGAGACCGACTTTCCTTCCTGTTTCCTGCGAACGTTACCGGCGTCAGCGTCACCAAGTCCTGTTGCCGTCCCCGGCGATGCAGAAGCAGGGTCGGGGTGACCCGAGTCAGGTAGTCGGTCGGGTTGAGGCCGGCGAGGCGGCAGGAGTGGAGGATGGTCATGGCCACGGCGTCACGATGGCCC
>CAIUVD010000296.1 GCA_903902515.1 uncultured Planctomycetota bacterium | reverse complement strand
TGCCGTGCGCATCGGCCGCATCGACGGCAAGTTCGTCATCAATCCCTACGCCTCCGAACGCGCCCAGTCCGACCTCGACCTGATCGTCGCCGGCACCAAGGACGCGATCACGATGGTCGAGGCCGGTTGCCAAGAGATCCCCGAAGCCGTGATGGTCGAGGCCCTCGTCCTCGCCCACGAGCAGGTCAAGATCATCTGCGCCGCCATCGAGAAGCTGGCCGCCCAGGTTGGCAAGACCAAGATGGTCATCGAGGCCCCCGCCGTCAGCCCGTGGATCGCCAAGATCCTCGCCGGCCACACCGCCGAGATCCGCACCGCCCTGCTGACCGCCAACAAGCACCTGCGCAGCAGCAACGTCAAGGGCGCCCGCGACAGCATCATCGCTGCCCTGACCGCTGGCATCGCTGACGCCGCCGAGAAGGAAAAGACCGCTGGCGAGATCAAGGCCGCCTTCGGTGACGCCAAGGACGTGGTCTTCCGCGACCTGATCCTGGAAGGCAAGCGCGTCGACGGCCGCGACACCAAGACGGTTCGCCCCATCGTCATCGACCTCGACGTGATCCCCCGCGCCCACGGCTCGGCCCTGTTCACCCGCGGCGAGACCCAGGGCCTCCTGGTCACGACCCTCGGCACCTCCGAAGACGAGATGCTGATCGACGGCCTGAAGCCCAAGAGCTACGACCACTTCCTGCTCCACTACAACTTCCCCGGCTACTCGGTTGGTGAAGTCGAGAAGCGCGGCAGCCCCGGCCGCCGTGAAGTCGGCCACGGTGCCCTGGCCAAGCGCGCCCTGGCCGCCGTGCTGCCCAAGCACGAGGAATTCCCCTACGTCATCCGCGTGGTGTCTGACATCACCGAGTCCAACGGCTCGTCCTCCATGGCCACCGTCTGCGGCGGTTCCATGAGCATGATGGCCGCTGGCGTGCCCCTGACCGCCCCGGTCGCTGGCATCGCCATGGGCCTCGTCATGGAAGGCGACCGCTACGCCGTCCTGACGGACATCCTCGGTGACGAAGACCACTACGGCGACATGGACTTCAAGGTCTGTGGCACCGAAAAGGGCCTGACCGCCCTGCAGATGGACATCAAGATCGCCGGCATCACCGCCCAACTGATGTCCGAAGCCCTGGAGCAGGCCCGTCAGGGTCGCCTGCACATCCTCGGCAAGATGAACGAGGTCATCACCACCGCCCGTGGCCAGTTGTCGCGGTACGCCCCCCAGATCATCCAGGTGCAGATCGACCCCGAGCTGATCGGCAAGATCATTGGCAAGGGTGGCGAGACCATCCGTCGCATCCAGGACGAGACCGGCTGCAAGCTCAAGGTCGACGACGATGGCATCATCACCATCGCCAGCCCCGACATGACCAGCATCGAGAAGGCCAAGGGCTGGATCAGCGACCTCACCGAGATGCCCGAAGTCGGTCGCATCTACGAAGGCACCGTCACCTCCATCAAGGAGTTTGGCGCGTTCGTCGAGTTCATCCCCGCCACCGAGGGCCTGGTCCACATCAGCGAGTGGGACCACCAGCACATCCACAGCCTGGAAGGCATCGCCAAGGCCGGCGACAAGGTCAAGGTTCAGCTGGTCGAGGTCGACCAGCGCACGGGCAAGTTCCGCCTGTCCCGCAAGGCCCTGATCGAAGAAACCGCCGAGCAGAAGGCCGCCCGGGAAGAGCGCGCCGCCCGCCGTGCCGCTGAAGGCGGCGGCGACGATCGTCCGCCCCGTCGTGACTTCGGCGACCGTGGCCCCCGCCGCGATCACGGTGACCGGGGCGACCGTGGCCCCCGCCGCGAGCACCGTGGCTCGGCTGGCTGATTCGATCATCCATCGACGATGACACCCCGGGGGTGGCCAGGTTTCCTGGCCACCCCCGTTTTTTTTCGCTCGACCCGCCCGCCACCATGGGCGAGCCGCCAATGCCACGATGGAGCAGGTTCGGGCCCTTGCGTGCCTCCCTACCTCAAGATAGGTTTCCTCCCCCATGAACCGCTCCCTGCTCCTCCTGGCCCCCACCCTCCTGTTCGCCGCCGAGGAGCGGACCCTGACCCTCCGTGAGGCCCTGGCGGCGTCCGTGGCCGCCACGCCGGTGCTGATTGCCGACCTCGACGCCGGTCGTTCGGATGAGGATGCCGCCGCCGCTCGGATCCGCGCTCTCTACCCGAACCTCTCGGCCACCGGAACCGCCGGCAAGCGGACCAACGCGGTCACGGGCGCCAACGGCACCGACGCCACGGATCCCGCCACCACCCTCGATGCCCGCCTGCGCATCGGCCAGCCGATCCTCAACCTCAACAGCTACCACACCTGGCGGGCCGCCCAGGCCGGGCGTTCCGTAGCCCTGGCCAACCGCCGCCTGGCGGTTGAGACCGCCTGCACCAACGCTGCCGAGGCCTATGTCGAATTGTTGCGGTCCCGGACCCAGGTGGTGGACCGTACCAGCGACCTCCTGCTGGCCGAGGAACTGCTGAAGCTGGCCAAGGCCCGCGTCAGCGCCGGGACCTCGCCGGCCCTGGATGCGACCCGCGCCGAGGGCCAGGTCGCCGCCAGCCGCACCGCCCTGGTGTCGGCCCAAGGTGCCGCCGAACAGGCCACCATCACCCTCGCTCGGGTCCTCGACTGGGATCCGGCCAAAACCCTGGTCCCCGCCGATACCCTGGCCAACGTGGCCCAGACCGATGCGCCGACGGATGACTCCGCCCAGGCCGCTGCCCAGGAAAGCCGCCCGGAAAAGGCCGCCAGCGCCGCCGCCCAGGCCGCCGCCCTCGCCGCCCGCAAGGCCGCCAACGGCGCCCGTTGGCCAACCGTCGAGGCCTTTGCCGATGGCGGCTACACCGGGCCCAGCACCGGCGACATGGCCCGCACCTGGGCTGCCGGCGTGTCCGTGACCATCCCCCTGTTCGACAGCAGCCCCTGGACCGCCGAAAGTGCGGCCCTGGCGGAACGCCAGGCCCACCTGCGCCACCTCGATACCAACCGCCGGATCGTCGCGGAAGTGCGGGGCGCCATCGTCGGCCTGACCAGCGCCACGGCGGGCCTGGCGGCGGCCAAGGAACAGGACCGGGTGGCCAAGGCGGAACTCTCCCAGGCCAAGGACCGCTTCACCGCCGGGGTGGCCAGCAACCTGGAAGTGATCAATGCCCAGTTGTCGGCCAGCCAGGCGACCACGGCGTTGACCAATGCGTTGGCGAACCTGGCCCAGGCGCGGGTGCGCCTCGCCCAAGCCGTCGGCCGCGCCTCCTCCCTCAACTAAAAAACCGCAATTGTGGTCCATCTCCGGCGTTGCACGACGCTGGAAATGGCGCTGCCATTCCTGCGCATCGTGCGCCTTGGAGCTGGGCCACACTTGCGGTTTTTTGGGGTGGGTGGGGTTGGATTTTTTTTGAGGGGGGAGGGGAGAGTGGAGAGGAGGGAGAGCGGAGAAAATTACCACGCTCGGAGCAGGAAGACTGACGCTGGGGCTCCGCCGTGAGTGGGGCCGCAGGTCAGGATTAGATGGTCGGTGGTGACGGGGGTTGGAAGGATGATCGACACCCGGCTGAGGTGCTGATCGCGGCCTTCGGCTACCAAGGTGCCGTCAGCAGTTCGAAGGTTCCAGGTGGCGACGGTGAAGGGCATCATCCGCTCGGGATGGCCCATCAGGACAGATTCCAGCGGGTGGTCGTAGTCGGCGTCAAAACCCAGATCGATGCGGTGGAGGGTCCGGGGAGTGTCCCAGGCCACCGTCAGGGTCGGGGCCGGGTCCGCCGGGTCCGCGACCCAGGCGTGGACAGCATCCGTGGGACGGTCGATGCCGTCCCGGACCTGTTCGACGGCAAAGGCATTGAGGGCCGGCTGGAAGGCCAGGGCCAGGTTGCGGCCCGCCGGGCGGCGGCTGGGGGTCCAGAATTCGAAGGATTCAACGCCGGATCCCGGAGGGCCGACCTGGGCCCCCGTCGAGGACACGGCCTTCTCGCCCTTGCGGGCCACGGACACCAGGCCGGTGATGCGCTGGGCGGTGGTCTGCACCGCCATCCCCGGAGTGCCGAACAGCGCCAGCAGGCCGTAGCGGGGCACGTCATTGACGAAAGCGAGGTCGATCTCCACCGCCTGGTCCAGGCCAGGGGCCAGACGGCGGGTGGTGGAGGCCAGGATCACGCTGGGGGTGAAGTCGTCGGGACTCGTCCCAGCGCGGAGTTCGATGCGCAGGTCGCCCCCCTCCGGGGCATCGATGCGGACGGTGATGCGCGGCACGGGGCCGACGGCCAGGGGCAGCCATTGGCCCCGGGGCGTATCGAGGGACTCGCGGCCGTCATCAGCCTCCAGACGGGCCAGGCGCAGGGTGCTGGAGGCCGTGAGGCGGCCCTGGGTCACCAGGTCCTCGGCGTCCCGATAGCACAAGCCCGGCAGGTGCTGGCCGCTGCGCAGGAGGTCCGCCTGCAGGGCGGCCATGCGCGGGGCGGCCAGCAGATCCGCGGGGCGCAGGCCCTCCCGCAGGCACCGGGCGGCGGCCATGCCCACCGCCTGGCCACCGTGGGCGCAGGTCGCCATCACCCGGGTCGAACTGAAGGCCACATGGCTGACGCTGATGATCCGCCCCGCCAGGAACAGGTTGGGGATGTTGCGGCTGAACAGGCAGCGGTAAGGGATCTGGTAGGGGCGCCGGGCATGGAACTGGTTACATCCCGGACGGGCCGAATACACGCCGTCCGCCGGGTGGAGGTCAAGGGACCAGCCGCCGAAGGCTACCGCGTCATCCCACGTCCGGGCCTCGACCACGTCCCGCTGGGTGAGGATCACCGGGCCTTCAAAGCGGCGACTCTCGCGCTTGCCAGGGACCGTACCGACCCACTCCAGGGTCAGGTTGGCGGCCTCCGGGAACTGGCCGCTGTTTTTGATGTGGTTCCACACCCCGTACACGACTTTCCATAACTCCCACTTAATGGCTTCGGTGTCGTGGACCGTGTCGTGGCGGCCCCCGTATTCGAGCCACCAGAAGCGGCTGCCCATGTCGCCGGCTTTGATGTTCTTCCACCGCGGGATGGCGGTGATGTCCTGGAGGGCGAAGGCCGGGGGCACGAAGGTCACCGGGCGACCGGCATCCTTGGAATAAAAGTAGATGGTGTGGCCCAGCAGTTCGCCGTAGGCGGCATCGGGGGCTAGGCCCTCGTCGAACTCCTCCTTGGCCTCGGCCCCCATGCGGAAGGCGGCCCCGGCCAGGAAGCCGACCACGCCATCGCCCGAGGCATCGCAAAACAGCGGGGAGCGAATCTCGTAGACCGTCGAATCCTGGGCGTTGAAGCCGCGCACGGCGGTGATCGCCTCGCCGTCCTTGACCACCTCATGGATGGCGGTGTTGAGGAGCAGGGTCAGGTTCGGTTCGGCCCGGACCTTTTCCAAAAGCAGCACATCGAACAGGAGGGGATTGCCCTCGGGATTCCGCCACAGGTTCTCGACCAGCAGTTCGTCGATGAGCCCCCCCTCCCGGGACCAGCGGTTGTTATTCCCCAGGTGGGAGGTCGCGCCCAGGACCCACAACCGCACCTCACTGGAGGCATTGCCCCCCAGCACCGGCCGGTCCTGGACCAGCACCACCGAGGCCCCGGCCCGGGCGGCGGTGATGGCGGCGCACACCCCGGCCAGACCACCACCAACGACGGTCAGACCCGTTTCCAGGACACGGGTACGAAGGGTGCGGGAATCGACGGGAGGAGCGAGATGCACAGCGCGGGGATCCTATGGAGACC
>CAIUVD010000295.1 GCA_903902515.1 uncultured Planctomycetota bacterium | reverse complement strand
CGCCGAGGAGGTCGAACTCCAGCGGCGTTACGACGAGCGCAAGGCCGAGATCGAACCCGCCTTCCTGGAAACCTACGAGCGTCTGGTCAAGGCCCACGTCAAGATGCCCCTGCTGCGGGTTGATCCCGCCACCCGGGCCACTCCGTATGGGGCCCTGCTCAGCGCCAACCGCATGGAGCAGTTGCGGGCCGGTAAGTTGGTCACGGACACCCAGACCAACGCCATACTCTACCTGGGCTGATCGCCCCGGGTTGACTTGTCCTTGTCGCTGATAACGTCTTTCCCCCTTCGATAGATTCCCAAGAGGTCATCATGGCTGTTCCTAAGCGCCGCGTTTCCCATGCCCGTAAGAAGCTTCGCCAGAGCCACCAGGCCCTGACCGTTCCGGCCATGTCCATCGACAAGGCCACCAAGAGCCTGCACGTTCCGCACCACATCGACCTGCGTACGGGCATGTACGGCGGTCGTCAGGTCCTGTTCAAGGACGACGCTCCTGCCGCTGAGTGAGCACGGGGCCGATGCGCCTCGCGCTTGATGCGATGGGTGGAGACGACGCGCCCCGGGCCATGGTCCAGGGCGCGCTTGATTATGCCCGAGCCCATCCTGATCACACGGTGATCCTCGTCGGTCGCGACGAGGATCTTCGTCGTTCCCTGGCCACGGAATCCCCCCTGGGTACCCCGACCAACCTCGTGATCGAACACGCCCCCGAAGTCATCGGCATGGCGGAGAAGATCAAGGCCCTCAAGGAACGCCCCAACGACAGCATGAACGTGGCCGCCCGCCTAGTGAAGGAGGGCAAGGCTGACGCCATGATCCTGTGCGGTAACACCGGGTGCAGCGTGGCCGCCGCCCAGTTGCACCTGCGCCGGATCCCCGGGGTCAAGCGGGCCGGCATTGCCGCCCCCATTCCCACCGTCTCGGGCCAGCACACCTGGGTCTGTGACATGGGCGCCAACGCCGAATGCCGCCCGGAACACCTGGTGCAGTTCGGGGAAATGACCGCCGCCTTCCTGGAAGCCGTCTACCAGCGCCCCAACCCCCGGGTGGGCGTGCTGTCGATTGGCGAGGAAGAGGAAAAGGGCGTGCCCCTGACCCAGGAAACCCTGGCCCTGCTCAAGGCAACCTCCCTGAATGTTGTTGGCAATGTCGAAGGCCATGACCTGTTCAAAGGTACCGTCGATGTGGTCGTCTGCGATGGCTTCACCGGCAACATTGCCCTCAAGACCGCCGAAGGGGTGTTCGAGGCTATCACCCACATCCTCAAGGATGAGATTGGCCAGGGCGGGCCCCTGGTGAAACTGGGCGCCCTGCTGACCAAACCGGCCTTCCGGGGCCTGAAGCGCCGGGCCCACTGGGCCTCGGTTGGCGGCTGCCCCCTGATCGGCGTTGACGGCGTGACCATCATCGGCCACGGCCGCAGCGACCGGGTGGCGGTTTTCAATGCCCTGGGCCAGGCCGCCCGCTGCGTCGATGGCAAGGTCATGGAACGCCTGCGGGCGTTCTTCAAGTCCGTATGACCGCGACGGGTGAGGTCCGCGTCGACCTTACCCGTCGCCCACGACCAGCCTTCCTGGCCTGGGCATCGGTCCTCGGTCTCGGCCTGGGGGCCGGTTCCGCCCTGCTGATCCACGGCCTGATGGCAGAACCCTCCTGGTGGTGGGCCGGAGGGGCGGGAGCCATCCTGGGGGCCATGATCCCCCTCTCGGTCGCCGGAGGCAGCCGGGTGGTGGTGACGGATCAGACTCTGACCTATTTCCTGCGGGGGCAGCCCTGCGTCGAGGCAGATCTCCAAGACATTGCGGGCTTCCGGGCAATTTCTGTCGGGCAATTGCGCGGAGTCGGCGTCGTCATCGATCCAGCCCGCCTGCGCTTCCTGTCCCGCAAGGGCGTGACTCTGCGGACCTGCGAGGCGCACTATGCTGGATGCGGGTGTGGATTGGTGTTGGAGTTTCTCACGGACGCCGATCTCCGGCTCCTGGAGCCGACCGTCACGACCTGATCACACTTTCCAGGACCAGGTCTTCAATACCGCCTGAAGACCGGCGGTGGTGAGGGGCTTGGCCAGGAGGTCGTCCATCCCGGCATCCAGACAGGCCTGGCGATCGTCATCGAGGGCGCTCGCCGTGAGGGCAACGATCGGGGTTCGGCGGGCACCCGACGCGGCCTCCTCGGCCCGTATGCGGCGAGTCGCCTCAAAGCCATCCACCACGGGCATCTGACAATCCATCAGCACCAGACGACGGGGGTCCCGCCTCCAAGCCTCGACGGCCGCGAGGCCATCTTGCACGACTTCAATCTCGGCTCCGCTCGACTTCAGCATCAGCAAGGCAACTTTGCGATTTACCGCATTGTCCTCCACCAGCAGGATCTTCAGGCTGGCCGGCAAGCTGCTCGAAGAGGCCCGATGATGGGCGGCAGTAATGACGGTACTCGGGGGTGGCAATGGGAGGTCAAAGCCGAACACGCTGCCGTGCTTCGGCTCGCTCCGGACCCAGATGGTGCCGCCCATGGCCTCCACCAGGTGTTTGCAGATCGCCAGACCAAGACCGGTACCACCGAAGCGTCGGCGGTCGCCGGTATCGACCTGACTGAAACGTTGGAAAAGCCGTGGAAGGTGTTCGGGGGCAATGCCGATGCCCTGATCTTCGATTTCGATGACCAGCAGGCCGTGGGGGCATCCGTCGCGGGCGGGACCCGCCCCAACGCGGATGGCCACGATTCCGCGATCGGTGAACTTGACGGCATTGGACACGAGATTGAGCAGGACCTGACGAAACCGATTGGGATCCACCCGCAAGACCGGGGCGAGGTCTGGCGCGAAATGGACTTCCAGTTGCAGGCCCTTTTCGGCCGCCTGGGCACGGTAAAGGGCCAGGATGTCCAAGACCGCCAGTCGATGGGCGAAGGGCGAGGGTCGGAGCTCGATGCGCCCGGCCTCCATCTTGCTGACATCCAGGATGTCATTGAGCACCGTGAGCAGGGCCTGCCCGGAACGCTGGATGGTCTCCACCGCATCCCGTTGCTCCTCGGATAAGTCCATGGTCAGAAGCACCGCCGTCATGCCAATCACGCCGTTCATGGGCGTGCGGATCTCGTGGCTCATGGTGGCCAAGAACTCGGACTTGGCGCGGGCGGCCTGTTCCGCGTCTTGTCGAGCCTGCTCCAACCGGGCTTCGGTCTCCTTGATCGAGGTGATATCGACGTGAGTCCCGACCATCCGCAGGGCCTTTCCCTGGGGATCCCGGGCCACCACCCGGCCCGTATCCAGAACCCATACCCAACTGCCATCCCGAGCCCGAACTCGATGCTCGCTGCGATAGACCGGGGTCCGGCCCTCGACGTGGGCCATGCACTCGGCCATAACCCTGGTCGATTCCTCTGGGTGCAGGCGGGAGGTCCATTCTTCGACCGTGGTGCCAATCTCGGACGGCGCATGACCCAGCATCGTGGCCCAGGTGTCGCTGAAGGTCACCTTTCCCGTGGAGGGATCCCAATCCCAGAGGCCGGTGTTGGTGGTCGTGAGGGCAAGATTCAGCCGCTCCTGGGTTTCGGTCAGTTCAAAAAGGCGCTCCTGAAGCCGGTGACTCAGGTGATCGATGCTGCGATGAAGGGTCAGGACCTCACGGGTTGCGCCGATGGGCACTTCAATGCCCCGGGCACGGGAGGAACTCGTATCCTCCATCGCCTGGACCGCCTGGGCCAACTCGGTCAACGGCCTGGTGAGCCTGCGGGACAGGCGCCAAATCAGCGCCGCACCCAGGGCTGCGGCACCGATCACCAGACCCAGGACCACGAGGTTGATGCGCGTGAGAGGCTGTTGGACCTGGGCCCAAGGCTGGGAAATGGTCAGGGTCCAGTCCGCCACAGCCGACGACCCAAGGTACCCCCGTTGACGAACCACCAAGTGGGTGGACTGCCCCAAGCCATCCGCTCCCGACCACGTCGAGGGCACGTCGCTCTCCATCCGACCAATCCGGTCATGGTGGGTCGCATCAAAGAGGATTCGCCCATCCCGGGATTTCAATTCCACCTCCATGCCCGACAGGCAGAGACCAGGATCTACAAACCTTTCATACAACCGCTCCAGGGGCAGCACGCCCACCACCCAGCCCTGGGGCTGACCCAGGGGACTGGTCACGGGGCACCAGGCCATCGCCATACCCCGGGCGGTCGCGGCATCGGCACGAAAAAGCAGGCCGGGCTTCACCTCCTGGTACAACACCAGATCGGGATCCAACTGGCCAAGCTGGAGCTGGTTAGTCTCACTGCGGATCCGGCCCTCGGTATCGACGAAACGCAAGGATTCATAAACTCCGTAGGTATCGCGAATGCGCGTCAGGAGTGCGGTGGACTCACTTCGATCCAGGCCACCGGCACGCAAGATCCGGTGCTGCGCGAGGGCACTCAGATCCCCCCGCCGCTCCCGAAAGAATTCCTCCAAATCCCGATTTAAGAGGTAGACCACCCGCGACAGGTGGACGTCGGCCGTAGCCGTCAATTCCTGGGCCACGATCAGGTGAACGGACAGACCCAAGCCCGCCAGGGTTAGGCACCAGGCCGTGAGCAGGACGATCACCAGGCGGGATTGCAGGTGCATGACTTACGGGACCAAGAAGCGGGGCAGGATCAACTCTTCGACCCGCGCGTTGTCCGGGAATTGCCCCCGCCGATGCAGCAACCCGGCCTGGACCTGGAGGATCTGACGCAGGGCGCCCGCCGGTCCCGGATCAGTCATCCAGGTGAGGCTCTCGTCCCGGGACAGCAGGGTCACCTGGCCCGTGATGGGCATGAGGTCCTCGGGTTTCTTGCCCAGAAAGGTGGCGGTAGCGGCCAGCAACTCCGCTTCCCGGGTCCGGTAATGCTCGACGCGGGCATAAATGGCCAGTACCAGGCGGTGCAAATCTGCCGACTGGCGGTCGATCACGTCCTGACGGGTCGCGAGGATGTCGGTGATGATCCCCGGGTGGTCGCCGGCCCGGGCGAGGATGCGGCACCCCTGGGCCTGAGCAGCGACTGCCAACGTGCCCCAGGTATGACCGACATCCAAGCGGCCCGCCAGGAGCGCGGCGGGGACATCAATCCCCGGGAGATCCTGGGCGAGAATGCGATCCTCCGAGACACCAGCCCGTTCCAGGGCATCCAGGACAAAGAGGTGGGAGAAACTGTTGATGCCTTCAAAGGAGACCCGCTGGTCCACGGTCTCGCCAAGGCGCTCGACCCCAGGCCGGGCCAGGAGGACATCTGCGCCGTCACTGGCATCCAGAGCGCCCAAGATCCGGACCGACATCCCCTGGGCGCGCATCAGCAAGGCATCGGCAGCGGCTCCGGTGATCACGTCCACCTCGTGATGCCGCAGGGCCCTGTTGAGCGACGGGTTATCGGGAAAGCAGCGCACCTCGACGGCCAAGCCCTGCTGGGCAAAGCTCCCATCGACGACGCCGGCCATGACGGGATAGAATCCGGGCCACTCCATCACCCCGAGGCGTAAAGGCATGGGCGACACCGGGGCCGGCCCGCAGGAAAGCAGGATCGTCGCCAGGATCGCCAAGAGAGACGTGAGGAAACACCGCATGCTCGGGGAGGATACCCCGAAAAGCCGACTCCGGCCAGCCCGGCTTTAGGGCAAGGGCAGGAATGGGGTCTGATCGAACCGGTCGTCAAGGTCTTCGTAAACCGCCGTGATCTCATCGATCGGCAGGTAGACCCGATAACGATGTGCCTCGGAACCGAAGTTCTCAATGGCATCGGCGAGGGTTACCTCGCGGCGACCTTCGCCCTCCCAGCGTTCTTTGGAGGCCCCCTGCCAAATGCGACGGCCCATCTCGGGGGACCAATGGAGACAACGGACCTCGCCCACCAGCAGTTCCTTGCGGACCTCCATGACCTTGAGCAGGAAGCGCTCACCCCGGCGAACGATCACCGTGCACACCCGCTCCCTCGCCGCGAATCCTTCCAACAACTTGGCCAAGGAGACGGGGTGGTCGGCCCCGGGAATAATGATGGAGGAGGATTCGGTCACGGCGCGAGGACGAATTTGTCGCCCAGCTTGGCCTTGAGGGTCTGGCGCCAGCGGGTGGTGTTGTCGGTGGCCGAAGGCGCCAAACCTTCGACCAGAGCCCCCACGGCGGGGTTCTGGTCCAGCCGACCCTGATTGACGGCAACGATCGTCTCGCTGGTGATCAGTTCGTGGCCGACCACGCATAGCCCCGGGGTCACGGCCACCGTGGAGCCGCTGCGGACGATGTAGATGGCGACCCGGTCCTGGGTGGCGCAGGTCGTCTCGATGTCCTTGGGGCCGGTCTCAAAGGTGATGCCGTGGGCCGGGGCGTTGAGGATCAGGCCATACACCTCTTCGTAGGCCGGGTCGATCAGCACCGGCGTGCGCTTGAGGAGGGCCAGTTTCGGATCCGAAGCGTCGGCTGCCCAGTGGCCGCGATGGCCATTGGCGAGGCGCTCGGCCTCGGCCGCCAAACGGCTCGACATCAACACGCAGTGGCCGAGGTAGTCATCCAGGCCCAGGCTGCCGAGGATGCGCACATCGGTATTGGCCTGAATCAGGTGGTGGGTTAATTCCTGCCAGTTACGGACCTGGGGTGTATCGAGGGCGTCGAGGAGGGTGTTGTGGAAGGCGTCGTAGCAGGTCAGGGAGATGTCCCGCTTGTGCTTCCGCAGCCAGGTCGGCGTGACTTCGTGGTCGGTGCCGAGAAGGATTGCCCGGACCCCGGTGCGGCCGGGCCGGGGGACGTCGATTTCCAACTGGTTGAAAACCATCCGACTGGGCTTGCCGGGTCGGGTCAGGTCCAGCTGCAGGTGGAGGGCGTAGGCGGCTTCCCGGAGTTCTGGATCGGGATCCTGGCGAATCAGCCCCAGCAATTGTTCAACTCCGGATTTTCCCGTGTAATCGAGCTGGACCTTGCCGGCCTCGTCGGTGTAGCGGCGCATCCGACCGAGGGCCTGCTCAATGTCCCCCAGGTCGTGGCCGAAGCGGTCGGCCGCGCGCATGGTGGCCTCAAATTCGTGGCCATTGGCAGCCCACAGCTGGATCAGGCCTTCCTCCAATTTAACCCGGCGCTTGTCCTCCTTGATCAGACGGCGAAGGGCCGAAACGACCTCGGGGCGGACCCAGCCGATCTTGACCAGACGCTTCAGGACATCATCGAAACTGCCACCCTTCGGGGGCACGGCGACCAGGACGGGATCAGACATGGGGGAGGATCATGGCTCCCGCCGGAAAGGGGCAATCCGCCGAGGTGTCGGAACCGGCGTTGACCCCCGGGGGCACCGACGATCCTGCCCGCATCCCATGACCACCTCGTCTCGACCGCCATCGACTGTTGCTACGGACCCAACCGTGGTCGAGGTGCCGGACCCCGAGGCCACCAGCCTGGCGAGCAACAACCAGGAGACCCGGCCGACCCAGTTGGCGATCCCCCAGGAAAACGCCAATTCCGCCGGGGGCACCCACCAGGCCCAGGTGTGGGGCGACTTCCGTTTTGGAGCCCTGCTCGGCAAGGGTGGGATGGGGGCTGTTTACGCCGGCAGTCAGGTCAGCCTCGACCGGCCGGTGGCCATCAAGGTCCTGCCGCCGCACCTGTCAGGCAATGAATCCTTCCGGGAACGGTTCGTGATCGAGGCCCGCAGCGTGGCCCGCATCAACAGCCCCCATGTAATTCAGGTCTATGGGGCCGGGGTCCATGAGGGCCATCACTTCTTCGCCATGGAACTGGTCGATGGCCAGGACCTGTCCAAGGTCCTCAAGACCAGCGGTCGACCCGAGCATGCCCAGGCCGCCGCGTGGCTCCTGCAGGCCGCCCGGGGCCTGGCCGCCGCCGGCGAATTGGGGATCATTCACCGGGATATCAAGCCAGCCAACCTGATGCTCACCACCAAAGGCGTGGTCAAGGTCATGGACTTCGGCCTTGCCCGCCTGGCCAGCGAGGGCCAGGGCCTGACCATGACCGGCACGATCATGGGCACCGTGTCGTACTTCAGCCCCGAGCAGGGTCGGGGCGAGCGGTGCGACTGCCGAACCGATATCTACGCCCTCGGCATCACCTTCTATGAGTTACTGACCGGCCACTTGCCGTTCACCGGCACCGAAGCCACCAGCGTCATCTACCAGCATATTCACGTCGATCCCAAACCACCCCGGAGCCTTGAAGCCACGATCCCCGAGGACTACCAGGCGGTGTGCCTGAAGTGCATGCAGAAGTCAGCCAACGACCGTTATCAGACTGCGGCCGACCTGATCCGGGATCTTGAGGCTCTGCTGGCCAAACGTCCTCCAAACCTGCCGGTGGGGGAATTGCAGGCCCTGCGCCGGGGCTTGGCGGTGACAACCCTCAATGGCCCCACCAAGAACCGCCGTCCCTGGGGCCTGGTGGGTGGCGCCGGCCTCCTGGCTGCCGCCGGCTTGGCGGGCGTCATCTTCGCCCTCCGTCCATCAGCCCCTGCCAAGCCCAGTCCTGCGCCGCTTCCCCCGCCGCCGCTTACCGTGGACACGGTGGCCGAAACCCCGCCGGTCATTGCCAAGCCGACCCCGGTCCTCCCTCCCGCGACCACGACACCACCCACCGTTATTCCTCCCGTGGCTCCAACACCAAGCCCGGTGGCCTTTGACCCTCGCCCGTTGGAGATTCTCCTCGACCAGGCCCGATTCGCCGACGCCCGATCCGCACTGACAACGGCCCGGACTGCTCACCCCGGGGACCCCGCCCTACCCACCTGGGCTGGCCTCATTGATCGGGCCGAAGGGCAGTTCCTCCTGGCTCAAGCGCGGGAAGCCCAGGCCAAAGGTGATCTGGTCACGGCCGAAGCCCGGGCGACCGCTGCCGCCGCCCTGCTGCCCCAAGCCACCGAACCCACCGACCTCGTGGCGGATCTGAAAGTTCGTCGCCAGGTCGTTGAACAGGCCCGCAATGAAGCCGCCGCCGCCCTCGCCCGGGGGGCTCCGGCGGAGGCCGAACGTCGCCTCACGGAAGCTCTCTCGGCCGTGCCAGCGCACCCAAGCCTGATCGCCCTCTTGGCGCAAGCCCGTGCCGAACGGGAACGGCGCGAGGAACTGGCCCAGACCCAGGTCGTGCTCGGAGATGCGGCCCTTGAGCGCAAGGATCCCGACGCCGCCCTGGCCGCCTATGCCACCGCCCTGGACCACGTTCCGGGCCACCCCGGGGCCACCAACGGCCAGACCAAGGCCCACCTGCTGCGCCAGCAAATGACGGCCCTGCAAGGACGCATCGAGGCCGCACTCGAACGCCAAGATGCCACCGAGGCCAAAACGTTGGTCGAAAGCCTCCTCGTCCTGGCTCCGTCCGACCCCGCCACCCGCCGTGCAGCCAGCCGGGTGGCCGATCTCCAGCAGACCCTCGAAAGCCAACGGCAAGCCGCGGAACGGCAGGAACAGCAGCGGCAGAAGGCCGCCGCTGCCCTGGCCATCCGGATGGAGGACCGCTCGGTACCGGTCGGCACCTTGGCCCAGGAACTGTCGACCTTCATCGCCGAGGCGGGTTCCAACCGGCCCGAGCGCCCCCGCCTAGAAACCCTGCTGGAAGACCGTCGCCAGTTAGCGTCCTTCGAGCAGACCCTCGTCGCCTTGGACCGCGCCATTATGAGCCGTCAGGCCGAGGCCATCGCAACGGCGGTCGAGGATCCCGACTTGCGCCAGGGACTCCAGGACCTGGGCCGGTGGTCGGGACTGACCCTGGCCACGACCCTGGTAGATTTCCGACGGACCGGCGAACAGGCCCAGGCCACGGTGAAGCTTCGCCATGCTTTTGATGTCTACCCCGAGCAGACTCTCAACTATGCTGCTGACCTGACCCTCCGCTCTGGCGGGTGGGTCATTACCGCCGCCCGTCTCCAGGAACCCCGTCCATGAGTCTCCGGACTGCCGTCCCCGCCCTCCTGGCCCTGATGAGCCTGATCCCTGCTGCCGATCTGCCCCTCGGCCGGGTTGAGCGGCTCATCCGCGCCGAAGGCTCCGTCCGGGCCGACCTGTGGTTTGATACCAAGGCAACGGCCGATCTGCAGCCGGGGACGATGATTGCCATCTATGGACCCGGAACGGTGGAGAAGCACCCCTTGACCAAACAGGTCCTGATCAGCCGTCCGGCGGTGGTGGCCAAGGGCCAATTGACGGGCCTCCACGAGGGCCACTGGCAAGCCCGGATCCTGTGGACCGCCACCGGGGCCCAGGTGGCCGGCGGGATGGATGCGGTGCCCCTGCCCGGCGAGGCGGCTCCCAACGCTCCCCCGACGATCGGCGCGGTCGAAGCCGTGGCGGTGCCCCAGGGGAGCCTGCGGGACATCGCCCTATCGGCCTCGGATCCCGATGGCGATCCCCTGTTCGTCCGCTGGATTCTTGAGGGCACCGCCGGCACCTGCGGCACCCTCCTGGAATCCGACACCTGGAAGCCCCAGACCCGCTGGATTGCCCCGATCGTGAATCGTCCGGTAACGGCCGTGGCCACCGTGACCGATAGCTTGGGCCAAGCGATCACCATCCGAGTCCCGTTGACCACCACGGCCCCCGAGCTTCCCCGCGACCGCAAGGCTCAGCCGTGGTTCGCCCTTGGGAATTTGCGGGAGCCCCCCCTCAGCCACCTCGCCCGGGGCGGCGATGGGGTGTGGTGGGCGGTCGCGGCCCCGGTGGGGATGACCGGCAGCCCGAGCCTGCTGCGCCTAGGAACGACCCTGACCGGCCATGGGGCCCTGGTTACGAAGCCCGAGGAATCTCTGCGTAAACCCGTGGGTCTGGTGGTGCGCGGGGAGGAGGCTCACCTCCTGGATGCCAGTCGGGGCTTAGTGGCCGTCTATGGCCCGGATGGGGCCCAACGACGGACCTACGGCACTTTTGAACGCGCCGTGGACCTGGCGATGGCCGCCGACGGCACGACCTTTGTCGCGGATGGGGCGGATCGCGGGGTCCATGTTCTGGAAGCGGATGGACGCTACCGCTGCCGCCTGGGCCGGGGAACTGGCGAGGATGGCCTGCTTGGCCTAGCGGCCGTGGCCCTCGATGCCAATGAAACGGTTATCGCCCTGGATCCCGTGCGCCCGGCCTTGGTACGGTTCGACCGCTTCGGTCGGCGTCTGGAGACCTGGGCCTGTCCCGGGGATCCCAAGGATCCGGCGGTGGATGTGGTCGCGCATCCCCAACGGGGTGCCCTGGTGCTGCTGACCTCGGGCCGGGTCGTGCCGGTCACGGCCGCGGGTCTCGGAGAGCCCTTGGCGGATCCCGCCACCACCGCCGGCGTGTCGGGAACCCGCTCCGGGGTCAGCCTGACCATCGATCGGTCCGGGAGCCTGTACGCCGTGTTGCAGGATGGCCTCATCCTGCGCTGGAACCCGGACCTGACTCCCGCCGGAGTTCGTGGAGCCCGCCTGCGAACCGGTGACGCCTGGGCTGCGGATGGACAGGGCCGGACGTATTCCTTGGACCGGAGCTCCGGAACCGTGGCGGTCTTCGATGCCGAGCAGTGGCAGACCGCCCGATTGATGACGGGCGCCAAGAAAGCCCTGACCCTCACGGTTTCACCCAAGGGACGCTACCTCGGGGTCGTCGATGCCCGTGCCTATGGCGTCATCCGGCTTGACCTCCTGACGCCCACCAGACCGGGGATCACCCTGGGCCAGGAAGGCTCCTATGATGGCCAGTTCAAAGAGCCGGTTGACGCGGCCTTCGATGACCAGGACCGGCTGTACGTCGTGGACCTGGAACTCCGTCGGGTGGCGGTGCTCGGGGCTGATGGGGCCTTTATCGGGAACGTCGGAGACAAGAGCCAACTCGCCGATCCGGAGCGGGTGGCGGTCCATCCGGATGGCAGCCAGGTGTTCGTGTATGATAGCGACACCTACGAGCTCAAGCGGTTTGCCCTGGAGCCCTCCGGGCGATCGGCATCACCCGCCGTCATCGGTGGCGGCAAGGGGAACGGTCCTGGTCAGATCCGTTCGGTGATCGGCTTGGCCTGCGATCGCCAGGGGCTTTTACACGTCCTCGATGATTCCCGGGGCGATCTCCAAATCCTCGATTTCCGGGGCCCGGCCTGCCAACCCTTGCGGGCCATCCCCGCGGCCGAACTCGACCTGACGAATGTCGATGGCTTGGCGATCCATCCCGATGGCCCGATGACCGTGTTCGGTTCCGGCCGCCTCGTCGGATGGCACTGGTAAATACCCCATGGCCCTAAATTTCCTGCCCCGAGGCCCCGCCCCTGCGGGTTTTTCCCTGGATCGCCGAGACCACGCGCGTCGTCGGGGTCTGCAACGGAAGGAGTGGCGGCTGCTCATCATCCTGCCGATGCTGGTGGTGTTGATGGCGGTCGTCATCCAAACCCTGCTCCGCCTGCGGGAAGCCCTGCCCAAAGGCCCGGGAGAACCGGAGATCGCCGAGATTCGTCTCGAGCCGATGCCGGCCCCTCGTCTGCAGGACTCCCCCTCCCTACCCACACCGGAGGCCGTGACTGCCGTGGATGCCCTGGTGGGCGATCTGATGCAATCCCGGGCGACGATCCGCCATCAGGATGACCTCGATCCGGCCACCCTTGCCTGGTCCCTGCGCCTGATCGCCCAGGATCGGCAGGCGCCGCCCCTGCCCGTATCGGCCGACGCCCATGATGTGGTGGCGGGTCACTTGCCTGCAGCCGCCCCGGTGGCCCTGGACGGCATCCTCCTGGACGCCCGCATCGATGGTCCCTGGATGCGCTTGATCCTCGGGATGGAAGAACAGCAATTTGTCCAGATTTTGACCCCCCAGGACACCCCGGGTCTGGTGATCGGCAATCAGGTTCGGGTCGTTGGCAGGCATCTTGGCGTGGCCATCTTGCCCAGTGGCGACCAGGGCGACTCCGCGCTACCGCTGCTCGCGGCGTCGATCGTTCGGCCGCTTCCCAAAAGCAGCCGGGGCGAAGACCAGGACCTCCAGGAGTTTCGCACCGGCTTTCCCACGCAATTGCCGGTCGACCTCTACGACGGCGTGAGCGACGAGCGGAATGCCCTGGAGCGACGACCCTACTACACCCTCCTCGGCCAATCCAAACTAGACCGTGACGACCCCCAGAGCCTCGCCGCCGCAGATCAGGGTAATGCGAGAGCCGATGCCATTCACCGGGATCCGCCGGCTTTTCGCGGGCAACTCTTCCATGTGACCGGCCGGGTCTACCGAGCCTGGGAAGATCCTCTGCCAGCTCGGGACCAACCCTACGGCATCACTCGCGTCGTCCGCATGCTGCTGTGGAACCGCGACATCGGGCAGGTGACCGAAATCGAAGACGGTAAACCCCGGTTCAAGACCCAGATTCTGCGTCTCTATGAACTGGCCCTGGCCACCGACCAACCCCTCCCAGAACGCGGCGAGAAGATTGTGGCCACGGCCCGCTTCCTGAAATTCCGCGCCATCCCGGTGGCACGGGATCGCCTCCGCGATGAGGCGAATGGAATGACTCGCCAGAGCGACAAGGTGTATCCGTTTACCTTTGTTGGTGGCGATTTCACGGTCATCCCACCCCCATCCTCCTATACCTTCACCTGGGTCAGCGTCCTGGGGGCAGGGATTGCGGCGACCATGGTCATCTTTCTGATCTGGGTCGTCCGTCGAGACCAGCAATCACAAGACCGGGTGCCACACCAGATCCGGGCCCTCCGGGCCAGCCGGCGACGCACTCCCCCACCCTCCATACCCTCCCAGCCATGAATCCTATCACGACGCCGCTCCGCTTCCGTCCCGTCTACCATACGCTCGTCTGGGGTGGTCGGCGAATGGAACAGTACCGTCGGGATCTGCCGCCTGGCCCCATCGGCGAAAGCTGGGACCTCGCGGACCATCCGCGCGGGATGAGCGTCGTCGCCGACGGTCCCCTGGCCGGACGCGGCCTTCGGGAGCTGATGCAGGATGCCGGGCGCGATCTGGTGGGGGCGGCATGGGATGGCGGAGAATTTCCCCTCCTCGTTAAGTTGATCGATGCCCTCGATCGCCTGTCTATCCAAGTCCACCCGGATGATGCCTTGGCACAAAAACTCCGGGTCGGTCCCCGGGGCAAGACGGAATGCTGGCGCTTCATGGCCGACGGTGGCGAACTCTTCGTCGGCCTGAAACCGGGCGTCAGGCGGGAAGATCTGGCACGGGCCTTGACCGGGGGCGGCGTCGCGGATTGCCTCAACCGTTTCGAAGCCCGGGCCGGGGACTTCTTCTTCATTCCCGCCCGGACGATCCATGCCCTGGGGCAGGGCTGCCTGATCTACGAAGTCCAGCAGACCTGTGACGTGACATTCCGAGTCCATGATTGGGACCGCCTTGGCTTGGACGGGAAACCCCGAGCCCTCCACGTCACCGAATCCCTGGAAACCATCGATTTTGATGCGCCTCCCGCCACGGTGATCCGGCACCTCGACCAACCACACCCAGCTGGCGGCGAGTACCGACCCCTTGTGACCTGCCCGTATTTCCACGTCGAAGAGCGTTCAGGCCTGCGCTTCACCGGAGATACCGAAGGTCGCCCCGTGATCCTCACGGGATTGTCTGGGCAGGGCACCATCTCCACCAGGGATGGCTCTACGGACATCGCGCCTTGGCAAACCGTGGTGATTCCCGCCGCTGCCGGCCCCTGGAATGCGAACACGCAGGGGGAGCCCCTGCGTGTTCTGTGTGCGACGACCGTCAACCAAGGTTAATGGTGGATGACCCCCACATTCAGGGTGTGAGGGGTCAGCCACCGTCGCTGGTAATGATCCGGATGGGCGACGACACCGTACGGGACTGGCTGCCGGACTTTTCATAGACGGTCAGACGAATGGTCCCGAGACCGCTCCCGATATTGGGATCATTACCCGGCAATGCCAATACCGTGCCCGTGATTTCCAGCTCCTCATCCGAGGCGGATAACTCGCCTTGAACTTCTCCGGGCAGCAAGACCGACCATGCATATCCTAACTCGCCCTTGCCCTTGTATTGGACTTTTGCGACTGCCGTAGTCTTCCCTTCATAAAGGGAAGGTTTCTTCGGGTCTGTGGAGGGAGATTCCGACCCCAGGACCATGCCAACGCCATCCAAGGAAACGTCCAACGTCGATCCCGCATCATCGGAAGTACAACCACCAAGGAAGGCGAGGAGGGCGGCGAATGGCAGCAGAGCGAGATGACGCATGGTGGTGGTGTACCCGGCTAGAGGGGCGATGGCAAGGGTTGGGCGAGGCCCAGGACCCGATGGCTACCTAGAGGACGTTTTCGGCGGAGATCAACTCCCGCATCTGTTGGATGGCCCGGGTCTCGATTTGACGCACGCGCTCCCGGGTCAAACTGAAGACCCGGCCGATCTCCTCCAGGGTCATGACCGGGAAATCATCAAGCCCATAGCGATAGCGAAGCACATCAGCCTCCCGCGCACCGATCATGGTCAGGCGCTCCTGGACGAAGCGGACATCTTCCGCGCTTCCTAGGACCGCCTCCGGGTCGACGCCCTCATGGGTGTCCTCAAAATAGGAGGTCAGATCGCTGACCTCCTCGGCATCAAGATTGGCTCCGGTCAACTGACTGGTCCGGATGATGCGCTCGATGAGTTTGATGTTTTCGCTTGGCAGCTTCAGGACCCGCACGATCTCTTTGACATCGGTGACCCCCGGATGTTCACGGGAGAAACGCTTCCAACGGGCAACCAACTCCGCCATGTACGCAGGAACCCGAATATTCTTGACCTTCTCGAGGAGGGCGCGGCGAATGGCCTGCTTGATCCAGTGCACGGCATAGGTGGAGAATCGGCACTCCATGTCAGGATCGAAACGTTCGACCGCTCGCATCAACCCCAGGTTACCCTCCTCGATGACATCCAGGATCGGCATCCCCTGGTGTTCGTACTGACGGGCAACACTGACCACCAGGCGGAGATTGCATTGAATCATCTCTTGGCGGGCTTGGCGGTCGCCAGTCCGGACTTTGCGGGTAACGACCACCTCCTGTTCCCGGGTGAGAACGGGGAAGATCGAAACATCCTTCAAATACATATCCAGGAGGGCATCACGCGGCATAATCGGGTCTACCTTTCAAGCGGTTGTCCATTAGACCAGATCTCATCACGGGCGCAACGCCCCAGAATAGCCACAAAGGTCACATTTGCATCGCCTGCACTGGACTATCGTCGCAATTGTGCCTCAAGGGTCCCGACCCCCAAGGCTTCGAGGACCAGACGGGGCTGAATATTGAGCTGCAAATCCCGTTCGAGGGCCTGGCATCGAAGGAGACGCTCGGGGACCAGTGGGTCGGGACCTGGCAAATCCTGCCGCAGCTCACGGACGAGCATCCTCAGCCACCGACGAACCACTTGGCGATGGACGGCGGCCAGGCTCTGTCCCGCCGCATCTGCCTCGGGCGGGACGATGGTCGGAAGGGCAGCCACGCACTCCGCCACCCATTCCGATCGAAACCCCTCGGTCGCCAGCCGTCGTAGGGCGGTCAAGGGCACGGCCGGCAATGGCGACCAACATCCCCGATGACCACCATCGGACGCCCCTGCCCGGCGATGGGCTTCGCTCGAAGGAATCCCGTGACGAATCAGAAGTGCGGCAACCGTATCGCCATCCAGCGGCTGGAGTCGGTAACGCTGACTCCGCGATCGAATGGTACTCATCACCGCCGCAGATTGTTCGGTCGTAAGCAGGAACCGGACCCCAGCTGGGGGCTCCTCCAGCGCTTTCAACAGCCCATTGGCTGCCGCGGGATGTAGGCGGTCAACACTATGGATGATGAAAACACGGCCGCGGCCCAGCAGGGTACTTACGAAGGCCTGCTCACCAATTTCGCGGCGGATCCAGTCGGAATAGCCATCGTAACCCCGCTTCCTCCACTCATCCGCCGTCGGCAGGGGCTGGGAATCATGATGGGATTGAACAATGTCCGGGTGATCCCCCTGCTCGGCCAGGCGACAACTGGCACACTCCCCGCACGAATCCCCTTCGACCGGGTGTTCACAGAGGATCGCCTGGGCCAAGGCCAGGGCGAGGGTGCGACGACCACAGCCCGGCGGTCCCTCGAACAGGAGCGCCGAAGGTAGCCGCCCTCGAATCGCCAGCCGACGCAGGAGGAGCACCGTCGACGGTTGACCTCGAACCTCGGACAGGCGCATGGATCAGCGGGCAATCTCACCAGCGGTGTAGGGTTGTTCCCCCCACACCACTTGGTTACCCGCAAGATAAGCCCCATGGCGGGGACCCGTGGGCGTAGCCACCGGACCGGAGGTCGTGACGACCACTAGCCGAGGATGGGCTTGGCTCAGTTCACCGGCAATCGGGTGGTAAACCAGACGAGCCCCCGTGGCGGGGTCATGAAAGCGATTGATGCGATTACGATCCGGGAGGATACCGACCTCCCACATCTCGCCGAGGGTCCGGGGCCAGGAACCCTTACGGAAAGCGAAGTCCATCGCCGCCTGACCAACGAGACGGAGGATGCGCTCACTGTCGCTCTGCGACCCATTTTTTATCGGCGCCCATCCTGGCGAATTGTACTCAGAAGTCCCCAACCCGTCAAAAATCACCGCCGAAAGCAACCGCTTATCGACGCCCGCGAGCTCCCCACCGTGGACCACTCCTGCGGCCGCCAGGCGGGCGTATTGCTTATCCGCCAGCCAGGCCAGCTGAACGTGAAACGGAGCCTCTGCACCGGGGGCCTTGCCCTGGGCACGGATGGCCTCCCGCAGGGCTGGCTGGCCCTCAGGCAAGCGGGCAAGGGCGTAGTACCAATCCATGGCCCGCAGTTGGGATTGGCTGGCCTTGGACGGATTTTTGACATCGCCCGCACGGCGCAGGCATTCCGCTACCGCCAGCAGGTGGGGTGGGAGCTTTTGACGATTGAACTCTTCATTCGCAATGGCCTGAATCAAGAAGCCCGCAGCCTGTTCAAGGAAATAACTGTGTTCTTCCAGCATGCGCTTGCGTTCGCGCACCAGTCCACGCAAAACTTCATATTTCCGCTCGGGATCGTTGGCAAATCGCTCCTGGAGCGCCTCCAAGACCTTGAGGGCCGCCGCATAATCCCCGTCGCGCAGCAGAAATCCAAAGGTGGTTAGGCCAGCGACAGCGTACCCCTCCTTCGTTAATCCGCCATCTTCGAAGACCTTGCGATAGGCAGGTAACCACGCGGAAAGTTCAAATCCATCCACACTGGCGGGGACCAGGCGCTCAACCTTTTCGCGCACCTCCTCATAGCCACCATCCAACTGTTGATTCTGGAGGGGAATGTTGACCCGGGCTCGGACTGCCCAGGCACCGGACAAGGCGATCTTAGCCAGAATGCCAGCACGGGCACCGCGCCGGTCATAGCAGCGGAGGGCCAAGCGATACCGCTTTTCGACCGGGATGGCCAATTGCGGGATGAGAAAGGTCGATCGTTCCGGAGGCACCCCGCCCTGGGCCTTGGCGAGGTTCTGAGCGTTGGCAAAAGCCCGAGCGACATCGACCTTCCACTCCGTTTCCAAATTCTTGATGACCCACTCACGGAGATCATCCGGCATGGCCGAGACGAACCGACCCGTCGTGGGATCCCATTCCTCCGCAAGGGCCGTGAAGTAGCTCGTGGGGTCCGTGACCAACATCAGGTCATATTCACTGATGTTGGCCGAATGACGACACCCGTCATCGTCGGTCCCGAGGTCTGAACGGTTGATCTCCGCGTTTTTCTGATTGGGGATCAGGACCGTAACGGTGAACTTATTGCTCGTAATCGGTGAGGTAAGCTCGGCCTCCTGGATCTGCATGGCAGGCAAGGCCACCATGCAGGTGAGCAACAGCGACGGAAGGAAGATGCGCATGGGCCCCCAGTGGAAACAGAACCGCCGCAGCGTGGTACGCTACGGCGGGAGGCCAGAGCAATGCCCCAGCACATGCAGAACTGTCTGAATCGGCGCTCAGGCCGATCCAAAATCACCCGTCGATGGACAGCACTTCAACCACGGTGTGGCTGTGGCGGAAACCCTTGTTCCGGTTGGTCATGTGCTTGCGGCGCTTGTACTTGCCGATGGTGACCTTGTCACCCAGGGTGTGCTGGAGGACCTTGACCGTGGCCTTGGCGCCCGCAACGAGGGGCGTGCCAACCTTAACATTGGCGCCATCGGCGAGGAGCAGCACGGGCAGCTCAAGGGTGGCACCGACGGCAGACTCTTCGCTGCGGTCAAGGGTGAGCTTGTCGCCCTTGGTGGCGCGGTACTGACGATTCCGGTCCTGGATGACAGCGTACATGACGATTCCGATCGAACGTAGGTGGTCGCGGGGGCCGAAGTCTCAACGACGACGGCGTTGCCGCGAACGGCGGGGCGAGGTTGTAGCGGCACTCCCGTGCTTGGCAAGTGCGGGCTGACCGGAGCCGGAAGCCGGGGCCGTGGGGGCGGTGCGCGGCCCCTCCACCGGTCCCACCGCCTGGGGCTGGAGATCG
>CAIUVD010000294.1 GCA_903902515.1 uncultured Planctomycetota bacterium | reverse complement strand
CGAACAGGGCGATCACCTTGGTCGGGACCCCCACCAATTTGATGTCGCCTTGCTTCTCACGGAAGGCGTCCACGCACTTCACAATCGTTCCCAGGCCCGTGGAATTGATGTACTTGACGTTCGTCAGCACCAAAAGGACGTGGCGCGTTCCGCTGGTCAGAATGTCCGTCAGGCGGCTTTCGAACTGCTGGTTGGTGCTGGCATCAATGGATCCGGTCAACAGGACGGCCTTGGCTTCCTCGCCGCTCGGCAGGGACACAGACTTGATATCAAAATTGAGGACCGCCATGACGACTCCGGGGGGTGCGAATGCTCCCGGGGGAAGCCCTGGGACGTGGCCCAGAGCATTGGACCGCCTCAGGGCACTTCAACGTCCGAGGTTCCTCACCCTGTTGCCGTGTGAAACGGCGTTAGGGGCTTTCCCTTGGTGTGGGATCGGCAGGGTGGGCCCCCCGGCCACCATACTCCAGGGGTTCACGACATGGGTTTTCTCTTCGGCAAGAAAAAGGCATCACCAGCGGAGGCGGCACCTGTGGAGGCGGCCCCCGTGAAGACGGGTCGTCAGTCGACGGCCGGCCCGCGGGGTCAATCGACTCTTCGCCAGAGCCGCCGGGTGGTTGCAGCCCCGGTGGCCAAGCCGTCTGCCCCCAAGTCGGTGTTGCCATCGCCTCAAGTGACTTCCGCCACCGGTTCCGCTGATGGGGCTTTGCCGGATGAACTGGAGTTGAGCGCCGCGGTTCCCGTAACGTCTGACGTTCGGCCCCTGTCGATGCTCGGTGGCCCATCGGCGCCCCTGTCATCTGGCCATGCCCGTTCTGGCGAAGCGGCTTTGGCGGAATTCCTCGTGGGTGAGGCAAAATTGGTGCCTGCGGAACAGATGCAGGTGGCCCTGGCCAAGGCTCGGGCCGAGGGCCTGCCCCTTGATACGGCCCTTTCGGTAAGTGGTGCGATTTCTGAGGAGGCCATCCTGGGGGCTCTCTCCCAGGCCCGGTATTATCCCCACCTTCAGTTAGACCGCTATGCGATCCGTAAAAAAGCCTTGGATACGGTCTCTCGTGAGGATGCCCTCCGGTTGAGCGTGATGCCGGTTGATAAATTGGGCAGTCTCCTCCAGTTGGCCATGGTCAATCCGTTGGATGAGGAGACCGTATCCTTCATTCACTCCCGTACCGGCCTTGAGGTCAAGCGGTGTATCGCCACCCGCGCAGAGCTGCAGCGTGGCATCGACAAGTGGTACGGAGGCCAGGTTCAGGCCCAGGACGCGTCGATTTCCTTCGTGGCCGAGCCGACGCAGGAGGTCAAGTCCCTGACCCAGGTTCTGGGGAACGTTGCCGTGGTGACGCGCCCGCCAGAGCCGGACTCTGCGTCTGGGTCTAGCACGGCCTCGGCGCGCTTCGACATCGCCCCAGAAATTCAGGATATCGATGACCTGCTTTCGGCAGATGAGTCGATTGCCCCGGCCATTGTTGAGCCAATACACCTTGACGAAGCTCCCCTGGTGGTTCCTGCCGACGAGGTGGTCGAAGTTGGTCGGGCCGTAAACCCGGTTTCTGCGGCTCTTGAGCCACGGCATGCCTCCGTGACTGCCGAGTCGAATTCAGGCCTCCATGAGGTGGCTTTCGATGAAGTGCCGATCACTAAGCCGGTGGTTCGGTCGCGCCCTGTCGAAGCGGAATTTGTACAGCTTGTGCCGGTGCTTGAAGACGAATTCAAGTATGCAATTACCCACAATAAGGCGCATGTCTTTGAGAAATGGGTTGGTCTTCAGACCCGCAACCGGATCATCAACGCGGTTCCAGTCGAAGCGGCCCTTGAGCCGTTGTTGACGGCGCTGGCCTGAATCGTTCGTGGTTACGTTTGTCCTCCCTCAGCTGCGTGGTCTGTCCAGTTTTTGGCTGAGGGAGGTCGGCGGTGGATTTCCTGCGGACTTCGGGTCAAGGGGTCGAGATCAACTCGTCAGAAAGTCGCTTGCCGTCCCGAAAGGCACGGAAGATCGCTCCCCCCGATGACGACCACGCCGCTGACTCCTGACGCTCTTGCTGCCGATCCGATCCTGGCCACTGCTTGGCCCCGGATTCTGGATCGTCTCACGCAGAAGCATGGCAAGGCTGCCCAGATCTGGTTGAAGCCCGAAATGGTGCGACCGATCGCCGTTTATGAGGGGGAGCTCTACCTCGCCTGTCCCAATGTGTTGTTCAGCACGACGATTGCCGAACGGCTTGGAGGGGACCTCTGTACCGCGGTTGCCGAGATGATGGGCGTGGAGGTTCGCCTCGTCCGCGGTCATGTCGGTCGTGATGATTTGGCCCGGCATGAGGCCAAGAGGGCGCAGGCTGCAATTCCTCCAGTGCCAACGAAGGCGCGCAGCTGGGGTCAGGGCTTCAAAGCCCTGGAGCAGTTTGTGGTGGGGTCTGCCAATCGGGTTGCCTACGACGCGATCCACGAGCTGATTCGGGACCCCGGTTCAGCGGTCAATCCGGTTTTTGTCCATGGGAAATCCGGACTCGGCAAGACGCATCTCCTGCAGGGTTTGGCGCTGGCCTATGCGGACCGGCATCCAAGCGCCAAGGTGACCTACCTTCGCTGTGAGCAGTTCACCAATGAGTGGCTAGACGCCATCAAGGGAGGCAACGAGGCCCTGCGGGCTTTTCGGGTGAAGATGCGCCACCCTGAACTTCTTCTGGTCGATGACCTGCACTTCTTGGCTCAATTGACCCGCACCTCAGCGGTGAAGGAGCTGTACGAGACCTTCAACGCCCTCCATGATCAGGGCAAGAAGGTGGTGTTTACCTCGGATGCCTCGCCCAAGGACATCACTTACCTCGAATCCAATTTCATTTCGCGATTCATCGGCGGTCTGGTGATTGAGCTCAAGCGTCCGGATCCCGAACTGAGAAAAGCCGTGGCCATCAAGAAGGCCTCTGGTCTGGGTCTTCATTTACCGATGGACGTGGCCGAGTGGATGTCGAACCAGTTTGTGGACAACATCCGCGAATTGGAGGGGGCGGTGAACAAGCTTTCGGCGACGGCCCGGAGCTTTTCGCGGTCCGTAGATCTCCCCTTCGCCAAAGAGTCCCTGCGCGATCTTCTGCAGCGGGCCGACGGCGTGGATCTGGCGGAAGTTGTGCTGCGCGAGGTGGCAGATCGATTTGGAGTGGAAGCCTCTGAGGTTCTCGGTCGGGGCCGGGCGGGTCCCGTGTGTAGTGCGCGTCATGTGGCCATGTACGTCCTACGGATGGCTTCGGGCGGTACCTATGCCACGGTGGGACGCAGTTTCGGTAAGGGCCATCCTGCGGTCGTCTATGCTTGTGGTCAGGCTCGGGAAATGTGTCAGGTGGATCCCAACTTGCAGACGTTCATTGATGAATTGTTAGACCGTCTGCGTCCTCACTGAGAGCTTGGCGGCGGGTGGCCAAGCTCTTGTGGTCGGGCGGAGCCTTGGTTAGTGTCATGCTCGGTTGTAACTCATCCCCTCTGGTCAGGAGAGATCCCGTGGCCCTCCGCCGTCAGCTTCCTTGTGTGCTCGCCCTCCTCGTGATTTGCGGCGCTGCCTCTCCGGCCCTTGATACCACTCCGCGCGATTTGGCGCGGTTGCCGCAGGTGGATTTCACCGAACTCCTCACGCACCCCTCGGCGTTGAGTGGGCGTGAATTGCGGTTTCGCTGTACGATTGCCGAAAAAACGGATCTCTACGACGTCCTGCGGAGCAGCTTCAGGCCCGAGCGTTACTTCTCCCTTGCCGTGTGGGATGATCGAGCGCGGCTCTGGGAGCCCGAGGCTCGTGCTTCCGTGGCGGTGGGTTTCTTTCTCAATAAGGACCGATTTGGAACGGCTACCCTTGAAGCTCTGAAAAAGTACACCGTCGTCGATATCGGTGGG
>CAIUVD010000293.1 GCA_903902515.1 uncultured Planctomycetota bacterium | reverse complement strand
TCGGAATCCGTCGGTGCAGCCGGCGCATCCGGCTCCGCCACAGGCGACGTGGATCAGGCGTGAAAGCCGTTGCGACAGGACACCGGCCAGGGCCGGCATCAACTGGGCCGGATCGACGCCCATCTCTAAAAGGCGGGGGACGACCTCTCCGGCACGACCAGCATGGACCGTGGTGGCCACGAGATGGCCCGTGAGGGCGGCGCGGACGCAGGCCGCAGCCGTCACCGGATCCCGCACCTCTCCGACCACGATGACATCCGGATCATGGCGCAGGCAGGCGGAGATGACTTCCGCGAAACCCAGGTTGTGCCGAGGATCCACCTCGACCTGGGTGATGTCCGGCAGGCGACGCTCCACCGGATCTTCGATGGTGATGATCTGACGATCCGGGCGCTCTCGGGCCAGGTCCGTCAAGAAGCTATGGAGGGTCGTGGTTTTGCCGGAGCCGGTCGGGCCCGTGACCACGATCAATCCCTGGGGTCGCCGGAACAGTTGGCGAAGCCGGGTGGTGATGATCGGGATCAATCCAAGATTTTCGGGTGGCGGAACGGCCCCCATGGAGGGCAAACGCAGGGCCAGCCGTTGACCCCGGACGGTCGGCAGGATCGCCATCCGCAGCTCACCAGCGATGCCATAGGGAGTCCCATCAATGCGGCCTTCTTGGACCTCCGCCGTGATGTAGGCCGGCAGTTCGGCCATGGTCTTGAGCTTGGCCAGGGCCGCCGGTGCTTCAGCAGGCGGGATGGCTCCGATCGCAACTCGTACACCGTCAATCCGGGCCATGACCAGCACCGAGCCGTCATCCCGAGGCTCTAAGGAAACATCGCTGGCACCCTTGGCCCCGGCGGCGGCCACCATCCGCTGCAGTCGGTCAGGGGGCAGGTTCACTTGATCTCCCAGCGGGCGTTGTCGTTCTTCCGCTGTTCCTGCAAACGTTGCCGCAGGGCCTCGTCCTTCTGGCGTTCAACCGTAATCTCGGGGCGATTGGCATCCGACCCCTTGAGCCAGGTCTCATACCGTTTGCGGGCCTGGGCGAGGTCTTTTTCGATGGCTCGACGGTGGGCCTCTAGGCGTTGCCACGTCGGATCGGCGAGGATTTCGATGCCCTTGGCTGGAGCCAATTCCTCACGCATGGCCTCAATGTCCGCGACACCTTCCAGGGCATCCTCAAGGATCAGGACATTCCGACGGCTGGGGGCCCCCAACAGGGACTCCTGGGCGGCGATCAGTGCGGGGATCCGGGCGCGGATGGCCACCATCCGCAATTGATCCAAACGCTCCTTCTCAAGGCGGGCGGCCTCCGCTTGCAGACGTTTCTTTTCGATTTCCTGGGCCAACAGCACTTCCGCCTGACGAGCGGCTTCCACACGGGCAGCCTCCTCACGGCGGCGCTGCTCCTCAAGGGCGGCCTGGCGAACCACCTCCGCCTGACGTCGCGCCTCCTCTTCTTTGACGCGGATCTGTTCCTGCTTCTTCATCTCGGTGCGTTGGCGGGCCTCGGTCACCGCCTTGCGCCAGCGTTCAACCTCCGAAGGCTTCCCGCGCATGAGGGCTTCGTAGGCATCGAGCGTCGGGACCAAGCGGTCCGCCGTATCCCCGGTACAGGCGGGGTCGTCGAGGGCCACCAGGGCACTCCGCAATTCATAGCGCTGGTACCAATTCCAGGCCACGGGAGCGGCGAGGCACAGAACCAGGACGATCGCCAGTTTTTGCAGGAGCCCCCCATGCTCACCGATCCACTCCCGCATCATGATCAAACCCCGGGTAAAGCCCTCCATGGGCCGGGTATGGGGACAGGAATCGAGGGCTTGGATCAGTTCGTCGGGGGTTTGGTACCGCAAATCCCGCTGCCGATCCATACACCGGGCGACAATCTGTTCGAGGGCCGGATGGATTTCCGGCCGGTACTGACGTACGAGGGGCCGGGCAGGAGCCAAGATCAGGGCCTTGATGCGCTCGGCATTCGGTCCGTTGAAGGGCATGGTGCCCGTCAGCAGCAGAAACAGCGTCGAACCTAGGGCGTGGATGTCGCTCCGGATGTCGATGTCGAGGGCATCTTCCGCCTGTTCCGCACTCAAAAAACCCGGCGTCGAGCCCTTGATCTGCATGTCATCATCCATGGTGGTCCGCAAAAGACCGAATTCCGTAAGGACCATGCGACCATCCGAAGCCTGGACGATGACCTGGGGCCGGAGGTCCCGATGAACCAGACCGGCCTGATGGATGGCATTGAGCCCCATGGCGCAGTCCCGCGCGATCCCCAGGACCAGTTCGATGTCCAAGATCCCCCGTCCAGCCAGGTGGTGACCTTCGACATGCTCAAAGACCAAAAACAGCCGACCGTCCTCCATGCCCGACCGATAGATCCGGGGCACATGGGGGCTGCTGATCTGCATGATCGCCTGCACATCCCGCTGAAACCGAGTGGCGAAACGGTGGCTGGCGCTCGAGTCCTGGTGGATGACCTTCAGGACCACCCGCACGCCCTGGCCACCCCCCTCGCGGGCCACATAGGCGTGGCCAATGGCCCCGCCCATCAGGTGCCGCTCAATGACATACCCCGCAAACCGGGACCCGACGGCAAAGGCCGCCTGGGTCGCCGAATCCCCCTGACCTTCGTATAACTGGTGATTCGGCTGATTTCCGTAAAACCCCGTGGAGGGTTGCGGTGGTACATCGCCGGTCTTAAAATTCATAGTCGCGGCATCATGGCCCCGTAAATCCATTGCCAACCCGTCATCGGGGTAGGGCTGGTACGACGGCCACCCTACCCCTCCTAGAGGGTCACTCCGTCCTTGAAAATGGCCAAATCCCGCTGGCCGCGCAGTTCGGCTTTGGTGGCCTGACCGCTGGCGGTGGCCATCACCAGGGCGGTGAGCTCCTCCAACAGGACGGCCTTGGGGGTACCGGTCAGCAATTGACCGGCGTCGAGGTCGATCCAGCCAGGCTTGCGTTGGGCAAGGTCGCTGTTGCTGGCCACCTTGACCACGGGGACGGGACCGCCCAGGGGCGTGCCACGGCCGGTGGTGAACAACACCAAATGACAGCCGGCGGCGGCCAAGGCCGTGACGCTGACGATGTCGTTGCCGGGGGCGGCGACCAGCACCAGGCCACCGCCCTTGGCGATCCGACCGGCGTAGGGAATGACCTCGACCACCGGGGCACCGCCACCCTTTTGCACACAGCCGAGGGATTTCTCTTCCAAGGTGGTGATGCCGCCGGCCTTATTGCCGGGGGAGGGGTTCTCGTGCACCGGCTGGCCCCGGGCAATGTAGTAGTCCTTGAAGCCGTTGATCATGGCCACGCCCGCCTGGAACAGGTCGTCGGTCACGCAACGGGCCAGGAGGGGCCGCTCGGCGCCAAACATTTCCGGGACTTCCGTCAGGACGGGGGTGCCGTGCCAGGATGCCAGACGCTCGCTGAAGGCGCCCAGCAGGGCGTTGGCGGTGATGCCGCTGAAACCGTCGGAGCCGCCACACTTCAGGCCGACCCGCAGCACATGCGCGGGAAGGTCTTCGCGGGTCGTCGTGGCGGCGTGGGCGATCAGGTCGGCCAGGAGGAGACGGCCTTCCTCCAGTTCGTCCTTGGCGGCCTGGGTACCCAGGTAGCGGACGTGGGCGGGCTGGCCAAGGGCGGCCTGCATACCGGCGATAGCGTTGTTTTCGCACCCCAGGCCGAGGACGAGCACGCCGCCGGCGTTGGGATGGCGGGCTAGGGCGATCAGCAGGTCCCGGGTCCGGCCGAGGTCGTCACCGAGCTGGGAACAGCCGAAGGGATGGGTCAGGGCGACCACCGCATCCACCCCGGGGGGCAGGGTGGCCGTGGCATCAGCTGCCAGTTTCTCGGCGGTTTTATTGACGCAGCCGACCGTGGGGATGATCCAGATTTCGTTGCGAATGCCGACCTGGCCATCGGGCCGGCGAAAGCCGCGAAACGTGGGCTCGGGGCCCGGGTCGGGCAACACCGGACGCGCCGGGGCATAGGTGTAGACCTCGGTGCCGCCGAGGGTGGTCTTCACGTTGTGGCTGTGGACATGCGCCCCGGGAGCGATGGCTTCCGTGGCGTAGCCAATGGGGGCACCGTACTTGCGGATCGACTCACCCACGGCGATGGGCACCAGGGCCACCTTATGACCGGCGGGTATCTCGACGGCGGTGGTGATGGTCAGGCCCTCGACGGTGAGGATGGCTCCGGCGGGGATGGGGGCGATGGCCACTGCCACCTGATCCGTGGGATGGATGCGGATAAGGGAGGTCATGGGAGATCCTGCAGGAGGGTTCGAACGCCGTGCTGACGGATGGTAGCCAGGGCCAGCGCCAGGGCGTCCAGGGGAACCAGGGGTCGGAGATCCCGGCCCCACAGGGCGTGGTCCGCCAGGAGGGCGGCCAAACCCGTCCGGGAGTCGGGCACATGGTGCATCCAGGCAGCGAGGATGGAGGCTTCGTCCCGCACCGCCACCCGACCGCCTCGGTAGGTAGCGATGAGGGACGCCAGGGAGATGACGATCAGGGGCGAGTCACGACCAGCGGCCACGTTATCCTGGAGGATGGGCAGCAGGCGAGCCCGCCACTTGGCCGTGCTGTTGAGACTGATGTCCGCCAACTGGTGCTTCAGGAATGGATTGCGGAATCGGTCGAGGACGGCGGCCACATAGCCATCATCGGCCCCCAGGGTCGGGACGACCTCGCGCTCCAAGAGGCGGATGATGGCTGGGCCCACTACGGAATCCGCCAGGGCTTCCCCGACGGTCGCAACCCCCGCCAATCGGCCCACGAGGGCCATGGCCGTGTGGGCGCCATTGAGGACCCGCACCTTGCGGACGCGGTAGGGTTTCAGGTCATCGCACCAGACCACATTGCCGACCCGATCCACGGGAAACACCTCGCGGACCCAGGCGGGGCCGCGCAGGACCCACAGATGATAGGGTTCGGCCACGGTCAGCAGCTGGTCTTCATACCCAAGGCGCTGGCCCAGGGCGGCCGCCTCCTCCTTGGGGAAACCCGGCACGATGCGGTCGACGAGGGTGTCGACGAACGCATTACCCTCCGTGACCCAGGTCTGGAACTCCTCGGGGAGACCCCATGTCTGGGCGGCCAGGAGGACCGCCCGGTGAACGAGACTGCCGTTGTCCTCCAGCAGTTCGCAGGGGATGATGGCCAAGGGCGGAGCCTGCCGTCCCAGGGCAGACCAGCGGGCCCAGAGAACCTGGCACAATTTGCCAGGAAAGGAGGCGGCCGCCGTCGAGGCTCCCGGGCGCGTCTCACCACCAAAGTGGACCCCGGCCTCAGTGGTATTGGACAGCACCACGCGCAGGCCCGGGTCCTGGGCCAGGCGGAGAATCGCCGCCCAATCAGCCCCATCACTGGCGGCCAGGGAGCGACTGAAACACGTCAAGAGGCGGGACTGGTCCACCTGGCGGCCCTGCTCCATGCCGCGGGTCAGAATGGTACAGAGGCCATCTTGGTCGGCCATTACCTGACCGCGCTCTTTGGACACGGACTGAACCGTGACGATCCGGCCCGCCCCCAGGCCGGCCTCGTTGGCCCGGTCGATGAGTTCGCCCGCAAAGGCCCGCAGGAAATTCCCACCACCAAACTGGAGGATGCGCTCTGGGAGCGTGGACGGGGGGACGATAGCCCGGGTGAGACGGGGCAGGTTCATGGACGCACAGCCTTTCGAAGGGTCATCAAGGTGACCTTCCTGCGACGGGAGGCCAAGGACGAAAACGCGACACCACCGGCACCATCACGCACGCGGAGGACCGCCTCAGGACACCAGAACCTGGATCTTGGTCACCTGGGCCGGAGCTGCCGCCCACGCGTGCAGGGCCTGGTCGGCCTCGGAGAACGGCACTTCGCGCGTAATGAAAGCCTCCATCGGGAACTTCCCGGCCCGCAGCAGGTCGATCACCGCCCGGAAGTCATCGGGCGTCGCGTTGCGCGATCCCATGATGTCGATTTCCTTCTGGACGAAGTACTTGGTGTCGTATTCGACCGGCACCTTGGTGTAGCCGATGTACACCACCCGGCCGGCCCAGCAGACCTCGTCGACGGCGGCCCGGAAGGTCGCGGGATTGCCGACCGCCTCGATCATCACCCGCGGGCCATGACCGTTCGACAGGCGCTGGAGTTCGGCGTGGAGATCCTGGTTGGCCGAGTTGATGGTGTGGCTAGCGCCAGACCGTTTGGCCAGCGCCAGTTTCCCATCGTCGATGTCGATGGCGACCACCACGCCACCCCGGGCCGCCGCCCCGGCGATAGCCCCCAGGCCGATGGCGCCGCACCCGAACACCCCCACCAGATCGCCGGGCTCCACCCGACCGCGCACGGCGGCATGCATGCCGACCGTCAGGGGCTCAACCGACGCCAGATCCCGCAGGCTCAAACCCGGGGCGGCCACGACCTTCTCCTGGGGGAGGCTGATGAATTCGGTCATCGCCCCGTCCCGCTGGACGCCCAGGGTCTGGTTGAAGCGGCAGCAGTTAAAACGCCCCTGCTGGCAGGCGGAACACTGGCCGCAACTGGTGTACGGCAGGCACAAAACCTCGGTGCCCAGGGGCAGGTCCGTCGCCGCCACCCCGGCACCATGGGCCGCCACCACCCCGGACACCTCATGACCGGGAATACGCGGCAGGGTCACCAGCGGATTGGCCCCACGGAAGGTCGCCAGATCCGAGCCGCAATAGCCGACCCGCTTGACCTGAACGAGGATCTCGCCGGCCTTGGGCACGGGGACGGGGATCTCTGCAAAGGCGGTGGCACCGGGAGCAGTGATGGTCAAGGCGCGCATGGGAAATCCTTCAGGGTGCGAGGTGCGGGTAGGCAGGGTCGATGAGGCGGTCTTGCTTGAGGGCCGCCCAGAACGGCGCCGGGACCGGGGTGGTGGCCAAAGCCAGGTTCTCGGCCACGCGACTCGGCTTTGACGAGTTCATGGCGATACTGGCGGTGCCGGGGGCCGACAGGCCGAAGGCCACACAGGCCACGGTGGGGCTGACGGCGAACTCCTGGCAGCGGGCCAGGAAGCGGGTGCGCCAGGCGATCAGGGCCCGGTCGTTTTCCTGGGACGGGTCGACCTGGCGGTAGTCGAAGTACTCGCTCTGGCCGGTCAGGAAGCCGCCGTTGAAGACGGCCGAATTGATGATGCCGACGCCCCGCCGATGGAGGTCGGCGATGAAGGCCAGCAGCTCCGGCGGGTGCGTGAACACGGTCAGGCTGCAGGCCAGCATCACCCAGTCGAGGTCGACCACGGCGGCCAGGTCGCGGATGACCTTCCAGTCCTTGCTGCCGACGCCCACGCCCTTCACCAGGCCGCGCTGGCGCAGGTCGAGGAGGGCGCGGTAGGCGTCCAGGACCTCGGCCCAACGGCGCTCACGGTCGGCCGAAGACGTGGCCCCCGCCAGGTATTCGTCGGGATCGTGAACCGACACCAGGGCCGGGCGGTAGGGAGCGCCCAGCAACTGGTTGCCCTGTTCGTAGCAAGCCAGGATGCCCTCACCGCTGATGCGTTGGACGGCGTCATGCTCCAGGCCGTGCCAGACGCCGCGCTCGAAGGTCGGCTCTGGCCCCGTCAGGGGGACCCGGTACCAGCCCAATTTATTGCTGATGACGACCTCCTCGGGCGGGATCGCCAGCTCGCGCAGGGCGCGGCCGATCCACTCCAAGGACAGACCTGCGCCGTACTTCCCGGCGCTGTCGAGAACCATGTGGGATCCGAGCGTTGCCCGGATGGCCCGGACGATCCCGAGCTTGGTCGCGGCCCCGGGATCCCCGTAGAGATTGCCCAGCGCGCTGGTGCCAAACATCACCGGCGGAACCTCTAAACTGGTGCGGCCGAGGATGGTCATGACAGGGCTCCCAGACGGTACAGGCGGACGGCATTGCCGCCGAGGATGGCATCCCGCTCGGCGGGACGGAGGGTGGCGGTCCAATCGAGGACGGCGGCCATGGTCTCGGCGTAGGCTCCGGCGAGGTGGCACACCGGCCAATCGGACCCGATCAGCAGGCGCTGGGGGCCAAAGGCCTCCAGGGCGACATCAAGGTAGGGGTGCAGATCCTTGGGCCGCCAGGTGGCCCAGTCGGCTTCCGTCACCAGACCCGACAGCTTACAGGCCAC
>CAIUVD010000292.1 GCA_903902515.1 uncultured Planctomycetota bacterium | reverse complement strand
CGGAGCCTCGCCCGCCTGGGCCCGGAAGGTCAGTTCGTGGGCCGGGAATTTCGGCTGGCGATAGGCCACCTCGCGGGCCTCCACGGCGCCATAGGTCGAGGCATGGACCACCAGGTCCAGTTCGCCATAGCGGTACCGGCCCTGGCCCAAGTCCACCAGGGTCTTGGGGGTCGCTGCTCCGGCGGAACCGCCGCTGATGAAGCGCAGCACCCCATCCACTTCGTAGGCCGGCGCGCCATCACCGACCGGCACCGTCGACACCAAACCGATGATCCGGTCCGGCAGTCCCAGCCAGAGTTGGCGAGCCTGCCAACCGGCGGTGGACCCCTGGTAGGCCCCCTTGCGAACGGTGGTGATGCGGTGGACGGCACTGGCCGCGCTGACCTGGCGACTGGTGGTGAAGACCCCGGTCATGGCGGCCGTCAGTTTGCCCCAGGCCGTCTCTTCAACGCCGCCCTTGGCATCCATCCGGTCCTCGGCCCACATCCGCACCCGGGGCGTGACCGCCGTCAGCACCGAGTTAAGGCGGCCGTCTTCGTCCACGGTCATGCAGCCCATCAGGGTTTCATGGCCGACCTCCTTGGCCGGCACCTGGCGGAAGGTGCCGCCATAGGTGAAGCGGCCGTACCAGGCCCGGGGCCCGCCGACATTGCGGTCGGGATAGGTGACGCCGTCCGGCAGGGGCTTGGCCACCACGTCCTGGCGGTACCACGCCAGGTCCTCGCGGTTGCCGTAATCGCGATTGCTGTCCATCAGGGTCCGGACGTAGCCATTACCACTGAGGGTGGCCACCGCCTCGGGGCCGCATTCGACGCCGCGCGGGTAATTCCAACGGTAGGTCTTGTGGAAGGGCGAGGTCCAAAACTCATCGGTCCGGCCCATCACCACCGGCTTCCACTGGGCGGCGGTCAAAGCGGTGGCGATCGGCGCGTGGCCGGTGATGTCGTAGATGCGCAGCAGGCTATACAGCAATTCGTCGTGGTAATTGACGGACGGATTGGAATCGCCGTTATAGGGCCAGCCGCCATCCGGATGCATTTTGCTGATCACCAGATCGACGTGGCTCAGGACCTTGTCGATGCGCTCCTGATCGCCCAGCAGGCAGGACAGGTTCAGGACCCCGACCATCCGGGCGGTCTCAATGTTGAGGTTCCAGGCCTTGGCCTTTTCCATCATTTTCCACAGGCGGTCGGCCGCCAAGCGCAGGGTCGCATCCCAGGCGGCCCGCTGGCCCGGCGTCAACAGGGCGGCATAGGCGGTGCGGAATTCCACCAGACCCGACAGGGCCTGCTCGGCCGCGAACTGGTCGTAGAGATCCGGCTTGGCGGTGGTGTCCGGCTGCTCATGGAGGGCGTAGGCATCGGCAAAGGCATGGGCCCGCCGCAACAGGCGGGTCAGCAGTTCCGGATTGCCAACCAGGGGGCTGGCGGGATTGCCGAACAACCACAGGTCCTCCCGCAGGCGGATGGCGGTGGACCGCACCCCGAAGTCGCCCCCCAGTTCCGAACGCGCGGCGTGGCTGCCCGACCGCGTGGTCACACCGGCCGAGTCATTGAAGGCCGAGGTGGTGGCGGTGGCCCGGCGCCACACGCCATCGGGCTTGGCCAGCCGAGCCTTGGCCTTGGCCACCAGGGCCTCCAGGTGGGGATTGCCGACCGTCACCGCCACCGGCTTGAACAGGGTGACCTGGGGGGCCTTCGTCACGACCACGGCAAAGGTCGCCGGATCCAGGGCCTTGGCCGTGGCCAGGTCCGCCTCCTCGGCCGCTACCGGCAGCCCCGCCTCCCGAGCCAGGCGCATGCGTTCCTCCGCCACCGCCAGGACCACAGCCTTAAGAGCGGCGGCCGCCACCGGCTTGGCGGCGGCGGGTGTGGTGGCCGACGGTTTCGGCGCCAGAGAGCCTGCCTCCGCCCCCACCACGGGGGTCATGGCCCCCAAGGAGGCGAGCAACAGCAGGACGCGGGGGGCGGTTTGCGGTGACATGCCGTAAACGATGCGGTGTTTACAGAAAACTCGACGGAGTATTTCAGTTAGCCCAGGCCGGTGTCCGCAACACCGGCCATGTCACACTATACGACTTTATTATCTTATTGTCTCCATATGGCCGTTCATGATCCTCCTCCCCACCGGAGGCCTCCATGAGCGACCACGCCACCCTGACCGTCAACGGCATCACCGTCGAACTGCCGATCCTCCGGGGCTCCTGCGGCGAACCGGCCATCGACATCACCACATTGACGGCCCAGACGGGCTACCTCGCCTACGACCCCGGTTTTGGCAACACCGCAAGTTGCCGTTCGGCCATCACCTGGATCGACGGCGACCACGGCATCCTGCGCTACCGAGGCATCCCCATCGAACAGTTCGCCACCAAGCCGAACTTCGTTGAAGTCGCCTGGCTGCTGATCTTCGGCCGCCTGCCGACCACTCCGGAACTCAAGGATTTCAGCGCCAAACTGACGGCCAACGCCCACCTCCACGAAGGCCTGCGCCACCACTTCGAAGGCTTCCCCGTGGATGCCCCGCCGATGGCCATCCTGTCGGCGATGATCAACGCCAAGGGCTGCTTCGAGGACGACTTCCTGTCCAGCGACGATCAGCAGTTCGAGGACGCCGCCGCCCGTCTGATCAGCAAGGTGCGGACCATCGCCGCCTACGCCTACCGCCGGGCCAAGGGCCTGCCGGTGATCTATCCGGACCCGAAGCTGCGCTACATCGCCAACATGCTGCACATGATGTTCTCGATGCCCTACGACCAGTACGTCATCGACCCGGACATTGAAGCGGCCCTCAACCTGATTTTCATCCTCCACGCCGACCACGAACAGAACTGTTCCACGGCGACCGTCCGCATGGTCGGCTCGTCCCACGCCAACCTGTTCGCCTCGGCCGCCGCCGGCGTGTGCGCCCTGTGGGGCCCCCTCCACGGCGGCGCCAACGTGGCCGTGATCGACATGCTGGAGGCCATCCATCGCGGCGGCCTCAGCCCCGAGGACGTCATCCGCCGGGCCAAGGACAAAAGCAGCGGCTTCCGCCTGATGGGCTTCGGCCACCGCGTCTACAAGAACTACGACCCCCGGGCCACCATGCTGCGGGACATCAGCGAACGCATCTTCACCAAGCTCAATCGCCAGGACCCCCTCCTCGACATCGCCCGCAAACTGGAAGCCCTGGCCCTCGCCGACCCGTACTTCGTCGAACGCCGGCTGTACCCCAATGTCGATTTCTATTCGGGGATCATCTTCCGCGCCATCGGCATCCCCACCGACATGTTCACGGTGATGTTCGCCATCGGCCGCCTGCCCGGCTGGATCGCCCACTGGAAGGAACAGCACGACCAACCCGGCGGCCGCATCGCCCGCCCCCGCCAGGTCTACACCGGGCCGGATCTGACGAACTACACGCCGATCGACCAACGGCCCGCCCCGGCCGGCTGAAACACGCCCCCGTCAGAACCTCAAGTCCTCCGGATCACCATCCCCCAGGATGGCGTCCGCAGCCACCTCGCCGAGAGACCACCCCGCGGTCCTACAGCAAGTCCGCTGGCGAACGCACCGCCAACCCCGGCCGATTCAGGACGTGGGTGTAAATCATGGTCGTCTGCACGTCCTGATGCCCCAGCAATTCCTGCACGCTGCGAATATCGTAGCCATTCTCCAACAGGTGAGTGGCGAAGGAGTGGCGGAAAGTGTGGCAACTAGCCCGCTTCGTCAGCCCGGCAGCAATCACCGCCCGCCGCACGGCCTTCTGCAGACAACTCTCATCCAAGTGATGCCGCTTCATCGTCCGATCCCGGGGATCCAGGGCCAAACGAGCCGTCGGAAAAAGGTACTGCCACGAGAGATCCTTGACCGCCGCACCGACCTTCCGGGACAGACCCATGGGCAAGGAAGCCGCCCCAAACCCGGCCAAGAGATCCTCCTGATGTTGGTCACGAACCACCTCGACCTGGCGCAAGATGTCCGGGATCACGCTATCGGGTAAGGTCGTCCGCCGACTGCCACCCCCTTTCCCATCGCGAACGGACACCATCCGGTACTCCAGGTCCACATCCTGAACCCGCAGCCGGACGACCTCCATCAGGCGCAGACCAGACCCATACAGGAGCCGCGCCATCAGCTGCAGGATCGGATCCTCGATCTTCGCCAACACCGCCCGCACCTCCGCCACACTCAACACCGTCGGCACCTGCCGCGGCGTGGTGGTCGGGGCAAACTCCCCAACATCCACCACCTTCACCCCCCGCGTCTCCTTAAAAAACGCCACCAGCGAATTGAGGGCCTGACGCTGAGTACTGGCCGCCACCCGCCGTTCGACCGCCAGGTGAGCCAGGAACGGACCCACATGCCGATCCTCCAATTCCCCAGCCGTCGCCAGGCCATGGAACTTCACACAACGTTCGACCCACCCCACATAGGTCTGTTCCGTCCGCAACCGACGATGCTGCGTCCGCAACCGAACCACAAAATCCCGAAGAGTCGGATCCTCAGGCAACACCCCCGCCTCCACCTGTTCAACCTCCTCCAAAGTCCCCGCGATCACCCACCGACGACGCCAGCCCACCCAATCCACCTGATCCACCCACGCATCCCCACAGGCCACCCCAAACCGTCGGATAGCATCGAGGGTCTGTTCCAGCTGCCATCCCGCCAACCCCCAGCCGTCTATTGCATGAAAGTACTCCTCAATCTGCACCCCCTGAAGGTCCCGAGAACGAACCCCCGGGTACCGAGCCACCAACTGCTCGACCCGCCGCCGATACCACGGAAGCGCCGACGACTGAACACCTTGGCGCACAAGCCCTTCCAAATACTCCTCCCACCACTCCTCAATAACCTTCGAAGACACCGGCACCTGATAACTTGACGAGGACATACCGTGAGCGTAGTTTCCCCCAACCCCAATCAATAGACCGCCAACCGCACGAACACAACAACTACGGCCATCCGTCTAATAAGCTGTTGGGCTGCAAACCAAGCTCCGGGAAAAAGTCAAAATTGATTGTTTGTAATCAGGATCATGAGCCGCGCTGATGCGCGGATCGTGAAAGCGAACAATCAAAGGCCGCGCTGATGCGCGGAACAGCATCAACGGGTGATCCTTTTTAAGTTAATGTGGCCTAAAAGCCAAGGGCGCCGATGCGCCCAAAAGTCTTGGGCTTGAATCTTTATTCAAGTCGGAAATACTG
>CAIUVD010000291.1 GCA_903902515.1 uncultured Planctomycetota bacterium | reverse complement strand
CTGGCGCGCATGGGGAAGTTCACGACTTCGAGCGCGCCAGCGGCGCGCGGTCCCGGAGGGGACCACGGACCGTCTGGCGACGCCGGGGGTGCCCTGGATCTTTAAACCGCCAAAGTCATCAGCGCCTGAATGCGCTTGGCGAAGGCCGCCGGATCCGTGGGGCGACCGCCTTCGACCAGGACGGCCTGGTCCCGGAGGGTTGCCAGGTGGTCCGCCAGGCCGTCGGTGGTGCCGGCGGTGTGGCGGGCCTGCAACTTCTGGACCAGGGGATGGCCCGGGTTCAGTTCGAGGATGCGCTGGGGCTTGGGCACGTCCTGGCCCATGCGCTTCATGAGGTCGGCCATCTGGGGTGACAGGTCGTGGGTGTCGCCCACCAGGCAGCAGGGGCTGTCAGTCAGACGGGCGGATAGGCGCACGTCCTTGATGCCCTCGCCGAGGTTGGCCTTGGCGAAACCCAGGAAGCCCTCGTAGGACTTGGTCTGCTCATCGAGGGACTTCTTCTCGTCGTCGGTGGCCAGATCCGCCAGGCCCTTGGCGATGGAGGTGATGGGCTTCTTGTCGAACTCGGTGAAGTGCTGGGCGACCCATTCGTCCACCGGGTCGGTGAGGAACAAGACTTCGTAGCCCTTGCTGCGGTAGCCCTCCAGGTGGGGGCTGCCCTGGGCCGCTTCGAGGCTGCCGGCGTTGACGACGTAGATCGCCTTCTGGCCCTCGGGCATGCGGCGAACGTAGTCCTCCAGCCCGGTCTTGGCCGGACGCTTCTCATCGCCCTCGACGGTGGCGGTGGTCCAGGTCGAGCGGAAGCGGGTCAGGCGGGCGACCTTGTCCTTGTTGTCGAAATCGTTGACCAGGGCCTCGCGCAGGACCGAGCCGAAGATCTCGTCGATGGTCGTGAAGGTGGCCTTTTCCGCCTCGTCATTCGACGACGCAAGACTGGCGAAATGGTCGAGGATCTTCTTGGTCAGCTGCTTGCGGATCTTCTGGACAGTGGCGTTGTCCTGGAGGATTTCGCGGCTGACATTGAGGGGCAGGTCATCGCTGTCGACGATGCCGCGCACGAAGCGCAGGTAGTCCGGCAGGAGGTCCTTGTTGTCGTCCATGATGAAGACGCGGCGGACATAGAGGGACAGACCGCGCTTCTCGCGGTCGAAGAGGTCCATCGGCTTCTCGGACGGCACGAACAGCAGGGCCGTGAAGGACAGGGTGCCCTCGACCGTCAGGTGCAGGCGGGTGGCGGGTTCGTCCCACTGTTTGCAGGCGGTCTTGTAGAACTCGGTGTACTCGCTGGCGGTGATCTGGTCCTTGGGGCGGGTCCACAGGGCCTGACCGGCGTTGACCTGCTCGGGCTCGGCGGTTTTGCCCTCCTTCTTTTCGTCCTCGGTGAGGTTCTTGGGCAACAGCACCGGGTAGGACACGAAGTCACTGTACTTCTTCACCAGTTCCCGCAGGCGCCAGGTGTCGAGGAACTCCTTGGCGTCCTCCTTAAGATGGAGGGTGATGGTGGTGCCGCGCTGGGCTCGGGTGATGACTTCAGTGCTGAAATTGCCGTCGCCGGCGGATTCCCAGCGCACGCCGGCATCGGCCGAGACGCCGGCCGCCCGGGACTCGACCACGATGCGGTCGGCAACCATGAAGGCCGAGTAGAAGCCGACGCCGAACTGGCCGATCAGGTTGCTGTTCTTGGCCGCATCCGTGCCCATGGCCTGGAGGAAGGCCTTGGTGCCGGACTTGGCGATGGTGCCCAGGTGCTCGATGGCCTCGGCCTCGGTCAGGCCGACGCCCGTATCAGAGATGGTCAGGACGCCCGCCTCCTGGTCGCTGACGATATTGACCTGCAGGCGATCATCCCCGGCATACAACCCGGTCTCGGTCAGGGCCTTGAAGCGCAGCTTATCACAGGCATCCGAGGCATTGCTGATCAACTCCCGCAGGAAAATCTCGCGGTTGCTGTACAACGCATGGATCATCAGGTGGAGGAGCTGCTGAACTTCGGTCTGGAAGGCATGCTGGGTCATTTTGACTCATCCTGCAAAGGTGTTGGCCCAGAAATGCGAGGATCGTGCCAAGTTATCCCGCGCCCGGACCCCGGCGACGCCGGATCCCCCCGCGTCAACGGCGGGCGATCTCCTCGGCGGCCGCGATGACCTGCTCGTGGGTGATCGCCCCCATGTCCACCTTCGACACATCGCGCCGCTCCCAGGCTGCTCCGGGGGCTTGGAACGTCCGGTACGCGGCCCCCCGTGGCCCATTGCGTTCCGCCGGAACGGGGCCGAACAAGCCGACCGCTGGCGTTCCGACCGCCAGCGCCGCATGCAGCGGACCCGTGTCGCCACTGACGACCACGGCGGCGTGGGCCAAAAGGGCACACAGTTCCGGGAGGGAGGTGGAAGGCGCCACCCGACCATGGCCCGTCGCCTCCACCAACCGCTCCGCCACCAGACGTTCGGCGGGCGATCCCCAGACCACCACCACCGGTTGTCCACGTTCCCCCAGCGCGCGTAAGAACGCCTCCTGCCGGGCTTCTGGCCAGACCTTGGTCGGCCAACCTGCCCCGACATTAAGCATCCATGGGGTCCGAAGCCCCTGAGCGTCCAACCAAGCACGGACGGTAGCCCGTTCCGGCGTCCACGCAGGCAGGGGAAACTGCCAGGAACCGTGGGGGATACGACCGAGCCCACGGGCCAGATCCCGCTGCTGATCAATTACATGGACCTGGGACGAGGCGATCCGCCGGTCGGCCAACAACCACGCCCCTTCCCGGGCCCGGGGGCGGTCGTGGCCCATCACCAGCGGAGCGCCAAGACTGCGCGCCAGGAGGGCGCTTTTCGCCAAGCCCTGGGCGTCAATGACCGCGTCGTAGCCCTGGACCCGGACCTCCGCAATCGCCGCCTGCAGCACGCGAAGCCGCTGACCCCAGCCCGTCGCGGGATCCCGCAAGGTACGGCGGGGCAGACGATGAATCCGGGTCAAAATCGGGCTGCCCTCAAGAACCGGGGCCCAACGATCCTCACACCACCAGGACACCTCATGACCCGCCGCCGCCAGATCGGCCGCCAGGGGCAACGTATGCAGGATATCGCCAAAGGCTCCAAGACGGATGATGAGGAGACGCATGGCGGGTCGGGATCCTGGAGGGTCGGGCCGCATCTCAACCCCGGGTAGCATCACCTGCAACCCTTGCCGCGCATTATCGGGGCCCTACAAACGGTCACCCCAGGTCCCTTCATGTCAGCCTCTGCCAACGATCATCTCAGCCTCGGCCGCGTCGCCAAACACTGCAATGTTAGCCGTACCACGGTGTACCGGTGGATTATTGGCGGCCATCTGCAGGCCTATGCCCTGCCGAGCGGCCACTTCCGGGTCAAGCCCGAGGACCTGTCGACGTTTTGCAAGTCGTTCGGCATGCCAGATCTCATCAGTCACGGCATCGCCAGGACCCCGAGTGCCACCAAATTGAATGTCCTGATCGCCGATGACCATCCGGATGTCGTGCTGCTCCTGCGGAAAATTACCGAGCGCTACCTGCCGGAAGCGGTGATCCACGAAGCCGTGAACGGAGTCGACACCTGCATCGCCGTCGGCACCCTTCAGCCCCAAATCCTGCTGCTCGACATCATGATGCCCGGCATGGATGGCTTCGCGGTCCTCCAGGAACTCCTGCGTCGTCCGGAACTGGCCAACTCCAAGGTATTGGTCATCAGTGCTTACGAACCGTTTGATCGGGTCGAAGAACTGGCTCGTCTCAACCCCCAAATCGTCGCCAGCGTGCGTAAGCCGGTCAGCGTCGATGCCCTCGGCCGCTCCCTGCAGGAGATCGCCAAGACGGTCAGCCCCGGCACGCCGGTGCCCCTGACGTCGACCGCGGATGCCGAGGACGACTGACGCGTGTCATCTCTGGCGGTGTTCGTCGGCCTTGCGCCGCATTTTCTAGCCACGGAGACCGTCATGGCGTCTGCCCTGGCGAGCCCGGAACTCAAGGTCGACGGCTTGATCCGGGACCTGGGCACTTTCCATGGAAAAATGCTGCGGCCGGCCCTGGTCCTGCTGGTCGCGGATGCCCTGGGCGGCATTCAGCCCCTGCACCATCAGCTGGGGGCGGCTCTAGAGCTGATCCACACCGCCACCCTGATCCATGATGACCTGATCGACGATGCCGACACCCGGCGTTCCCGGCCCACGGCCCATGTGCGTTTTGGCAATACCACGGCCATCCTCCTCGGCGACTACTTCTATACCCACGCCTTCCATTTGGTGGCCAGCCTGCGGGATCCGCACCTGACGGAACGCCTGACCGCGACCACCAACATCATTTGCGGCGGGGAACTCCACCAGCAGTTGGCGGCCCGGGACACCACCATCACCGAAGCCGAGTATGATCGCATCATCTACGGCAAGACGGCTTGCCTCACGGAATTGGCAGCCGAATTCGGAGCCGCCCAAGGATCCGCCACCCAACGCCAAGCCGCCGCCCGGTTTGGTGCCGCCTGCGGCATGGCGTTCCAGGTCGTTGATGACTGCCTGGATTTCAGTGACGATCCGGAAAAAGTCGGGAAATCCCTCGGTACCGACCTGGAATGCGGGCGCATGACCCTGCCGGTGATCCGCCTCCTGGAGACCGCTGGCCCCCGGCGCGCCGAGTACGAACGCCTGATCGGCGATCGCCAAGGCAGCGTCCTCCTCGCCGAAGCCATCCGCAGCGGCGGAGCCCTTGATGCTGCCCGCCAGACGGCCCGGCAGCACGTTGACCTGGCGCTGACAGCCTTGGAGGGCTTCCCCGCCGGCCCAGCCCGGGACCGTCTGGCGGATTTGGCGCGGTTTATTGTGGCTCGAGACTTTTGAGCAGACGGAGAGGGGAGAGGGGAGAGGCGGACAAAGACAGGACCTGCGGGGCGGTTGAAGCGCCACGGACGGACGATTCCTTCGCCCCCCTTTTTCGCCCTCCTCCCATGCCGCTTGCGTCTGGGCAGGAATCCCATGTCCTTCCGCCTTCCCGCCGCCCGCGGCAAAGCCCCCATCTGATCGGGGGCCAGGCCTGGGCTGGCCAACGAGACGATCCATGACCGATCCCCGTATCATTCAACGCCAGGACCATCCGATCTCCCGCAAGGACATCGATAAGGATACCCTCTACGTCCTCTACCGGCTCAAAGACGCCGGCTACGAAGCCTATCTGGTCGGCGGCGCCGTCCGCGACCTGATGCTCGGGCGTAAGCCCAAGGACTTCGACATCGCCACCGACGCCCGGCCCCACGAGCTGAAGCGTCTGTTCCGCAATAGTCGGGTGGTTGGCCGGCGGTTCCGCCTGGTCCACGTCTTCTTCGGTCCGAAAAATGTCGAGGTCGCAACCCTGCGTTCGGGCATCGAACCGCCCCCCGGCAACGACCCGGACCTGTACATCGACGACGACAATCAATGGGGTGATATCGAATCCGACGCTTTCCGTCGCGATTTCACCATCAATGCCCTGTTCTACGACATCCGCTCGTTCAACGTCATCGACTACACGGGGGCCCTCGACGACCTCCAGGCCCACCGGATTCGGGCCATCGGTGACCCTGCAGTGCGCTTCCAGGAGGACCCGGTCCGCATGCTGCGGGCCATCAAGTTCGCCGCTCGTTTCGGCTGCGAGATCGAGGACGCCACCCACAACGCGCTCCTGGATCACGCCCCCGAGATCCTCAAAGCCAGCCGCCACCGGGTGACGGAAGAGATCTTCCGCATCCTGTCCCAGCCCAACCGCGAGGTTGGCCTACGGATGATGGCCGACTACGGTATCCTCGGCGCCCTCTATCCCGAATGGCTGGATGCCATCGGCGATGACGGCTTCGCCCAGGTCGCGGCCTTCTACGCCGCCGTCGACAAGGCCGCGGAAGAAGACCGCTTCTTCCCCTTGGAAATCACCACCTGCGGCCTGTTCCTGCCGTTCCTGGGGGAAATCGACCTCGAGAAGGACAACTTCAACCGCGTCGCCGCCCGGGTCACGGAAGATCTGCGCAGCATGGCCCTGCGCATGGACTTGCCCAAGCGCCTGATGGCCCAGGTCATCGACTACCTGCGGGGGCAGCTCTACCTGCTGTTCTTCCACCACCTGACCAAGCGCGTCCGGCGGTTTGTTGAAACCCCGTATTTCGACCCGGTGTGGCAGGTCCACCTCCTGGCCTATGGCCAAGTCGAGGATCTGGAGGGCGTCCAGACCATCTGGGCGGAGGCCCGCAAGCGCCTCGGCACCCCCGTCGGCGGCACCGTCGGTGGCCCGGACAAGCGCGACATCTTCAGCTTCCGCGGCCGGACCGGCGGCGGTCGCTTCCCCCAGGGTCGGGATGGTCGGCGGGGCGGACGCGGCGGACGCCAGGATGACGACGAGGATGGCGATTGGCCGGCCCAGAGCGCCATCACCGCCGATCTCGGCGAGGACGGCGCCGCGTAATCCATGCAGGACCGGGCAGACGACCTCCTGCGGGTGCTGGCGGCCCTCCAACGGTCCCAGGCCACCTGGTTGGAGGACCTGCGGACCACCACGACCAGCGGCGATCCCGCCTTTGCCGACGCCTTCCGGCGGTGGCAGGAACTCCTGACCATGATGGCCCTCCAGGTCCACCGGGCGGAAACCCGGCTCCTGGATTTCGTCCTGGCCCCGGGGGCTTCCCTGGTCCAGCAGGACGGTGGTGCCGGGACCCCGGAAAGCCGGGATGCGGCACGCCAATGGGCCGGATCCATCATCGGCTGGTTTACCCGTATCCACCTGGATCCGACCTACCTGCGGATCGAACGGCTACGGGACCTCGACCAGGACCCCCTCCCGGCCGACATTGCCACCGACCTGGCGACCCTGGCGGAACTCGCGGAAACCACCGCCCCGGTCCTTGAACGCCTGGCCCGGGAACGGGACCTCGCAACCCTTCAAGACGCTGCCTTCACCAGCATCCTCGCCCCGTGGCGCATCCGGGGCCTGCCAGCCCTCCACACGGTCCAGGCATGGCTCCGGGAAACCCTTGAGGACGAAGGCGATTGGTGACCCGCCCAGGCCCCAGGGTCATGCGGTTTTTTTCATCTGTCTCACCCACCCGGAACCCCGCCCCTGCCCGGGGGGTGCCCAGGGACCACGGGTTCCAAGATGCGTTCCCATGTCCTACGACATGAATCAACTGCTCCAGGTCTGCCTGGATCAAAACGCCTCCGACATCCATATCGCGGTCGGGCGTCCCCCGTGCTTCCGTATCAGCGGCAGCGTGAAGGCCCTCAAGGGCCCGATCCTGACCCCGGAGGACTCGATCGCGCTGATGAAACAGATCACCAGCGAGCGAGCCCAGGCGGAACTGTCCGAGAACGGCAGCTCCGACTTCGCCATCGGATTCTTCGACAAGGCGCGTTTCCGCGTCAATGTCTTTAAGCAGAAGCAGAAGGTCGGGATGGTGCTGCGCCTCATCCCGTCAAAAATCCTGACCATGGAGGAGCTCGGCCTCCCGGACATCATCAAGGAAGTCATCGGCCGCCCGCGCGGGATGATCCTGGTCACGGGCCCGACCGGCTCCGGTAAGTCGACCTCCTTGGCGGCGATGATCGACCACATCAATTCCAGCGACGAGGGCCACATCCTGACCCTCGAAGACCCCATCGAATTCACCCACCCGCACAAGAAGTGCGTGGTCAATCAGCGTGAGATCCACGTCGACTGCCCCAGCTTCGAGGAAGGCCTGCGCCGCGCCCTGCGTGAAGACCCGGACGTGATCCTGGTCGGTGAAATGCGTGACTTGGCCACCATCAGTGCCGCCATCTCTGCCGCCGAAACCGGCCACTTGGTGTTCGGCACCCTTCACACCACCGGCGCCAGCCGCACCGTGGACCGCATCATCGACGTCTTCCCGACCAACCAGCAGGAAATGGTCCGCACCCAGTTGGCCGGCAACCTCGTCGCGGTCATCTCCCAGGCCCTGGTGCCCAAGGTCCCCAAGGGCCGGTGCGCCGCCTACGAGATCATGGTCATGAATCCCGCGATCAGCAACCTGATCCGTGAAAACAAGTCCTTCCGCATTGACTCGACGATCCAGACCAGCGCCAACCAAGGCATGATTCTGCTCGACGATTCCCTCTATAAATTGGTCCAGGAGGGCAAAATCACCGTCGAGAATGCCATGACCTTCGCCAAGGATGTGGGCTACCTGACGCGCAAGCTGACGGAAGCCGGCATCCCAGTCCCCGCCTAAGATCCAGGACCCACCCCCATGTCCGTCAAGTCCGGTGGCGTCGACCCCAAGGCCCTCCTCCAATTGCTGTTTTCGTGGGAGGAGGCCGACAAGGCTTCGGCCCAGAATGCCTTCAACGACCACCGCAAAAACGGTACTGACATTGTCGAAGCGGCGATCACGGCGGGGGTCCGCGAGGAAGCCGTGCTGGCCGCCCTGGCCCAGCTCCTCGGCATGGAGATGGTCAGCCTGGCCGGCATGGTGTTGCCCCAGGGGCTGATCGACCGCGTTCCGGCCAAGGTCGCCCGGGACTACCGGATCGTGCCGATCCGCATGGAGGGCAAATACCTGGTGGTTGCGACCAGCGACCCGGACAACTTGTCGGCCCTGGACGATCTCAAGTTCATCATCGGGGTCGATCAGGTAAAACCGGCCCTGGCCAGCGAAGCCCACCTCGATGCGGCCCTGGAACAGTACTACCCAGCCGCCGCCGATGACGCCGCTGCCGCCGATGCCACCCAGAAGGCCCTGATGGATGCCCTGGGCACCGAGCACATCACCGATGCCGACGCCGGGGGCGACTCCTTCGTCATTGATGATCAGACGATGGCCAATGCGGACAGCGATCCGACGGCCGCCGCCGATTCGGCTCCGGTCCGGAAACTGCTGAACCTGATTCTCCTGACCGGTGTGAAGGCCCAGGCCTCGGACATTCACTTCGAACCCTTCGAAGAAACCTTCCGCATTCGTAACCGCATCGACGGCGTGCTCTACGAAATGCTGCCGGTCCAGAAGGGCTTGGCCGCTGCCCTGGTGGCGCGCATCAAGGTCATGTCCCACCTCGACATTGCTGAGCGCCGCCTGCCCCAGGACGGCAAAATCCCGATCCGCATCGGCGACCGCGAAGTCGACCTGCGTATCTCGACCCTGCCGACGATGTTCGGGGAGTCCGTGGTGATCCGTATTCTCGACCGCAAGGTGGTGAATTTGGACCTGGAAAAGATCGGCATGCCGGACGAGCAGCTGGCCTACTTCAAGGAGGTCATCCAGCGCCCCAACGGCATCGTCATCGTCACCGGCCCGACGGGCTCCGGCAAGACGACGACCCTCTATTCGGCCCTTTCGGCCGTGAACGAGGATTCGGTCAAGATCATCACCACCGAGGATCCGGTCGAATACGAGATCCACGGCCTGATCCAGGTCCCGGTAGATGAGTCCGTTGGCCGCAGTTTCGCCAACTGTCTACGGGCCATCCTGCGCCAAGACCCGGACATCGTGCTGGTGGGCGAAGCCCGCGACAAGGAAACCGCGCAGATCGCCATCCAGGCCAGCCTCACGGGCCACTTGGTGTTCACGACCCTGCACACCAACGACGCCCCGACCGCCGTCTCGCGTCTGCTGGACATGGGCATCGAACCGTTCCTGCTCTCCGCGACCCTCGAAACCGTCTGTGCCCAGCGCCTGGTTCGTACCATCTGCACCCGCTGCAAGGCCTCCTACGAGCCCTCCGACGAGGAGTTGATGTCCCTCGGCATCAAGAGCCGGGACGTGGCCAACCAGCGGTTCTACTACGGCAAGGGCTGCGAGCACTGCAAGAATACGGGCTACAAAGGCCGAACGGCTCTAGATCG
>CAIUVD010000290.1 GCA_903902515.1 uncultured Planctomycetota bacterium | reverse complement strand
GCTGCGAGCCATCCAGGTGTGGATCAGGCCGCTCAGGGCGGCGGTGACCACGATCAGACTCATCACCAGGGCGTGGATCCGGTGGAAGCGGCGGAGGCGTTGCATCACCAGCTCCAGCCGGCACCGGCGTAGAACGAACGGCCGTCGCCTGGGTTGTAAATGGCGCTGGAGGCTGAAGCCGTGGTCACCGGACTGAAGGTGGCGATATGCTGCTGATCCAGAAGGTTCTTAGCTTCCACCCAGGCCGAAAGTCCCGGTCGAACCCGGTACCCGGCCTTCGCACCGGCCAAGATCCACGCGGGGGCTTCCGTGGTGTTGGCATGATCGACGTAGGCCCGGGCGTTGTACTCCACCGTCGGACCGGCGTAGAACCCGTCTTTCTCGAACAGGGTTTCGAGAGCCAGGTGATGCTCCGGCAAACCCGCGATGGTGTTGTTGCCGAACTGGTCGTCCTCCTGAAAGCGGAACCACGAGAACAGGTAGTTGGCCCTGACGCGCAACCAACCCGCCGCCAGGGTATCGCCCGCCGCCTCAAGGCCGCCATGGCGGGTTCGCTCGGCATTGATGGTCCTGGAAACGTTCGGTGCCACCTGATAACTGATCAATTCGTCCGTGATCCAGGCGTAATAGGCACTGACATCCCAGCTCATCCCCTCCTGATGACCACGGCTGCCGATTTCCGCCGTGGTTGCCTTCTGGGGATCCAGATCCAGGAGGCCCAGGCTGTTGCCGACCGACACCAATTCACCAAAGGTCGGGACCTCCACCGAGCGGCTGACATTGGCGTAGGCCTGGTGCTCTCCGAAATCATGCAGCACCCCACATCGGGGACTGGCGGCCACGTACGTAAAGTTCTCTGAACGGTCCACATCACCGACGCTGAACTGGTGGTCGTCCAGATCCCGGATGGCCCGGCTCCCTTGGATGCCGGCGGTGAAGGTCGTGCGTCGGACGGTGATGGCGTTCTCAATATCAAGAACGCTGTTGCGGGAACGCTGCCAGGTGTCGTCGCGCGCTGCCCCTTTATTCCCTTGGTCATTGAGGAACCGCTCATCGTGGACCAACCCCGTGCCATGGGCCGCCAAAATCGTGAGGCGGTTGATGCCCTCCGTGAATGTGTAACGGGCGCTCAGGAGGCCATCCCGACTCTGCTGGGAGATGTAGGACGGGGCAAATGCGGAACCAAACCACAAGGGATGATCAAGGTGCTTCCAAGCGTAAGACCCTGCCAATTCCAACCGATGACCGGCTATTTCTAGGGCCAAGCGATTGGCCGCCCGCACCAGGGGATAGTTCCGCTGCTGATCGGCAAACACCGCCACGGCTTGGGTTGGGTCGTCCTCGAACTGCTGGCGAGTCAGGCTACCAGGCAGCTCGGAATAGGAGCGGGAGTACCCCAGGAACGTACGGTTCTCAACCCCATCGGCCAGGCGTACCCCAACGTTGCCCTGGACCCGCTGGGTCTGGGTCTGGGCGTGATCGCGGTAGCCCTGGCTTTGCCACGCCGTGCCGCCGACCCAGCCATCGACATTGCCGTTGGCCATGCCCGCCGTGGCGGTTCCCCGCAGGTAGGAAAACGAGCCGCCTTCTGCGCTGACGGAGGTGGCCCCGGGACTGCGGCCGGTGGGCGAGCGGAAATCAATGGCACCTCCAAGGTTGGAAGCACCGAGGGCGGCGCCGTTGGCCCCGCGGTACACCACGATGTGGTCCGTTAGAGTGGGATCATTTGATTGGAAATCCCCGCCGCCGTCCCCGAGGTTGACGGGAATGCCATCCTGAAGGACCAGAATGCCGCGTTGGTGAAAGGTCCGTTGCAGGCCGCTGCCACGGATCGACAGGCGGCTTTCCTCGGCCCCGTGGCGGGGTTGGACATACACACCCGCCGCCTGGGAAAACATGTCCTTCCAGGTGGCGGAGCGGCCGGTGCGATAGTCCTGGCTATCAATGACCCCGGCTCCGCCGGGATGCTGGGCCGTCTGGGCTTGGGCTGCTTCGAGGGTGGTGGTGGTCAGGGGTTCAACCGGCGCGACCACGGTCACGTCAGCGGCAAACGCCAGGGTGGAAAGGGTCGGAACCAGGGCACGAAGGCCCCGAGAAAAGGAAGACATGGTGATAATCCGGATTCCCCCCGCGCGTAACGGGAGGCATGATGACCACATCAGGCGGGGCCCCATGGCACCGGCATCCAAAGAGGTCAGGACGGGGGAATCAGGCCCGTTGGGGCGGCGGAATCTCCGGGACGGCGGACCATTGGGCCACCCCGATCACATCACCATACACCGGAACCATCGCCACCAGCGGGATGGGTAACAACACCAGTTCGACAGGAAGCTCGGCGAGATCGGCTTTTTTGACCGGCTTGACCAGGGGCGAGCGGTCATCGGCGGCACCATCAAGTTCCTGAGCGGCCCGACACATCGAACAGGGCTTGGCCATGACGGCCGAGACCCCGGTTCCCGCGCTCAGGGCCATGCTCGTCCACGCCAAAAGCTGCAGGCCGCCCGATTGGGCGACCAGGACCAGCAGCATCAGAAACAGGGAGCCCGCGCGGCGCATGGGTCGGGAGGGTGCGGCCCCTCCCGCCGCCGTCAAGGTCACCAAGCCTCACTGGGGGAGCCGAGGAAGCTCCTCCGTGAGAAATGGCATGGTTTCAGAAGCGTTTACCGAGCGTCACCAACAGCCCAAATCCCGTATTGCGGCGACTGTCCGAGACCGAGTAGGAGTTGTCATCGTCCCTTTGATCATACTTGGGATTGAATCGCCCCACGAGGTACGGCACATCAATGCCCAACTGAAGTCCATCATCCGAGGTGACATAGGTGCCAATCTTGGCCCCGTACTCGTAGTATTTCTCGGCATTTTTTGCGTCTTTTGAACTTCCATAATCGGTGACGTTGTAATAGGCACGGCCAGCCCCAGCGAAGGGCGTCAATTCGAAATGCCAGTTCTTGCTGACGGCATACCCATACCCAGCAAGGACATTCACCACCGG
>CAIUVD010000289.1 GCA_903902515.1 uncultured Planctomycetota bacterium | reverse complement strand
GGACCCCGGACCTTCGTATGATCTGGCTCCTCATCCCCCTCGCCTATGTCCTCGGTTCCGTGAGCCCGGCGTGGATCGCCGGCAAGATCAACGGTATTGACCTCCGGCAACACGGCTCCGGCAATCTAGGGGCGACCAATGCCGGCCGGGTCCTTGGCGGTCAATGGTTCGCCCTGGTCTTCGGCGGCGACGTCCTCAAGGGCGCCCTGCCGGTGATCGCCGCCCATGCCCTGCCGATGGATGAAGGCCTGCGCCCCTGGCTGCTGCTCGCAGCGGGTGCCGCCGTGGTCCTCGGCCATGTCTTCACCTGCTTCCATGGCTTCAAAGGCGGCAAGGCCGTGGCCACCAGCCTGGGCCTGCTGGCCGCGTTGGTGTGGCCGGTGGCCCTCGCCACCTTGATCGTGTGGCTGATCGCCTGGGTCATCGGCTGGAAGGTCTTTAGCCTCGGCAAGGCCGGAGCCGTCGGCCAGGCCTCGGTTCTGGCGGCCATCACCACCCCAACCTCCCGCCTGCTGTTGCCCGGGGAACCGTGGTCTGCTACCCAGGCCCCGGTGACCGGCTTCCTCATCCTGCTGTCGGTCCTGGTGATCGTGAAGCACAAGTCGAACATCGAAAAACTGCTGAAGAAATCTCCATGAGCGACCACTTCCTGCCCCTCGACCGCCGGACCGTGCGCGACCACTTGGTGAAACTCGGCGCGGAGGCCACGGTCCTCGATGGCTTGGCCCGGGTCCTGGCTTGGGAGGGCCAGGAGCATTTGGAGGAGCTGAAGCACCTCTACGCCCCCCTCGACCCCAACCGCGACACGGCCCCCACGGGCGCCACCGCCGACGAGGCCGTCTTTGCCCAAGCCCTGGGCCGCCTGCTGGAGCGGGCCAACTACCGGCGTCTGACGGATGCTGAACTCCAGCACGCCATGGAAGCTGAGTCGGTGTTCCGGGTCCGCCTGCACATCGAGATGTCGGACTTTGCGGATTTGCGGATCTTCGTCAGAGGTGCGAAGCAGCGGACCGAAACCATCGCCACCCACTTCGGACTGAAGAAGCGGGAGATCACCGTCGACTTCTTTGAAAAGGTCGTCCTGCTGGTCCGCTTCAAGGGCCCCAGCCATTTCGCCGGCCGCAAGGGCCCCCTGGCCTTCACCCCGGGCACGACCCTCCTCAAGTTGTTCGCCAACGTCCCGGCCGCCGACTTGGAAATGCTGTTTCCCAACAGCGAAGTACGGATGAAGACTGCCGACAAGGTGTTCATCGGCGTCCCCGCGGCCATCGGGATCGCCACCATGACGGCCAAACTCTCGGCTGTCGCCGTCTTCCTGTGGGCCCTGCTGCATGTCGCGGCCGCAAAGGCTGGCGCTCCGGTGGAAGCGAAGGACCCGACGATCTTGATGGCCGAAGCCGGAGCTGTCATCGCCGCCTGTGTGGCCATGGGCATGTTCATCATGCGGCAGGTCAGCCGCTACCGCCTCAAGAAACTGCAATTCATCAAGGCCCTCTCGGAAAACCTCTATTTCCGCAACCTCGACAACAACGCCGGGACCTTCCACCGCGTCATCGACGACGCGAGCGAAGAAGAAGGCAAAGAGGCCCTGCTGGCATGGCACTTCCTCCAGGCCGGGGCCTGCACCGAGGCGGAATTAGACCAGCGGGTCGAGGCCTGGCTGGCGAAGACCCTGGGTCGGCCCATCGATTTTGAAGTCGATGACGCCCTGGCGAAACTCGAACGGCTGGGCCTGGCCCGCCGCGAGGGCGACCGCTGGACCACCCTGACGGCCAGCGAGGCCGCCATTCTCCTGCGGACCCGCTGGGCCGCCGTCCTGGGGATTTGATCATGCGCGGTTCCCTGTTCCTGCCTGGGCAGTCCGACCGCCGCATCGCCGACATCACGGCCAGCCCCGAGGGCCTCCAGGCCCAGACCCCGGCCGGTGAGACGGTCTCGGCCCGGTGGGGCGAGGTGACCGCCCGCCTGGGCGGCAACGACGACCAGATGGTGTTCCTGAGCGTCACCGATGGCCCGACCTTTTGCCTGGATGCCGAGCATGTGCCGGTGTTGAAGGCGGCCGTCGGCACCAGCCACGCCAGCGTCCTGGCCCACCTCCAGCGCCGGGCGGGCGGGGTGCAACACCGCTTCCGCCTGGCCGTCACCGCCGCCATCCTGGCCCTGGTGGCACTGGTGGGTGGCCTGGTCCTGGCCGTGCCCTGGGCCGCCGAGGGAGCCATCACCAGCCTGCCCATCACCGTCGACCGCCAGATCGGCGATGCCGGGTACCAGCAGATGGATCTCGGGGGCACCAAGGTCACGGATCCGGTCCTCGATGGGGCGGTGAAGGTCATGGTCGACCGCCTGGCTACCCATGCCCAACCGGCCGGTTTCGAATTCCGCGTCCAGGTGGTGAAATCCGATCAGGTCAACGCCTTCGCCCTGCCCGGCGGGCAAATCGTGGTCTACACGGGCCTTTTAAAGAAGGCTACTCGGCCCGAGCAAGTGGCGGGTGTCCTGGCCCACGAAATCGCCCACGTCACCCGCCGCCACGGCCTGCAAGGTCTCGCCGGCCAGGTCGGGGTAATGATCGGCCTCCAGGTGCTCCTCGGCGATGCCAGCGGCCTGGCTGGTCTGGCGGGCCAGGGGGCCATGACCGCCATCCTCAACGGCTACAGCCGCGACAAGGAGCGGGAGGCTGATGCCGAGGGCCTCCGCATGCTGATGGCCGCCGGTATCGACCCCCAGGGGCTTCCCGAGTTCTTTGGCCTGCTCAAGGGCGAGGCGGGCAGCAAGATGCCCGGGATGCTGGCGTGGATGAGCACCCACCCCGAGCACGATGAGCGCATCGCCAACCTGAAAACCCAGATCGCCGCCGCCCCACAGGTAACCGTGGTGCCCCTGGACCTCGACTGGGCTGCCGTCCAGGCCGCCGCCCGATGACCGTGCCCGGCCGGGTTCTGACGGGAGCGGCGGGGCTGGTCCTGCTGACTGTCGGCCTCCTGGCCCTGGCCGCCTACCCGGCCCGCGATGACTGGAACTGGGCCCTCCTCGGCCGGGACCAGGGATTCGCCGAGGGCTTGGCCTTCCACTACCAGCACTGGAGCGGTCGCTGGGCCTACACCCTGGCGATGCTCGCCGGGGGCCACCTCGGTCCGGCCTTCGTCCCCACCTATCCGGTGTGGCCCCTCCTGACCCTGGGCAGTCTGGTCCTGGGGGCGGTGGCCGTCGTCCGCCGCCTCGGGTTGGCCCCAGCCTGGGGTATCGTTTTGGCCGCCCCCGTGGTGCTGGTGCCGGGCCCGGCGGAAGCCCTGTTCTGGCAAAGCGGGGCCCTCGGTTACGTCCTGCCCCTGGGACTGGGGGCCCTGCTCCTCAGCCGTGGGGAACCCGTCACGGTCCTCCACCGGGGTGGGTTGCTGCTGGGCGGACTGATCCTGGGCGGCTGGACCGAAACTCCCGCCATCCTCCTCTCCTCCTGGGCGGTGGTCAGCCTGGGGCGCGAGGGCCCACGCTGGGTCCTGGGCGGCCTGCTGCTGGGCATGACGTCGATCGTCTTGGCCCCAGGAAACGCCGAACGCCTGGCCCAGGTGGGCGGCTGGAAGCCCCTGGATACGGCCCTCCTCAATGGCGCCGCCACGGTCGGCTGCCTGCTCCAGGATCTGCTGACCTCGCCCCTGGTGATCGCCGTCCTGGCGGTCACGGCCCGGCTCGCACCGCGCCCACGCCCTGGGCTGGCCCTCGTCATCTTGCCCGTGGCTGCCCTGGCGGCGGCGACCGCCTCCTGCGCCTCGGTGGGATTCTGCGAACCCCGACAGACCGCTTCTCTCTGGCTGCACCTGCTCCTGGCCCTGGTGGCCGGGGCTTGGTGCTGTGGATCCCGGATCCCTACCGCGACCTGGCCCGTCGCCCTGCTGCTCACCCTGGGCTACCACGCCTTCGACCCGCCCGAGGGCCTGGCCCTGGCGGGGCACTTCCTGGGAACGGCAATCTTCCTGGTCCTGGTGGCCCGGGCGGGCTTGCGTCGCGTGGCCATCCCTTGGCCCGGCATGCTGGCCGTGGCCATGATGACCAGCCCAGCCTTCACCCCCCTGGTCCAGGACCTCACCCAGGCCCTCCCCTGGCGACGGGCCCTGGCGGAGCGGGACGCCCAGGTGACGGCAGCTCGACAGGCCGGCGCCGACCACGTCACCGTTTCCATCATGCCACCGGAACTGCGGCCCCGTCACCTCTCGGTGGGCGATCTGCGGACCGGCCAGGATTGGCAGGGCCAGGCCTATGCCCAGTGGATGGGCCTGGGCTCGGTGCGGATCGAACCCTAAACAGCGCGCGGGACTGGGGGCGCCAGGGGCTCGCCCCGCGCCCAGGCCACAGTCCCATCGGCGAAGGTTTCCCGCTTCCACACCGGCACTTGGTGTTTGACGGCATCCATGATCCAGGCGCAGGCAGCGAAGGCCTCGGCCCGGTGGGCACTGGCAACGCCAATCCAGACCGCGGCCTCACCGACCTCCAGGTGGCCCAGACGATGGCAGCCAAGGGCCTTCAATAGGGGCCAGCGGTTGCGGGCTTCGTCCAGAATCCGCTCGCCCTGGGTGATGGCCAAGGGCGCATGGCCCTCGTAGTCGAGGTGGCGGACCGCTCGGCCCTGGTGGTGGTTACGGACCACCCCTTCGAAAATCACCAGGCCGCCAGCCTGGGGGTGGTCAAGGGCCTGGCGGAGGGCGACGGTGTCGATGGGCGTGGTGATAATGCGGAACATTCAGCCTCCCGAAACCGGCGGCAGGAAAACCACGGTATCGCCGTCCGCCAGGGGGTGGTCCCAGGGGACCAGGGCATCGTTGATGGCCACCGCAACACTGGCGGGGTCGAGGGGAAAGCCGCACCAGCGGTAGAGGTCGCCCAGGCCGGTGACGGGGGCTTCGATGGTTTCCTGGACACAGCCCCGGTGATCCCGCAGGGGCCCGTAATGCAGCAGGGTGAGGCGCATGTCAGCCACCGATGGCGGCCATCACCGCCGTGCGTTGGAAGGTTGCGGGGGGAGCCTTGTTGGCCACGGCGTGGCGGATCGCCTGGTCGAGGCCCCCGAGGTCGCCCCCGCGCAGGAGCGTCAGGAGATCCGTACCGACCTCGTCGAACAAACAGGTGAATAGGCGCCCCTGGCTCGACAGCCGCAGGCGGTCGCAGGTGGCGCAAAAGGGGTCGCTGACGGTGGTGATGAAGCCGAGGGTGGTGACCGCCGGGTCGACGCCGGCAATGGTCCACACCCGGCTCGTGGGGTCGTCCCGCTCGGGAGTTTCCGTCAGGGAGAACCCGGTGGCGAACAGGCGTTCCTGAAGAATCGCCGACGGCACATGCCGCTCCGCCCAGGTGGCGTGGGCCTCGCCGATGTCCATCAGTTCGATGAACCGGAGGTGGACCCCCTCCTCGATGGCGAAGCGGACCAACGCCGGAGCGTCGGTGTCGATGGTGGCGACCGCGTTGACCTTGAGGGGGGACAGGCCCGTCCGTTTGGCAGCGCGCAGGCCTGCGACCACCGCTCCAAAGCGGTCGCGGCGGGTAGCCCGGCGGAAGCCCTCGGCATCGGCCGCATCCAAGCTGATATTGAGGCGGGAGAGACCGGCGGCGACCAATTCCTCGACTAAACCCTCCAAAAGAACCCCGTTGGTCGTCAGGCCAACGGTCGGCACCAGCCAGGCCGCCGTTCTGAGGTGCTGGACCAGGCCCGGGGCGAGGGTCGGTTCACCCCCCGTCAGGCGGATCTTGGTGACGCCAGCCGCAGCAACCACGGCCGCCATCAGGCGATCGAGTTCCTCCACCGTGGCCCGGGACGGCGCGAAGTGGGCGTCCTCGGGCAGGCAGTAGGTGCAACGGAGGTTGCAGCGGTCGGTAATCGACACGCGGAGGTACATGGACGGGTCCTTTTCTCGACCTGCGGCGGGCAGGCGTCAGGGAAGGCGGCCCGGTTTCCCGGGACACCCCGCCCGCCGGGCCATGGTCCATCAGGACGGTAGGCGCGGCGGATCGGACGATGGGCACGTCCAGAGCATCGGGCGACCGAAGCCGGGACAACCTGAGGGAAGCCCCGAGGCACCAGACCGATCGTGCAACAGACGTGCACGACTCCCAACGTATCGCCGGCAAAATCTACGAAGGAATGCGTATGAATCGGAAGCTCGACCTCGCCCCAACCCCCTGGCACAACAGGTATTGGTGGGGTATGCTCAGGCAACATGCACACCCCCTGCCGCCATCCCCAGGAAGAAGAACGCCTGGCCCTATTGCGGCGCTGCGGAGTCCTCGACACCGCTGCCGAACCGGACTTTGACGGCCTCGTCAACCTAGCATCGGCGATTGCCGGGGTGCCGATCGCCCTGGTGTCCCTGGTCGACGACCACCGGCAATGGTTCAAGGCCAAACACGGCCTTGAGGCCAGCGAAACGCCCCGGGATGTGGCTTTTTGCGCCCATGCGATTCTCGACGCAACGGAACCCCTGGTGGTGCCGGACGCCCTCCAGGATCCCCGGTTTTTCGATAACCCCCTGGTGACCGGGGGGCCGCGGGTGATTTTCTATGCCGGGGTGCCCCTGCGGGTCGGCCCCGAGCAACTGCCCGTCGGTACCCTGTGCGTCATCGATCATACCGCACGCAGTCTGTCACCGGAACAGTTGGCCCAGCTGAAACTTCTCGGGCGGCAGGCGGAGTTGCTGCTGAATCTGCGGCTGCGACAGCGGGACCTGGAAGACCGGATGATAGAGGTACGGGTCAGCGAAGACCGGCTTGGGGCGATTTTCAAGGCCATGAACGAAGGCCTGGTAGTTCAAGACCGGACTGGGGCCATCATCCGCAGCAATCCGGCCGCCGAGCGCATTCTTGGCCTGACCGCCGACCAACTGCACGGACGGACCTCCATCGACCCCCGCTGGCGCACCATCCATGCCGATGGCACTCCCTACCCCGGGGAAGACCACCCGGCGATGGTGACACTGCGGACCGGGCAACCAGTCGTCGACGCCATCATGGGGGTCCATTCCCCGGATGGCTCCCTGCGCTGGATCCGCATCAATTCCCAACCGATCACCACCCAGCATGAGGGCCCCCCCGAGGCGGCGGCCACGACCTTCGCGGACATCTCGGACCTCCTCAAGGCCACCCACGAGGCCCAGGCCGCCACCCGGGCCAAGTCGTCGTTCCTCGCGACCATGAGCCATGAAATCCGCACCCCGATGAACGGCGTCCTCGGAATGGCCGAGATCCTCGCCGACACCCGCCTGGATCCAGAACAGCGCGACCACGTCGATACCATCCGGTCCAGCGGCAAGGCCCTGCTGACCATCATCAACGACATCCTGGACTGGTCGAAAATCGAAGCCGGCAAGATGGAGCTGGACATCACCTCGGTGGAGGTCCGGCCGGCGGTCGAATCCGTGCTGACCGCCCTAAAAGCCACGGCCACCAGCAAGGGCCTCGCCCTGGCCTACCGCGAGACCCGTCCCGGACTGCGACTGCGGGCCGACCCCGACCGCCTGCGCCAGGTCCTGACCAACCTGATCGGCAACGCCATCAAGTTCACCCTCGCCGGGAAGGTGGAGGTTGAGGTGCAGGCCATCGACGGCGACCGCATCGCCATCGGGATCCGGGATTCCGGAATCGGCATCCCGGCCGAACATCTCCCGCGACTGTTCACCCGTTTCACCCAGATCGAGGACGGCTCCTGCCGCCGTTTCGGCGGCACCGGTCTGGGCTTGGCCATCAGCCAGCAGTTGACCGAAGCCATGGGCGGCCGAGTCACGGTGACCAGCACCCAAGGCGTCGGCAGCGTCTTCACGGCCATCCTCCCGGCCTGCCATGAAACGCGGATGACCGCCCCGACGGCCGCACCGACCGCGACCATTCAGGGCCGCCCCCTGCGGATCCTGCTGGCCGAAGATAACCCGGTGAACCAGAAGGTGGCCTCGATCATGCTCCGCCGCCTGGGCCATGAGGTCACCCTGGCCAACGATGGCCAATCCGCCCTGGCCGCTTGGCGGCCTGAGGCCTATGATGTGGTCCTGATGGACGTCCAGATGCCCGGCCTGGATGGGTTGGAGACGACCCGCCGCATCCGGCAATCGGAAAAACTGGCCAAGACCCACCCCCAGGTCATCATCGCCCTCACGGCCTCGGCCATGACCGAGGAGCGGGATGCCTGTTTGGCCGCCGGCATGGACGACGTCCTGGCCAAACCCCTCTCCGGCGAGGACCTCAACCAGGCCCTCCAGCGTCTCGCCACCTGACTCGGGCCGCGTCCTCAGCCCTGGCGGTGGATGGCCCGGTGCAGACCCAGGGTGCCCCGCAGGCGGTCGAGGTAACCCGGGTGGGTCACGGCTTCCAGCCGAGCTTCCGCCCGCCGCAAACGACCGGAGAGATCGAGGCGGGTCGCCACTTCGAGGTGGTTGGGCAAGGCCAGGAACTGGGACAGTTCGCGGATCTGACGCCGGGCGTGGGCCGCATCCCGAACCTGCTGGGCTTCCAGGCGCTGGCGATACCAGGAAGACCCGAGGATCGCATCGCGACCAAAGAGGGCGCGGAAGGCCGGATCGTTGGGCTCCAGGCCCTGGTGGGTGCCGGTGGCCATGACATCGAGGATGGCGACCAGGGCCGGGCTGGCGACCCGGGCCGCGCCATCGTCCAGGTATTGCTGACCGCACCGCGCCTGGGCCTCGACGATGTTGTCGATGCCGTCGACGAACGCCGCCAAGTCCTGGGTCTCGGGTTTGAGCATCGCCTCGTCGAAGACCGCCGCCGGATTATCAAAAATCTTGCCGAAGAAGGTGTGGACGAAGCGGGCGGTGATGCGGTAGCCGAGGCGACTGGCCACTACCCGGCGGCCCTGGTGCTCGAAATCGGCTAGGGCTTCGAGATGCCCTTCGCGGATCAGCCACCGGGCATCCCGGTGCTGGACCGGCAGGCGACACCAGATTTCCGGGATGACCAGACTGATGTCATGGCCGACCTTGATCTTGGGGCCGATGCAACCGGCGCTGGTGGTGAAGCCATCGTGGCCCGTCAGCACCATCGACAGCAGGGTATTGTCCAGGTCGATGACCGGATCGAGGGCGTTGAAGGGACCCTTGGTCAGGGCGCCCTCACTACCAGCACCGGTGGTCGACGGTGACTTGCCCGTGAGGCTGCTGGCGAACTCCATGAACAGTTCGGGCAGTTCCAGGTAATGGATCGGGTTGTGGCAGGCCAGGGCCCGGACACCGGGTTCCGGCGGGTTATTGCGCCGACCGGGGAGCACCGCATCGACGGCCACCACCGCCGTCTGGTTGGCCGGGACCCGCCGCAGCAGGCGCATGCCGACCTCCGCCAGCCAGGTGCCCTTGGCATCAATGCGATCCGGACGGGGCTGGAGGTAGCGAGGGTTCTTCGACGGCTTGCCATCCACCAGGCGGGGATGGGCGGAAGACACCACAAACCCGGGCTTGGAGGCAGCTCCGGCGATCAGGTTCTGCATCGGCTGGGTCCAGCGGTCGAAGCCGATGGCGTCATCCACCAGGGCCTGGGCCGCTTCGCCGTTAAGGGGCTGGAAATTGCTGATGAAGACCGGGCCGTTGACGCCGGCGAGATCGGCTTCGGCCTGTTCGTCGTGACCCCGGTGGATGGCATCATCTGGGCGCTGGAACAGGTAGCTTTCGCAGTTGGTGACCAGCTTGACCGACGACCCCAGGATGCGGGCCGAGGGGAAGGCCAGTTCGGCCTTGGGCACGACGGTGCTGGCGCTGATGTCGTCTTCCAACTGGACTTTGTCGGCGGCGATGAAGTCCTGACGCAGTTTGTAGGTCCGCCAGGTGCCGTCGTCGTCGATGCCGACCCGCAGGTAGGAGGCGACCAGGGGCCGCCGGTCGATCTTGACCTGGTGGCCCGGGGCACCGTTGACGATGTCGACGGTGAAGTGGGAACGCCAATCGGCACCCCACTCCTGGCGATGGAATCGCTTCACCAGCAACAGCAGGGTCAGGATGCGGGTCGGGAGGGTTTTCAGCCAGGCGTTATAGGCCGCGGTGAATTCCGCCGGGCTGGGCGTGAACAGCTTGATGACACTGCCCAGGCTGCGTTCCGACGACAGGATCGGACGTGACGCGCCGCTGGTGCGGGCGGTGTAATCCGGGCGATGTTCCGGCCGGAAGCGGTCCCGGTAATCCCGGGCCAGGAGTTTCTCGACCTCGTCGAGGTCCTGCTCCAGGGAATTCACATGGAGTGGGCCATAGAGGATCACGTCGTCGATCGACTTGCTGATCTCCGATTTGCCACCACCGGACACGGTGCAGGGCTTGTGGCAGAACGTGCCTTCCGGCTCGGTGCCCACCAACCGCCAACTGGCGGCCCCGCCGTGCTTCTCCATCCGCACCTTATAGCCGGACGGCAGCACATAGGCGCAGCCCGGGCGCAGGCGGATGGAACGAGCCATGCCCTCGGCATTCCAGGACACGCTTTGGTGGTGGAGGCTGATGGCGACATCGCCGGGGACGTAGATGATGTCCGGAAAACGTTTATCGATGCCGTAGCCGTCCGGGTGGACATCCATCAAATGGCCCTGTTCGCGGACCACATCCTTCCAGTCGGCACCGTTGACGATGGTGCTGCTGTCGGCCCGGAACTCGTCACCCAAGTTGTAGCTCGGGAAGGCCAGGGCCCCGCCGGCGTGTTCTTCCTCGCCCTGGCCGATGAAGTTGGCGCTGAAACTGATCTGGGTCTTGACCTCTTTTTTGCAGTAGCCGTAGTAATTGTCGGCGATCAGGGTGAGCATCACCCCGTCCTCGGTGCGGCAGGTGATTTTGAAGGCCTGACCGTCGTTGTAGCACTCGTCCTCGCGTTCCCAGCACATGCCATCGCGGATCTGTCGCTCGCTGGCGGCACTCCGATGGGGCAGGCCCAGGTCCTTTTTGCGGCAGGCCGTGAGGTGCGGAGCAAGGATCAGGCATCCTGAGGTGCCGGTCCAATGGTCGGCATCGAGGGCCGCGTCGTTGTCCGGCAGGTAGGGGTTGCCCGCGTTGCCGAAAATCGACTCCACAAAGTCGAGGTTGCTGACCAGGGAGCCGGGGGCGAACAGCCGGATTTCCATGGTTTGCTCAGGCCGGGTCCCGTCCCGGGCCGGGATCGCCGGGCGGACCAGGGGCCGCAGCAGCAACGACACGAAGCCATGGGCCGGGGTCGGCCGGGTGCTGGTGTAGGGCAGCAACAGGTCGGCCTGGGGCGGCTTGACGGCCGCCTGGAGGAGTCGGGCAAAGACTTCCTTGGGCACGGCCTTTTTGTCACCGGGGATGGGAAGACCGCCCTCAGAGATGTGGAACGAACCCGCCGTCGTCCGGCGGTCGCTCTTGGGGTTATGCAACACACCCTGAGCCACGCGATAGGACGACAGCAGCGGCGCGTGGACCTCGTCCTTGTCGGGTGGCAGGGACAGCAGCCTGGCCATGCCCGCCCGATCGAGCATGAAGTTGTTGCCGGGCAGGGAGACGGGCCCCGTGACCGGGATCACGTCGGCGAAGTGCCGATCCAGAAAGTCCTGCAACCGCCGATCCGGAGGACACAAATGGCCCGTCAGGAGGCGGGTTTTCTCGCGGTAGGCCTCAATCAGATCACCCGCGACCATGAGCAGGTCGGCCGCCGCCCCAGTCGGCGGGAAGCCGTTAGCCGCGAGCTTGAGTTCCAGGTATTGGACGAGGTGGTCGGAGTTCACTGGCATATCGGTATATTAGATAAGTTTATCTTTATATGCAAGAGTGGACTTGATAAGACCCTGACGGAGGGGCATGGACCAGCAATGCCACGCCGCAAGGCAGTTGCTCAGAAAATAAGCATCGTCGCGCAACAGTCGACGGGGGTAGGTCAAGGTGATTTTCTGTAAGTCCTTCAATAGCAAAAGGCACCCCCGGACTACCCCCGGTGGCGCGATTGACGCTTCACGGTGCAACAGTCTGCCCACCCGCGAGTCCCCCCATGCATACTTGGCCCACCCGCGTCGGAACTGTCCTGCATATGCTCGATCCCGCGGTGGGGACACGCCTGATCCTGGATCGCCTGTGGCTGGAGGTTCAGAACTGGAAGACCATCGGCGGGATCTACCTGCACTGCAAACCCGGACACCTGACCCCGTCCGGCACGTTCCTGGTCGGAGAACCGCCAGATTCCGCCGATGAAATCGCCGCCCTGGCGACCACCGCCACGGCCCCCATCGCCACCGATGGCCTGCCGGTGGTCGCCCGGCAACTCAAGGATGGCAACGTCACCATCGCTACCCTGCTGGTCAGCCACCGGGATAGCGAGGACGCCGCCGCCTTCCTGGTCGACGCCGTCAGTCGCTACTGCATGGACCGTCTGCGGGTCCAACTGGAAGTCAGCGAATTGGCCGAGGAAAACCAGGCCCTGCGCGGGGCCCTGACGATCGACGTCCGCCAGACCGACATCCTGACCAACAGCGGGACCATGCATTCCCTGATCCAGTCGGCGGTGCGGGCCGCGGCCAGCACGGCGACCGTGGTCATCCAGGGCGAAACCGGCACCGGCAAGGAACTCCTCGCGAAGCTGATCCACGCCCACAGCCACCGGGCCCACAAGCCGATGGTCAGCATCAACGCCGGGGCCCTGTCGCCGACCCTCCTGGAATCGGAGTTGTTTGGCCACGCCAAGGGCGCGTTCACCGGCGCCGACAGCGAGCGAAAAGGTCTCTTCGAGGTCGCCCACGGCGGCACGCTGTTTCTCGATGAAGTCGGCGAAATCACCCTGGAGGCCCAGGTCCGCCTGCTGCGCGTCCTGCAGGAACGCACCTTCTGCCGCGTTGGTGACCACCATGCCATCCCGGCCGATGTCCGGATCATCGCTGCCACCCACCGGGACCTGGCCGCCGAGGTCCGGGCGGGGCGCTTCCGCGAAGACCTTTTTTACCGGTTGAATGTCGTCAATCTGCAGGTCCCGGCCCTGCGCGAACGGCGCGAAGACGTGCCCCTGCTGATCAACCACTTCCTCCAGAAGTACAACCAGCGGAACTACAAGAACGTCGACGAAGTACCCCGCCAGGTCCTGGAAATCCTGGCCGGCTACCCCTGGCCCGGCAACATCCGCGAACTGGAAAACTGCGTCCAAAAGGCCGTGGTTCTGGCCCCGGGTTCGGTGTTTCTCGAAGAATTGATCCCGCCGACCATTAAGGCCTACGCCTCCCAGCATCAGCCAGAGCGCAGCCACACCCCGGCCCCGGCTACGATCGATCCCCACCGCCTGCTGGCCGAAACCCTGGTGCGCTACGGCGACGATGTCAGCAGTGACCTCAGTCTGATCGCCCGGGAAACCGAGCGAATCCTGATCTGCCACACCATCAACCGCGAGCGAGGCGTCAAACTCCGGGCCGCCCGCCTGCTGGGCATCAACCGCGTGACCCTCGACCGCAAACTCCACGAATACGGCATCCACGTCAAACGGGGCCGTGGGGTGGTTCCGGCCCATGAGGCCGATCCTACCGAGGCCGACGAGATGCAGACCGCCTGAGCACCCATCGCCCCGCGAGGGACATGAGCAGGATGCGGGCTATTCGGTCTCGGCCAACGTCAGCACGGAACTGTACAGGCCCATGTACATGCGAATGACGGTCATCGCCACCAGCAGGGCGATCAGACCGTAGAGCAGGCCCGAGCCGATCCGCACCGTGAGGTCGATCCGGATGGCAAACCGCTCGCGGTTGTGGCGGGCCGCATGGGCGAGGCTGTCGGTCAGACGGCCGCCCACCTCCCCGGAACGAACCAGGGCGACGGTGGTCGGATCGAAGCCGGCCTGGGCCAAGGCGTCGGCCATGCCGGACAGACGATGGACCTCCAGGTCCAAGGCGGCGGCGTGGACGGCGGCGGCCAAATGGCGGTTACCGCAGGCTTCTGCCGCCAGGTCCAGGGCCTGTCGATGGAGAAATCCCGCCGCATGGGCGGCGCCAGCCACCAGGCACAGGCGATGGCCCAACAGCGGCAAGGTCAGGAAGCGGATCGGCCCGAACAAGGCAATCCGGGCCAAAAGCCCCGATTCCAGACCAAGGCGCCAGGCCACGAAGGCACTGCCGATCAGGGCCCAGAGAATCACCGGCCCGGCGAGGAATCCGGCCATTGAGGTCGTGCCCTGGACCAGCCCCGGAAGCCCGGGGAGGATCAACACGGCGTGTAGCAACAGGCCCGGATACCACAGGCGGTTCAGGAGGGCGCTGCGGACCTGACGGGCTTGGTCCGTCAGGTCGGCGATGGTCTCGCAGACCTCGGGCAGGCGGCCCGTGCGTTCCCCAGCTAGAACCAGGGCCCGGACGGTGGGCGGCTCTCCCTCTAGTTGCTCGGCCAGGGGCCGGCCCCGGGCACAGCCCAGGCCCCAGGCCCGGGAACGGGCCCGGTAATCCCCCCCAGCCGCATCCCCCGCCAGGGGCAGGGCCACATCCAGGGCAAGTCCCGAACGCACCAAGCCACCTAATTGACGATAAAATCGGGCCCGGGGTGCCCAGGACCAGAACATCAGCAGACCGCCGCGACCGCGGGAGGCAGCAAATCCTGCAGCGGCAGGCCCGCCGCCCGCACCGCCCGCACCGTGCTGGAAGACAGGTGGACATGGGCCGGATCCGCGATCAGGAACACCGTGTCGATGCCAAAGGATCGGTTGAGGACCGCCAAGGGGCGTTCCGCTTCCAGGTCCTGGCCATGGCGCAGGCCCCGGATCAGGGTGGTGGCGCCGATCTGACGGGCGAAATGCACCGTCGCCCCGGTATAGGAAGTGACCGTCACCGGCAGGTCGGCAGTAATGGCCCGCAGGAGATCGACGCGGGTGGCCACGGGCAGGAAACCTGATTTCTCGGGGTGGATCGCCACCGCCACCGTCACCGGGCCGAGAGCCGAGGCCCGGCGGATCAAATCCAGGTGCCCCAGGTGGGGCGGATCGAAACTGCCGGGGAACAGCAGGTGCATCAGCGGATGTCCTCATCAACACGGCTGACCAGAGCCGCGGGCAGAATCTCTTCGCCGCCGTTCTCCGGGTGGACGATTCTCAGGGATACCAAGTTGCCGTCAGCATCGGTGCGTCGGGACTGAATGTAGCACAGCATGCTGCCACCGGCTTTGAGGATGATGCGGTCCAAACGGCCGAGGTCCTCGGGCAGAACCACGACTTTGGCGGGCTTTACCTCGGGCGTAGCCGCCACCTCCGTGGCTTCGACATCAACCTTCTTCTTCGCCGGCGCGTCAGCCTTTTTCTGCAGGTCACTGACCTTCTTTTTCTGCTGCTCGGCGGCGTACCACCCCTGCCAAGCCTCGATGGTGTCGGCTTCCTTGCCGGGGATCCACGTCCCGCCCTTGGGACTGGCCCCGGTGCGGCTCTTCAGGGCATTAACGGCTGCCTCACCACCTTGGCGGTCACTGAGGGCCCCGATGAGCAGGCTGATGGCCGCCGCATCATCGCCCGCACCCTTCGAGCCCAGGGCTCGCAGGGCGGATTTTTTGGCCGTGGCATCGTTGCTGGCCATGGCCGCCTGGGCATCGGCCACGGCATCGGCGGACCACGCCAGGGAGGCCGCGAGGAGGAGGGTGCAAGTCTTGATCATGGGAGGGGTGCCTTGATGGCGTTGGCGACGGTGGCGGCCGCCTCGGCGCCGTGCAGGAGTCGGACAAGGGTGAGACCGAGGGCCATGGTCGTGCCGGCGGCCTGGCTGGATACCAAGGGTCCATCGACCACCACCGGCTGGTCAAGCCAAGCCGCTGCATGGGGCTCGACCTCGGCCCGCACGCCGGGGAAGGAGGTCAGGCGGCGGCCCTTGGCCAGGCCCCGGGGAATCAGCGCCAGGGGAGCGGCGCAAATCACCGCCAGCCAGCGGCCGGCCGCCAACTGGGCCTCCGCCAGTTCCTGGACCCGCACGTCATCCCGGCAGGCGTGGGCCGAGCCCAGGCCCCCCGGCAGGTACACGAGGTCATAGGTCTGGCCCTGGGTCAGGTCCCAGGTGCCATGGGCTGCCAGGGGCAGGCCCCGGCTGCCCTTCACCATCGGAATGTCCGCGAGGGTGGCGATGGTGACCCGGCATCCCGCCCGGACCAGCAGGTCCGGAACGGTGATGGCTTCGATCTCGTCCGCCCCGGGGGCGAGGACGATCAGGGCTGAGGGCATCACGATCTCTCGTTGTCTGGAAAGGCTGGTGACGAGCATCCCGCCCATGTCATCCCGTGCAAGGATTCCGGGGCCCGGTTGGCCCCTGCTCACCATCCTCTTGAGCGCGTCCCTGGCGACCGCCGCCGAGACCACCGCCCCCGACCTCGGGGCCCTCGCCGCCATCCAAGCCCAGCGCACCAGCCTGGCGGGCTCCTTCATGTGGTCGATCCAGAAGGACGGCGACGCCCGGCACCAGATCGGGGCCTTCGCCCTCGACCGCACCGCCGAACGCAGCCGCTACGAAGTGCGGATGTCGAACCCCGATGGGTCTGAATTGAAACGCTGGTGCTCCGACGGCACGCAATCCTGGCAGATCGAGCAGTTGCTGGAGGGCGAAACCCCCGACGTCCTGGAGGGCGAAAATCCGGACATTCGCCGTGTCATCGCCTGCGTCTGGCTGGACCTGCCGCTCCTGGAAAAGGACTTCGCTGCCACCTACGACCCGACGGCGGAAACCCTGACCCTAACCCCCCGGGACCAGGCCCTGGCCCGCAGCCTGGCCACGGTCACCGTCCGCCTCAAAGACCACCGCCCCCTGGCCGTGATCCTGGAGGATCCCCAGCAGGGCCGGATCGTCGTGACCCTGGCGGACGTGACGATGGACCAACCCGTGGACGAGCGGCGTTTCCGCCGCTGATC
>CAIUVD010000288.1 GCA_903902515.1 uncultured Planctomycetota bacterium | reverse complement strand
GCCCGGTCCTTTACGGAGGAGGCCGGGTTGTTGCCCTCGCACTTGGCCAGGATCGTGACCCCGGGTCGGGCGGCCAGGGAAGAAACATCGAGCAACGGGGTGTTGCCGACGAGGTCGAGAAGTCCGGGCATGGGAGGGTCTTAGCGGGGCAACTCGTCCCAGGACACGGGACAGATCGGCGAGGTGGGGCCGATCAGACCGGCCAGGGTGTCGTCGGCGAGGCGTAACTGGCATCGAATCAGATTGCCATCCGTGGCCTGAACGGGCAGAACCGAGAGCATAGCCGCGATACCGAGATCGGTGGCCTGCCACTCGGGAATGGCTGAGGCCAGGGGGGCGGCGGTGGGATCGCAATCGGCCCCATGGAGGGCGATGAAAGTCCGGTCCGAAAGACGGCGCAGGAGAATCACCGGGTGGTCCCCGCAGCGCAGGGGAAGGTGAAGGACGATTTCGTCCCCCAGGGTCAAGCCCCGTAGACTGAGGACCTTCAGGGGTTCCGCTTTGTTCTTGGCGTGGAGCGGCGGCATCTGGATCCCAAAGCCGCAGCCCTTGAGGGCAGCGAAGGTGGTGCCTGAGATCAGCACCTGGCCCTTGCCGGCCGCATGTTCGATGCGGCTGGCGGTGTTCACGGCATCACCAAGCAGGGTGTATTCACTGCGCTGAGCGTGACCGATGTTGCCGGCCACCACGGTGCCCGAGTTCAGGCCGATGCCGGTCTGCAGTTCCGGCTTGCCCTGGCTACGCAGCAGGCTGTTGAGGCCCTGGAGGGCATTCTGCATGTCGAGGGCGGCGTGGACGGAATTCACCGCTGCATCGTCACGATCGAAGGGAATGCCCCAAAAGGCCATGATCGCGTCGCCGATGAACTTGTCGACGGAACCGCCCTCGCGTTCGATGCACGGCACCATGCGGGCGAAATACTCGTTCATCACCCCGATGATGTCCGAGGGCTCCATGCCTTCGGACATGCGGGTGAAGCCGATGATGTCGCTGAACAGGATGGTGCCTTGATAGGTCTTACCGCCGAGGGCGATGTCGAGACTGCCAGACAGCACCTGTTCGGCGAGGGGGCCCGGCAGGAAGCGCAGGAGATTATTGCGGGTCGCGGTTTCGCTCTCGACCTTTTTGAGGAGTTCCGCAGTCCGCACGGCGGCGGCGGCGATCCGGCTGGCGCTGACCGCCAGTTCGAGGTCGTCGAGGGTGAAGGCCCGGGCCGGGTCGCCGGTGTCGACCTGGAGGAGACCCGTGACCTCTTCGCCGACCATCAGGGGGATGGTCATGGCCGAGCGAATACGCAGGGACACGATCGACATGCCCTGGTCAAAATCGCTAGCGTTCTGGTCGTTGAACAGGAACGCCGTGCGACTGTCGAGGGCCTTGCGACAGATGGATTTGGAGATCACCAGCCCTTCGGTGCCCGCCTGGCCGCGGCTCTTCAGGGCCCGGGGTTCCAACTGGTCGGCGGTCGAGCCGTGCATCAGGAATCCGCGCTCAGCCTGGGGAAAGACCTCGAATAGGGCTTCGAGAATGCCCTGGTAGACCTCCTCGGGCTTGTCGATGCTGACCAGGGCCTTCGACATGCGCATGATCGCCGCTAGCCGGGTGCTCAAGACCTCGGCGTTGACGTTGCGCTTGGGGGCGACGTCGATGGCGGACATAACGATGGACTGGCTCAGGTCCTCGTCGGCGGAGGCATCCTTGAAGCCGAAGATGCTGCTTTGCGAAAGGGCTTGGCCCTGGGCTTTCTGCTGGATCCGCAGCCGGGTTTCCCCCAGGCGGACGACATCACCATGCTTGAGTTGGACGGGGGCGGTGATCCGCACGTCATTGACGAACGTGCCATTGGAACTGCCATTGTCAGCGGCAGTCAGGCTGGTGCCATCGAAGACGAGGTGGGTATGTTTACGGCTGGCGTTGGGGTCTGGGACCTCCAGGGAGCATTCTGGGCTGCGCCCCGCTAACAACGTCTTGGTGATCGGCAGGACTTCACCCCCACGGGGGCCGCTCAGGAAGACCAGTTCGAACATGCAGGCACCTTAGGGGCGAGGACCGCCCTGGGCAACGGCCGGGGCGCGCTGCATCAACTCAGCAGCTGGCGCAGGCGACGTTGGCACTCCCCGCTGGCGAAGGGGGCCGCGAACAGGAGCGCCAGGTCGTCCGAAGCACCCCGTTGGCTGAGGCGCAGACTACGGATGGCCTGAACCGCTGAGGGCCCAAATTCGCCGAGGTTAATGGCCAGGCGGACCACTTCGTCCGTATCTTGGACCAGTCGGTCCATGAGGCCCCATTCGATGGCCTGACGCCCGTCCAGGATGTCGCCATTGAGGAACAACCGTCGGCAACGGTCAGCCCCCAGTCGCTGGCGGATACGATCTAGGCTGCCGAATCCCGGCATCATGCCCAGGACCAGGCCGGGCAAGCCCACCCGCACCGAGGCCGGACCGACCACCACGTCACAGCCAAGGGCCAGTTCGAGACCCGCCCCAAGGGCGAAGCCCGTGAGGTGAGCCACGGTCACGCCGGGCCAGTGTTCGAGGGCCGCCACCGCCAGTTGCCCCAGACGGCTCCACGCCTCAGCGGAATCCGCCGTGAACTCGGCCATTTCCCGGATGTCGCCGCCAATGCTGAATCCCGGACCATCGCCCCGCAGAATCAGGGGCAGGATCGAGGTGGATTCCTCCAGCACCATCGTCAGCTCGGCCAGGCAGGTGAGATCGAGGCTGTTGCACCGACCCGGGCGGGACAGGATGACCTCGACCCGGTCCGGGTGGGGTTCCAGTCGCAGCGTGGTGACGGTGTGGGGGGTCATCAGAGCAGCATACACCAGGAATGGTGGTTGTGGGGGGCCGTACACGGTTCTTTCCGTTGACCCGCCCGTCCGACTCCATCCCCTGCATCCCACTATGACGACCGCCTCTTCCGACTTGCTCGCCGCCCTGCGCGGGCGTTACGCCACCAAAGCCTTCGATCCGACGCGGAAGATCGACGCTGCCACCTGGGAAGTCCTGGCCCAAAGCCTGGCGCTGACTCCATCGAGCTACGGCTTGCAGCCGTGGAAGTTCCTGGTCGTGACCAGCCCCGACCTCAAGAAGCAGTTGCGGGCCGTGTCCTGGAATCAGGCCCAGGTGGAGGATTGCTCCCACCATGTGGTCTTCCTGGCTCGGACGACCATCACCGAGGCGGATCTTGACCGATTGGTCGCCGCCACCGTCGCCGCTCGGGGTGTGACCACCGAATCCCTGGCGATGTACAAGGGCTTCATGGTCAAGGATCTGATCGCCGGACCCCGAGCCCAGCACATCCAGGCCTGGGCCACCAATCAGGTGTACATCGCCCTGGGTCAGTTGATGGCCTCGGCGGCCCTGCTGGGCGTGGATGGGTGCCCCATGGAGGGTCTCGATCCGGCCGCCTACGACCGCATCCTCGGTCTTGAGGGCTCTGGCTACGCCACCAAGGTCGCCCTGCCCTTGGGCTACCGCCTGGCCACCGACAAGTACGCGACCCTGCCTAAGGTCCGTTACGCCGCCTCGGAACTGATCGAGTACCGCTGATGTCCCGGATCGTCGTCCCCCTGGCCGCCCCGTCGGTGGCCGGGCTTCTCGAACGGACCCGGCAGGCCGCTGCCGAGGGGGCAGACTGGGTTGAATGGCGCCTGGATACCTCGGCGACCCAGGGGTGCGATCCCGCCGCCGCTGTGACGGCCCTGGGGCAGGTGGCCCTGCCGGTCCTGGTGACCATCCGTCATCCCAGTGAAACCGGCACCTGGATGGGCACCGAGGAGGCCCGGTTGGCCCTGTTCCAGGCCGCCGATGCGGCGGGGGCGGTGGCCATCGACTGCGAATTTGCCCACCGAGCGATCCTCGGCACCTGGCGGCCGCAGCGGGCCAAGCTGATCCTGAGCGCCCATGACTTCCACGGCCTGGGAAGCGACCTCCCGGCGCTGGTGGCGGCCATGCGTGCCGCCGGGGCGGACCTGCCCAAGATCGCGGTCATGGCCCGGGACGCCGCCGATCTGGCGGTAGTCCGGGACTTGGCGGTCACGCGTACGGGAGATCTGATTGTTCTCGCCATGGGCGAACACGGCCTGCCCTCGCGTCTGTTGGCCGGAGTTTGGGGTACCTACCTGACGTTTGGCCGTCTTGACGGCGACGGCGGCTCGGCCCCCGGGCAACCCTTGGCCAAGGACCTCCAACAGCGGTATCGCCTGCACCAACAGCAGACGGACTGGCCGGTCTATGGCGTCCTGGGGTCCCCCATTGCCCACAGCAAATCACCGCTCATCCACAACGCCGCCCTGGCCGCTGCCGGACTGCCCGGGGTCTACGTCCCTTTTCGGTGCGAGGATGCCCCGCGCTTCTGGGCCACCTGCGGATCCTGGATCCGGGGCCTGAGCGTCACCCTGCCCCATAAGCAGGCCCTCCTGGACGTGGCCGCCCTGGAGCCCTTGGCGGCGGCGGTCGGAGCCCTCAATACCCTGTGGTCAGACCAGGGCGTGGTGCGCGGTGCCAACACCGATGCGGGAGCCATTGTCTCCTGTGTTGCCGGGGCGGCCGGCGACCTCGCGGGCAAACGCGTCCTGGTCCTGGGGGCCGGGGGTGTCGCTCGCGCAGCGGTCCATGCCCTGGCCCAGGCCGGGGCGCGGGTGACGGTCACCAACCGTACCCGGGCCCGGGCCGAGGAACTGGCGGCTGAAGCCGGGGCTGAGGTGTCGGACGACGGCCGGGAGGTCGTCTATGACATCCTGGTCAACGGCACCAGCCAGGGCATGGGGAAGCCCGATGAGACGCCCTGGCCAACGGCCCAGCATCGTGCCGGAACGGTCGTTTTCGACACAGTCTATACGCCCCGTGACACCCGCCTGCTGCGGGATGCCATCGCCGCCGGTGCCACCCCGGTGTATGGCGGTGACATGTTCCTGCACCAAGCCGAGGCCCAATTCCGTCGTTTCACCGGCCAGGAAGCTCCGGTCGGGGTCATGGCCCAGGCCCTGATTCGCGGGTAAAGCTGGCCAAAGACGCCGAAAAAGACACAACCCCCGGTTTTCACCGGGGGTTGTGATTTGGGTTCCTCGACGGGGTTCGAACCCGCGACCTCAAGAGCCACAATCTTGCGCTCTAACCAACTGAGCTACGAGGAACACGCAAGGGCGAACGTTGTAGGTGGAAGGGTCCGATCGTCAAGTCAGTCGGTCCGATGGGCTGCGGCGGATTCCGAAGTGGCGGGTGATCTCGTCCTCGACCTTATCGGCGGTCTCGTTGGTCGGGCTATTGAACATGATCAGGTGCTGCAGGTGCTGATAACTCTCGGGGTCCGCGAGGTCCGTTATCTCGATGGCCATGCCCTCGGCCGTGGCCCGGATGACCACCCCCGCCGCCCGGATGCGGAACTCCCCCACGGGAATCGCCAGGGACAGGCGGGATCCCGCGGGAAAGGGCTCGGCCATCAGGCAGAAGAGCCCCGCCATGCTGATGTCGCGGCAGGTACCTGCTCGGCTTTCGGTGCCGCAGGCGACATGGATCGGCAGTCCCGTGGGGACGCGGGTAAAGGAGCGGGCATCCTGGTGTGACATGAGGCAGTATACCCCGAATCAGGCGGCGCGGTCGAGGACCCGGTACCCGATGGCTTCCGAGAGGTCGTCGAGCCCGACTTCGGGACGGCCGTCGAGGTCGGCGATCGTTCTCGCTACCTTGCCAATGCGGTCATAGGCCCTGGCCGAGAGACCGAGTTCCTCAACCGCCTGGGCCAGCAGGGCGAGGCCGTCGGCGGTAGCCTGGAGGTGCTTGCGCAGGCCCCGGGCGTCGAGAACCGCATTGGCGCAGCCCTGGCGGGCCAGCATCCGATCCCGGGCGGCCATGATCCGGGCCCGAGCCTGGGCGGTGGTTTCGCCACCGTCAATGGTGGCCAGGGTTTCCGGCCGTTGGGCTGGGACTTCCAAGTGCAGGTCGATGCGGTCGAGGAGGGGGCCGCTGATTCGCGCCCGGTAGCGGTGGATGGCGTCGTTGGAGTCGGTACAGCGGCGGGTGGGATGGCCAAGGTAGCCGCACGGGCAGGGATTCATGGCCGCCACCAGCATGCAGCGGGCAGGGAAGCGCAGGCGACCTCCACTACGACTGATGGTCAGGTGGCCGTCCTCCAGGGGTTGGCGGAGGTTTTCGAGGACCGTCCGGGGAAACTCTGGCAGTTCGTCGAGAAACAGGATGCCTTGATTGGCGAGGCTAACTTCGCCGGGCCGGGGCACCGGGCCACCGCCGATCAGGCCGACGGCGCTGACATTATGGTGGGGACTGCGAAAGGGCCGTTCCGTCAGCAGACCGCCGGTGGAGAGCGTCCCGGCCACCGAGTGGACGCGGGTGGCATCCAGGGCCTCGTCGAGGGTCATGGGCGGCAGCAACCCCGGGAGACGCCGGGCGAGCATGGTTTTGCCAGACCCGGGCGGACCCAGCATCAGCAGGTTATGGCCGCCCGCAGCCGCGACCACCAAGGCCCGCTTGGCCTGCTCCTGACCGCGCACGTCGGACAGACAGGGACCAGCGACCAGGGAGGGAACCGCCGGAACCGGGGTTGCCTGGGGTGCGGTGGCCAGGCCGGATTTGAGCCACAGCAGCAGTTCCCCGAGGGACGTGGGCGCGTGGACCGCGAGGTTGCCGACCACGGTGGCTTCGGCGGCGTTGGCCGGGGCGCAGACCAGGTGACTCAGCCCAGCGGCCTTGGCTGCCAAAGCGGCGGCAAGGACGCCCCGGACCGGACGGAGGGTGCCATCCAGGGCGAGTTCGGCGATAAAGAGGGTGTTGGCGGGGAGGACCGGGGCGCTCGGCAGGCTAAAGGCGAGGCCGAGGGCGATGGCGAGGTCGAAGGCCGGGCCCTCTTTCCGGCGGTCCGCCGGAGCCAGGTTGACCACCACGTGGTCCGTGGGGCGGGGATGCAAACCAGCGGCGAACAGGGCTGGGATGACCCGGTCGATGCTTTCGCGCACGGCGGAATCCGGCAGGCCGACCACGGTGGTTCGGCCAACACCGTTGGCGGGTTCAGCGCGGTGGACCTCGACTTCAACGAGGTAACCGTCCACGCCCTCAACGCCCGCCGCATGGACCTTCACCAGATTCATTCGACCGTCCATTCCGTCTTCTGCTCGCACATGGATTTCAGCTTGGTGCTCAGCGTGTTGCGGGTGATACCGAGGACCGTGGCGGCCTTCGATTTATTGCTGTGAACGGCATTCAGGACCGCTTCGAACAAATAGCGTTCCCACTTGGATTGGACCCGGTCGTAGAGGTCGGAACTGCCGCGCTCCAGGGCCCCGTGGGTTTCGGTTTTCATGTAGGCCTTGAGGCGGGCCTCGAAGTTGGCCAGACCCTGCTGTTGATCCCGTTCTTGGTGGGGGTCGAAGGCGACCACGGCCATCGGCAACAAATCGGCGGTGATCTCCTTCCCGGGGGCCATGACCACCATTTTTTCGATACAGTTTTCCAGTTCGCGGACGTTGCCCGGCCAGGGGTAGCTGCACAGGCCTTCCAGCACTTCGCGGTTGACCGTCTCGATGTACTTGGTGTTCCGCTGACAATAGATGGACAGAAAATGCTCGACCAGGTGCGGGATGTCCTCGACCCGGGCCCGCAGGGGCGGAATGGTCAGATAGACGACGTTGAGGCGGTAGTAAAGGTCAGCGCGAAAAGATCCCTTTTCGACCTCCTTCTCCAAAACCCGGTTGGTGGCGGCAATCACCCGAACATCCAGTTTCCGGGTTTTGGTGTCGCCGACCCGTTCGATTTCCATCTCCTGCAGCACGCGCAGGAGGCGCACCTGCATGCCGGGCGAAACCTCACCGATCTCGTCGAGGAAAATCGTGCCGCCATTGGCGGCTTCGAAACGACCCTTGCGATCGGCCACGGCACCGGTGAAAGCGCCCTTCACATGGCCGAAAAGTTCAGATTCCAAGAGGGTTTCTGATAATGCGCCGCAATTAACGGTGATAAAGGCGCCATTGGCCCGGGGACTGTGCTCGTGGATCTGGCGGGCGATGAGTTCCTTGCCGGTGCCCGTTTCGCCATGGATCAGTACCGTGGCGCTGCTGGCGGCGACCTTGTGGGCGGCCTCGATGACCCGGCGGAAGCCGCCAGAGACCGAGATAATGTTGCGATCGCTAAAGCGAGACTTGATTTCCTCGCGCAGACTGGCGTTTTCATCGATGAGTTCCGCCTTTTCGAGGTTTAGGAACTCATTCATGGCGCACCACTGCAGGAACAGGTCCCCCAGGAAGTGGGCGGTGTCGGGGTGGGCGCCTTCCAGGATCAGGACCCCGTGAACGCGCTTGCCCTTGCCGAGGGGGTAAGCCTCGAAGCCCTCCTCGATGATCGGTTCCCGGTGGTCGCGAGTCCGCAGGGTCAGGGCCCGGTCCTCCTCTTCGCTGCGGGCGGACTCGCCATGGGCGATGATTTCCCGGATCTGGCCATCGTGGCGGAGGGTCAGTAATCGACCGGCCTTCAGGAGGCCACTGCCCTGGGCCAGCCGAAGCGCCGAGAGCACCGAAGGCCGCAATTGGGGGTTGGACACCCGGGCTTCGGTAGCGGCATCAAGCAGATCGAGGAGCGGTGTCGTTGACATTGGTCAGCAGTAGAGCAGTTGCCCAGGCTTGAAGCAACCCCTCACCCTCGGGGAATCCCCGGCTACCCCCGCCCCCCCCATGGAGCCCGCCGCACACGGGGGGCCCTCCGCTGAACCCCGCCACCCGGGCGAAAGGGTCACAGAATGCATCGACCCGCGCCGGATTCCGGCGCGGGTCGATCCGGGGATCACCGGCGTTCAGCCCTGGGTCTGGGCCGCGACCACCAGGGCCAGTTCCTTGAGCTGCCGCTCGGCCACGGGATTCGGGCAGTCGAGCATTTCGTCCCGGGCCTTCTGATTCTTGGGGAAGGCGATGACGTCGCGGATCGAGTCGGCCCCGGTCATCAGCATGATCAAGCGATCAAGACCGAAGGCCATGCCACCGTGGGGGGGCGCGCCGAAGGACAGGGCGTGGAGGAGGAATCCGAACTTCTTCTGGGCGTCCTCGTCACTGATACCGAGGGCGGTGAAGACCTTGGACTGGGTCGGGGCATCGTGGATACGAATGCTGCCGCCACCGATCTCGTTGCCGTTCAAAACCATATCGTAACTCTTGGACAACACCTTGCCCGGATCGCTGATCAGCGAATCCAGGTGTTCCGCGTAGGGGGCCGTGAACGGGTGGTGGTTGGCCACGAAGGCCTGGTGCTCGTCCGAGTACTCGAACAGCGGGGCCGAGTGCAGCCACAGGAACTCGAACTGATCGGGGCGGGTCAGTTTGAGCCGCTTCGTGCCCAGTTCGACACGCAGGGCACCGAGGGCGGCGCAGACGGTCTTGAAGCGGTCGGCGCCAAAGAAGAGCACGTCGCCGTTCTCGACGTTGAGGCGCTTAGCCAGTTCGTTCCGGGCGTCGTCGGTGATGTTCTTGGCGGCGGGGCCCTGCCAATTTTCCTTCACCGCCGGGTCGCCCTGGATTTTAATCCAGGCCAAGCCCTTGGCACCAAAGCCCTTGACGTATTCCGTGAGGTCATCGAGGGTGCGGCGGGAGAGGATTTCGCAGGCGGTCTTCTTGGAGGTGGGATCCGTCGCACCCTTCTCAAAACCGAACTTGGCGTTGAGGGCGCGGACGATGCCACCAGCGGCGGTGGCGTTTGAGAACACGCTAAAACCGCTGGTCGGGGCCCAGTCCGTCAAATCGACGATTTCCAGGCCATAGCGCAGGTCCGGCTTGTCGCTGCCGTACTTGGCCATGCCCTCGGCCCAGGTCATGCGCCGGAAGGGGCTGGGCAGGTCGATGTTGAGGACCTTCTTCCACAGGTCCCGGGCCAGGCCTTCGCCGATGGCCATGATGTCGTCCATCTCGATGAACGACATTTCCAAATCGATCTGGGTGAATTCGGGCTGGCGGTCTTGACGCAGGTCTTCGTCGCGGAAGCAGCGGGCGATCTGGACGTAGCGGTCATAACCACCGACCATCAGCAGCTGCTTGAACAACTGGGGCGACTCCGCCAACGCGTAGAATTGGCCCTGGTGCACACGGCTGGGCACCAAGTAGTTACGAGCACCGCCGGGGGTGTACTTGCAGAGCACCGGCGTTTCGATTTCGAGGAAACCGTTGAGATCGAAGTAGTCCCGGGCGACCTTGGTGGCGCGGTGGCGCATAATCAGGTTGCGCTGGGTCTCGGGGCGACGCAGGTCCAGGAAGCGGTACTGGAGGCGAATCTCCTCACCAACCTTGGCGTGCTCGTCGATTTCGAAGGGGGGGGTCTGGGCCTTATTGAGGACCACCAATTCCTGGGCGAAAACTTCGATGGCGCCGGTGGCAATGTTGGGATTCGTCCGATCACCACGGCTCTTGACCACGCCGGTCACCTGCAGCACCCATTCGGCCCGGGCCGAAGCGGCCAGGGCGTGGGCTTCCTTGCCGCACAGATCGGGGTCGAAGGTGACCTGGGTGATGCCCGTCCGATCCCGCAGGTCGATGAACACCACGCCACCATGATCACGGTAATTCTGCACCCAGCCGGACAGGGTGATGGTCTGGTCGATATGGCCGACACGGAGGTCGCCGCAGAGATGGGTGCGCTTCATGGGGGTACCTTCAAAATGGGCGCGGAGTGTCCGGCCCATGTCGGAGGGGCAAGCCTTGCTCAGGGGGGGGAGACTGGGCCCGACCCCGCAGGACTGCCGGAACACCATGGCAGGCCGGCCCCATTCTCGCCCACCGGGATGTTCACCGTTTCGTCAACGGATCAGGGCCGGGTGGGACGGGCGGCTAGTTTGGCCGAGGGAAGGGGTAGGGTGGTCCGCCATGTTCACGGCCATCACCTTCGACTGGGGCGATACCCTGGCGACGAATTATAGCATGCCCTACCTGGCGACCCAACGGGCCGCCTTCGGCCGTTTGGCCGAGGACCTAGCCGCCGCCGGAGCTCAGCCCCGGGCAGACTTCGTGGCCAACGCCCTGGCCGCCCTGGCGGTGGAATGGCACCATTCCATCGATGTGGCCCGCAACCGCGAACACCGGGAGTTCGACTGCCCCGCGCTGTTTTCCCGTCTGATCGCGGAGGCCGGCCCGGCGGATCCCGCCGCCGTCCAGGCCGCCCGGGAGCGCTGCGAGGACCGTCTGACGGACACCATATTCCCGTTTCCCGAGTCCATCCCGACCCTGACCGCCCTCAAGGCCCGGGGCTACCGCCTCGGCATCCTCAGCCACGTTCCCTGGCCCGGCCCGGCCTGCCGACGGTGGTTCGTGCGTCATGGCTTGGCGCCTTGCATCGACTTCTATTCCCTTTCCTGCGAGGTCGGGTGGATCAAGCCCAACCACCACCACTACCAGGACACCGCCCGTCAGGCGGGGTGCAAGCCCTCCAAAATCCTCCACGTCGGCGACCATCCCCTGCGGGATGTCCGGGGCGGCAAGGCCTTCGGCTTCGCCACCTGTTTACGCCGGACAGAGCGCATCTACGCCGAGGAGGACCTCGACACCTGTGCGCCGGACATCGAAATCCTCCACCTGTCCGAACTGCTGACGCACCTGCCATGAGCGAATGGCAGGATTTCGGGCCCCAGGGCGAGCGGGACCGTCGGATGGCCCGGCAGCCCCGTTACGGCTCCCGCATCGAAAGTTTCGACCACCTCGTGAAGGGCTTCCTCTCCAGCGAGGAGGTCCAGAAAATGAAGCGCTTTGCCCGGGTACGGGGGGCCCTGGACCGCGTCCTCACGGACGTCGAATCCCGTAAGGTTTCTCCCCTACGCCTAGCCCAGGGCCAACTGACCTTGGAGGTCGCCGACAACATCCTGATGACGGAACTCCGGGGCCACCGTCAAGCGGCCTTGTTGGCCGCCCTGGCTGCCGACCACACGGGGGTCACGCGCGTGGTCTGGCGCTTGAAAAAAGACTGACGCCGTCCTCGGCGACATGGGAATTATCCAGGGGAGCGAGGTGGTGAGACAGTCAGCACCACCACCCCGGCAACGATGATGGCGGCGGCCGTCAGGGTTTGTCCCGTCAAATCCTCGCCGTTAAGGATGGCACCTAAAGCCAAGGCCACCAGGGGATTGACGTAGCCATAACTGGTGGCCAGGGCCGGCGAGGCGTTCCGCAGGAGCCAAACATAGGCCCCGAACCCAACGATAGCACCGATCACCACCAAGTAGATCCAAGCCCACCAACTGGCGGCGGTCATGGTGTGGGGATCGAATCCGGACCAGGACCCGAGGGCGGTGGCGAGGGTTAGGGTGATGCCACCGCCCGTAACCATCTGGGCGGCCGTGGCCATCCACGGATCCTCGGGCTGGGGCAGACGACGGGAGAGCACCGTCCCCAGGCCCCAGGAGGCACAGGCCCCCAGCAACCCGAGGGGGGCCCACCACGGCCAGGGGGCCTGGGATCCCGGATGCCAGACCAACAGGCCGACCCCCGCGAGACCGATAAAAATCCCCAGGATCACCCTTCGAGTAGGCCCAGGCCCGCCAAGGAGCCAGCCCGTCAGAACGACGAACAGGGTCGTGCAGGCGATGACCAGCGCGACCACGCCGGAGGGCACCAGGTGAGCCAGGCAGCACACCACGCCATTGCCGCCCAGCAGCAGAAAGGTCCCCGAAATCGCGGAGCCGCGCCATTGGGCGGCGGTTGGCCAGGTCGCCCGTCGCAGGGCCAGGAATCCCAACAAGAGAAACCCCGCCGTCACAAACCGTAGGCCCGATACCAACAGCGGCGGGATCGTCCTCACCGCCACGGCCATTGCCAGATAGGTACCGCCCCAGGCAAGGTAGACAGCGGTCAGGGCACTGAGGAGCGGCAGGTGGGCGGGCATGGAGGGCGTATCAGCGCGGGATCTTCGGCACCAAGGGCTCCAGGGAATGGTCGGATTGGCGGAGGGACTGCCGCAGGCGCACCAATTCCCGATCCAGATGCCGGGCCAGGTCCGCCAGGGTGTGGCACGCAAAGGGGTCCACGGCTGCCCCGTGAGCCCCGCCAGTCCGGGCATCGACGCTGCTCAGGAGGTTGTTGACCTGGGCCAGCAGGGGCACCGCCTCGCGGCAGCGATCCCACACCAGTTTGTGGGTCAGGGCTGCCCGCAGGGCGTCCTTCAAGTCATCGGCCGCGCAAGGCTTCAGCAGGAGGCGAAACAGATGGCCGTGGTTGATGGCCTGGGTCAGGCTGCCAATGGAGGTATCCCCCGTCAGCATCATGGTCACGACTTCCGGGTAGGTGGCGTGGACGTGGGCCACCAGGACACCGCCCGTCATTTCTGGCATTCGGTCGTCCGTCAGCAGGACGTCCACCGGTTCGGTCATCATGAGGCTCAGGGCTTCGTCCCCGGACGAGGCCTGCAGGAGCCGGAAGGGCTCCCGGGCCAGGGTCCGGGCGATGCCGGCGAGGAGGTTCGGATCATCATCGACGGTGAGGACGGTCTGCATGGCAGCCTCCGGTTCAGGCGGGGTGGGGCTCGGAAATGGTGATGGGCTCTTCGATGCCGCCCATGCGGGCGAAATTGGCGAGACGTTCGAGCATGGTCGGGGAGACGACCGCGCCGGGATTGGCGAGGACGATGCCACTGGAGGTTTTGACCGGGGTCTTGAGGGTTTGACCGATGGCCAGTTCTCGCCATTTGACCTCGCGAATGACCTCCACCAATTGGGTTGGATTGACGCCGCCGGCCCATTCGTCGCTGGCGGCGGCCAGGACTCGGGGGTCGATGTCGCCCGCGTCCTCGGCGGCCCGGCCGATGGCCAGGGGGCGGGTCAGGCCGGATTTTTCCAATTTCTGGAGCCGCAGCAGGAGGTGCAGCACCCGCGCCCCGAGGGGGATGGCCTCGCCCTTCACCGCATCCAAGGGGAAACCGCCGCCGTCGTAGCGTTTGTCCTGGTAGAGGATGATTTTGCTGACTTCCTCCAGTCGCGGGATGTGCCTCAGGAGGTTGGCGCCGACCTCGGGCACCCGGGCGATCATGTCGGCCTCGGCGGCATCGAGTTTCGAGCCGTGACTGGCCTTGATGATGACCGGCGGGGGCAGGGCGACCCGGCCAATCGGCGACAGCATGGAGGCCAGTTCAACCTTCCAGGGGTTCTCGCCCAGGCGGGCGCACAGGCGGCGAGCCCCGTCCCGCAGGGCTTCCGCCCGGCCGAAGCCTTCGGCGTCCAGCAGCGACAGGATGTCGATCAGGGTCCGGACACTGCCGTTGAGGGTGCTTTCCAGCAGTTCCCGTTCCGCCGTCACCAAACGGTATTGTTGAAAGGCGTCATGAAGAGCCTTGGCCAGCATCTCGGGCGGCACGGGCTTGGGCAGGAAACGGAAGATTCCGCCGTCGTTGATGGCGGTGATGGCGGTCGCCAGGTCCTGGGCGCCAGTGACCATGATGCGGACCGTTTCCGGGGCAACTTGGGCGACTTTGCCGAGGAAGACCGCACCATCCATGCCCGGCATGTGCATGTCGGCCATGACCACGGCAAAGGGCTTCCGCTCCGCCTGGGCGGCGCGGATCAGGGCCAGGCCCGCTTCGCCGCCGGTGGCGATGTCGATGGTGGCGGTTTTGCGCAGGAGCCGCTGGTAGGCGGCCAGGATGTTGGGCTCGTCATCGACACAGAGGATGCGGTCCATGATCAGGCTCCGTGTACGGGAAGGGCATCGAGGGCCTGATTGGCGGCCTCGGCCCAGCGAGGCAGGCGGTGGCTCAGGCCCAGTTTTTCAATCCAGGCAAGATCCGGGGTATCCATCAGGGAATGCTCGGGTCCGACCAGGGCCACCCCGGGCATGGCCGCCGCCACATGGACCGCCACCAGGGGACAGAACCCCGTAGCCGCCGATAGGGCCGGCCGGTGGTGGAAGGCCACGGCCTCCACCAGGGGGTCCGGCAGCCCCCACAGGCCCAGGAGGTAAGCTCCGAGTTCCTGGTGGGTGGTGCCGATCACCGTCTGTTCGGCCACTAAGTCCGGACTGCCCCCGGCAATGGCTTGGCCAATACGGGCGTTTTCCTCGGGCAAAAAGGCCGCTTCCAGCAGCAGGCCACAGTCATGCAGGACGCCGGCGCTAAAGGCACAGTCCGAAGTTAGGGCGTCGGTGCCTTCGGCAGTGGCGATGGCCCGGGCGGCCGTGCCACAGGCCACGGAATGCCGCCATAGATCGCCGGTCCGAGCGTGGTCGGTCCCCTGCAAAAGGTGCTGGGCCAGGATCAGCGTCCGCACGGTATCGATGCCCAGGAGTTGAATCGCGTCATCCGCCCGGGCCACGGGACGATGACGAGCGGTCCGGCCGCTGTTCGACAGCTGCAGGAGTTTGGCCACCAGCCCCATATCCTGGGAGGCGATGTCGCCCAGCCGCTCTATATTGGGTTCCTCCTGACGCAGTTCTTGCTGGATCTTGAGGTACGTTTCCGGCAGGGAGGGCAGATCGCCCAGGCGGGCCACCAGGGTGGTGAGTCCGGGGGACAGCAGGTAATGGCGGAGGTCCTGGGCCTGGTGGATGGCGCGACGGATCTGGTTCGCGTCACAGGGCTTGGACAGGTAGCGGTGGGTCGAGCCGATGGAGCGCAGGAGGGAGTCCCGATCCGCCTGACCCGAGAGGATCATGCGGATCGTCCCGGGGGCGATTTCCGTCACCCGGTCCAGGAGTTCGGCGCCGCTCATGCCGGGCATCCGCATGTCGGACACCAGCACATCGACCCGTCGAGTAGCCAACAGGGCCAGGGCTTCGGCGCCACTGTTGGCGGTCAGTACCTCCCACTCGTTGCGCATCGGACGCAGCATGCGCTGCAAGCCTTCCAGGAGGCGCAATTCATCGTCGACGAACAGGATGACGAGGGGCGTGCTCATGGAGCCTCCAGGGCCATTGGCTTGAGGGGCAGGCGGATGATGAACGTCGTGCCTTGGCCGACCACGGAGGTGAAGGTCAGCTCCCCATGGTGTCGCTCGACGATGATCTTCCGGGCCAGGTAGAGACCTTGGCCAGTGCCTTTGCCAACGGGTTTGGTGGTGAAAAAGGGATCGAAGATCCGTTGGCTGATGGTGTCTGGGATGCCGCCGCCGGTGTCCGTGATGCGGATTTCGCTCCAGTCACCATCGCGACGGGAAGAGACGGTGATTGTGCCCCGGCCCCGTTCCTTCGCACCGTCGCCGATGGCGTGGGCGGCATTGACCACCAAGTTCAGGACCACCTGATTGAATTCTCCGACGTTACAGGGGGTCGGTGGCAGGTCCGGTGACAGGTCGGTCACCAGCTCGGCGACGTATTTGTACTCGTTCCGAGCCACGATCAGGGTCGTTTGGATCGCCTGGTTAAGGTCGGTGGGCGCGATCTCGGCCGCATCGGGATGGCTGAATTCCTTCAGGGCCCGGACCAGGGTCGCCACCCGGTCGACGCCTTCCAGCCCCTGGCTGAGAGCCTTGGGCATCTCGTCCCGGGCGTAGGCCAGGTCGGCGGCGTCGATGGCCCCGGCCAGGGCGGCAGCCTCGGGCCGATCGGCGACGGCCTTCTGGAGGGTCTCCATCGCCACATAGACCGGCTCCAACTGGGCCATGGTGTCGGCTACGAACCGCAGGTTATCGCCAATGAATTGAATCGGGGTGTTGATCTCATGGGCGATGCCTGCGGCCAACTGCCCCACGGATTCCAGCTTCTGGGCCAAGCGTAATTCCTGCTCGATCCGTACCCGGTCTTCCATCTCTTTGCGCAGGGCGCCGTTGGCCTCCTCCAGGCTGCGGGTCCGGGCGGCGACCCGTTCCTCCAACTGGTGGTTGAGGGCTTCCAGGGCTTCAGCCATGTGATTGGCGTCCGCCAGGGCGGCCTGCTGGGTCTGGAGCAGGATCAGGTAATCGTTAACCACGTCCTGGACGGCGAAGTCCGACATGGCGAGATCCAGCTGCACAATCCGGGAGAGGTCGTTGACCTCGGGGGAGGCAATAAAGAGCAGGTGGGTCAAGGAGGCATCCGGCAAGAATTGACCGCGCAGGATCAGGGACGGATTGCGACGGCAGGACAGCCGGACAGCCGATGGCACACCGGACCGAAGGCGGCAAAGGTGCTCGGAAGGGGGTTGCCTCGGGCCTCGAAAAGATCCGAAAGCAGCGGAGTATCGGCCAGTTCCGGCAACAGTCGGAAGACCGTGGCGCCACACTGAACGACCCGTAGGTCGCCGTTGATACCGAGGTGGAAAGGGAATGCGTCCAACATCCCGGCAGCGCCTAAGCCCAGGGAAACCGTGGGCGGAGGCAGAACATCACTGAAAAAGTCGGCACTCATGGCACACCTCCGGCCGGAGTATGGCTCACCAGGAAGATGTCGTGGTCCGCGCCATCGGCCTTCTTTTCCAGGTGTTCGACGGTGACCTCGGTCCGGAAACGGTAGCCCAACCCACGCAGCAGGCCGACCACAAAGGGGGCCAGACCGTGGCGGTGGCTGCGGTAATGGAGTCGTAGGCGTCCGGGATCGAGGATTTCGATGGTGATGTGGGGAGGTTGGAAGCGTGGGAACAGGGACCGCAGACGGTCATGGAGGTCATTGAGGTTGGCTAGGAACTCCACGAAATCCCGGCCGAAGGTTTCCATCAGGGCTCCATACCCATGGCGGCTGGAGTAGAGCATCCACCACTCGCCAAAGGTTTCGAGAATCTGGGCCGGAGTGAGGTGCAATTCCTCGCTGGCCGCCCCCACCAGGGCATAGGTGATCTCATCCGGATACGCGGACATGGCCACAAATCGGGGGCTAGTGACCCCGGCCCGGCTCCGGATGCGTTCCCAGGTGTCCTCCCCGAACTTGGAGGTGACGAGATCCTGGATGGCACAATTGACAAGTCCGTACATAGGAGCCTCCCGGGGCACGGGTGAGCAATGGAGGGGGTCAGTTCATGGCAGCGATTGGTCCTGATTCCATACGATGAACATACCGCAATTCGTCATCGGACGCAAATTCTCCCGAGGGTTCTTTTCGGCGTATGTCGGTAATATTGTGCGATACGGACGATGCGCGGCGATCCCGTCGCCTCATCTGCACCGATTCCATGACTACCCCCCAACGCCGGGTCAGCCAAAAAAAAACACCCCTGCCGTTTGGCAGGGGTGTTCGGGGCAACCACGCGGATCCCAAAGGATCCGCAGGGGGTCACTTCTTGAACGCGTCCTTGGCATCCTTGGCGAAGCGGAAAACCAGCTTCTTGGAGGCGGGCTTGGCGGCGATCTTGATCTTGGCGCCGGTGCCGGGGTTGATGCCTTCGCGGGCGGGCTTGGCGGGGACGCTGCGGAGAACGACCTTGCCGAGACCGGGGATGGCGGCGCCAGCGGGGGCGTACTTGAAGAGGACGGCAACCAGCTCTTCAACGAAGGCGGTGGCCTGCTTCTTGGAGACGTCACCGAAGCCCTTGGCGGACACGGAGGCGGCCAGGTGGGCGATCAGCTTGGACTTGGTGTAAGAACGATCGTCCTTCTTGGGGGCGGCCAGGATCGCGGAGACGACCTTCTTGGCGCCCTTGGCGGGCTTAGCGCCCTTGGCGGGCTTGACGGACTTGACGGGCTTAGCAGCGGGCTTGGCCTTGGCCATGGTGAGAACTCCCCGGGAATTTCCCGGATATGAGGGTGATGGGCCCCTTCTATGGTGTCGGAACCCCGATGTCTAGTGGGTTCCGCGTGACACCACATGCGAAAGATTCGTATTTTGTCGGGATAACGGGTTACGTCCCTTGTGGGTTGGTTTAAACCTAAAAGATTTCAGCCGAAAATCCGAGTTTTGAGGTCCCGGGCCATGGCTTCGACCGAGACGTTCGCATCAATTCTCGTCAAAACGCCATCCTGGGCCAAGGCAGCATAGCCCGAGGCCACCTTCCGCTGATACTCCTGCCCCCGCAATTCGATGCGGTCGTCCCCCGCCCGCCCGGCCCGGCGACGGCGTAGGGCCTCGTCGGGATCGACATCGAGCCAGAAGGCGTGGTCCATGCGAATGCCATTCAAAGCCAAGGAAATGGCCGACAAAACCGGGGCCGGATTCAAGTCCAGGCCGTAGGCTTGGTAGGCGACGGTGGACGGCCAGAAGCGATCCATCAGCACCCATTCGCCCCGCGCCAGAGCTGGGGCAAGGACCTCGTGGCACAGTTGGGCCCGGGCCGTGAGGTAGCCAAAAAGCTCGGCCACCGGGCAGGCCTGGGTGGCCGGGTCCAACAGCAGGGCGCGGACCTGCTCGCCCAGGCGCGTGCCGCCGGGTTCCCGCAGGCGGCGCACGGGTTTTCCGGCGGCGGTAAGGGCCTCGGCCAGCAGGTCGGCCTGGGTCGTTTTTCCACAGCCATCAATGCCTTCGAGGACGATCAGGGGCATGGCATCACTCCGCGAGGGGGGCCGGCAGGAGGCCAGCGGCGAGGGCGGCAGCTAGCAGCACGCCAGCGATCAGGCGGTACCACGCGAAGCCGATAAAGGTGTGGTTCTGGACGAACTTGAGCAGCCAGCGGATGACCACAAAGGCGACGATGAAGGACACCACGAAGCCGATGGCGATGTCTCCCAAGCGGTCGACGGTCAGATCCTGGTGATGTTTTGCAATTTTGAGCAGCGAGCCGCCGAGCATCGCCGGAATGGCCAGGAAAAAGCTGAACTCCGCCGCCGCCGGCCGAGCGACGCCGCACAGCAGGGCCCCCATGATGGTGGCACCCGAACGCGAAGTGCCCGGGAAGACGGCCGCCAGCACCTGACACAGGCCGATGATCAGGGCGATCTTCCACGGCAGCATGGTGGCGTCCTGGTGGAGGGGCGTCTGCCGACGTTTTTCGATCAGCAGGATCGCCAATCCACCCAGTACGAAGGTCACGGCCACCACCGCTGGGGCGATGGCCGGGGTCATGATGTGGGATTCCATCCACTTGTCGGCCGGCAGGCCGATGACCACCCCCGGGAGGGTGGCGATGGCCACCGAGGCCGCGAACTGTCGGGCCCGCTGGCCCGCTTCGCCAGCCTTGAAGACATTGACCACCGCTGTCGACAGGGTTTTCCAAAACAGCAGGACCACCGCCAGGATCGCCCCCAGCTGGATGGTCACGGTGAATACCCCGCCCGGATCGTGGAATCCCAAAATCCGTTCGGCGACCAGCAAATGCCCGGTGGAAGACACGGGGATAAACTCGGTCAAGCCTTCGATGACGCCGAGGAGAATGGCCAAGAGCCAGGAGGGGAGGTCCATGGGGGGCGGGATGATGGACGCGGATCGGCATTTGCCACCGCCGCCGCCCTTTGACCATCGGGTCGTGCGCGTCGTTCACCTTATTGCTCGCCTCAACGACGGCGGCCCTGCCCGGGTCCTGGCGGCCCTGGCCCGGGTCCTCGCACCCCAGGGCATCGAAACGGTAATCCTCGCCGGTCGCTGTGAGGACCATGAAGTGGATCTCGCCCCGCGCCTGCGGGAGGACGGCATCACCGTCCTCGACCTGCCCCGTTTGGGCCGGTCCATCGGCCCCGGGGCCGACCTGGCGACCCTCGGCCGGGTCCTTGGGCTGGTGCGCGACCTGCGCCCGGCGGTCCTCCATACCCACACCGCCAAGGCCGGGGCCCTGGGCCGGATCGCTGCCCGCCTCCTCGGTCAGCCGTGCCTGCACACCTACCACGGGCATGTCCTGCACGGGTATTTCCCCCCGGGAATGTCGGCGGCGATCCTGACCGCCGAACGCCTGCTGGCGGGGCCCTGCCACCACCAGGCCCTGACCCGCAGCCAACAGGTGGACCTGGCCCGCATCGGCCGCCCCGATCGCTGGCATGTGTTGCCGGTGCCGGTGCCTGCCGTGGTACCCCAAGTGGCGGCCTGGCATGACGCGCTCGATCGGCCGGTGGTGGGTTTTCTTGGCCGATTAGTGGCGGTGAAGGATCCCGCCCTGTGGTCGGCCACCGTGCGCTTGTTGGGGGCCCGTCACGGGGTCCTCGGCGTGGTCGCCGGTGATGGCCCGCTTCGGGAGGCCGTATCCGGCCACCGTCACCTGGGCATGGTCCCGGCCGGGGAACTCTTGGCCCGCTGCCGGGTGCTGCTGATGACCAGCCGCAACGAGGGCCAACCACTGGCCGCCGTCGAGGCCGCGTCCCTCGGTGTGCCGGTGGTCGCCGCACCCGTGGGCGGCCTGGCGGACCTAGCCCGGGACGGCTTGGTAACCGCTGCTGCCCGCACCCCCGAGGCCCTCGCCGACGCGGTGGCCCGCTTACTGCCGGACAGCGTTCTTCGGGATGCTCGAATCGCCCGAGCGCGGGCGGTGGCGGCCACCTTCACCCCCGAGGCCCTGGCTCCGGCCTACGCCCGCATGTACCGGCAGGTGGCCGGATGAGGGCCTGGCTTCTGTTGTTCGTGGGGCTGAACCTCTCAGCCCTAGAGGTCCCCGCCAG
>CAIUVD010000287.1 GCA_903902515.1 uncultured Planctomycetota bacterium | reverse complement strand
CCGAGGTCACCTACCACGCCCGCTCCGACGATCGCCGCCTGTCCCTGGCGGCCACCGTTCGTCTGAACCGGACCGATGACGTGGTGCGCCTCGGGATGAGCCTGGACTACCGGGTCGAGGGGTCCGATCCCCTGCCGGTTCGTCGGCTGTCCTTCCTGCGCCTCGGCACCGACAGCTACAATTACGGCATCTTCACCAAGGCCGCCCACGGCTCGTCGGCGGGCGTGGTCGCGGAGTGGGAGGTCTTGAAAGCGCTGAATACCGTTCGCGTCGCCACGGTTGGGGCCGATGGGGTGTCGTGGTTCTCGCTCCATGGCCTGGGCGCCTGGGCCGGCAGTACCGATCCTGCCCGGGCCAGCCGTGGCCTGGTGGTCCGCTCCTGGCGCGGGGTCCTCGGCGGCGTGGCGGTTGACCGGCCCACCTTTCGCCTGGTCGGCGATACGGAGTACAACACCGGCAGTGCCCGCAACACGGCCCTGCTGGAATTCATTCCTCCCGTGGCCGCGACCACCCTCAAGGCCGGCGACCACCTGACCATCGAGGCCGATCTTCTGATCTTTCCCTCAAGCGTCGGCGGGACCGTCAATGGCCGGCCTTTCGTTTTTAACTACAAAGGCGCCGATTTACGCGGTTCGTCGGTGGTGCGGGCATCAACCGTCCCCAACGGCTGGAATGCGGGTTTCGCCGAGGCCATGGCCGATGGCGCCGACACCTTCGCGCCGGTCCTGCGGGAGGCCCGGGACAACCAACCCCGGGCCACCCCCCGGAGCGGCACCACGCTGGTCACCGAGTACCCCCTGACCCTGCGCACGGAAGATGGGGCCACGGCCGCCCTCCGGCTGGCGGGCGGCCTCGCCTGGATGCCCCTCACCGTCACCGGCTTCCGCAGCCATCGGGTTCCAGGGATCGAGATGCAAGATGCCCAGGGCGCCTGGACTCCGGTTCCGGGCGCCGGGCTGGTCCAAGCCCGCTATGAACCCACCGGCACCAACGACATCGGAACCTGGACCATGACCTGGAGCATCCCCCGGGATGGCCAGGCACCGGAGGGCCAGGAGTACCGCGTCGGGCTGCCGGACACCTCCCAGCCCCTGACCCTGACCAGGTCCGCCCAGGCCCTGCCATCCACCCTCGTCGTCCCCTGACCCCGGAGCCTCCATGTTCCTCTTCCGCTCTCTCGCCGCCTGGGTGCTGTTGATGGGCCTCTTGCCCGGGGTCGATGCGACCCTGGCGGTCGGCGCATCGGGCGGCTCCGGGACCATCACCTACGTCTGGAGTCTGGTCGCCAAGCCGACCGGGGCCACCGACCCCCAACTCATCCAAGTGGGCCCAACCCCGACCGGTGGGGCCACGGATACGGCCATCGCGCGTTTCGCCAGCGGTGCGGTGCCCGGCGTGTACCGCTTCCAGGTCGTGGTCTCGGACGGCACCACGACCCTCGCCCCGAGTGTCACCGAGATCACCGTCCAATCCGCCCAGACCATCACCTTCCCCGCCCTGACCGATCGTACGCCCCTCGACACGGCCCCCATCAACACGGGTGCCAGTGCCAGCAGTGGCCTGCCGGTGACGCTGGCCTCGGATAACCTGGCGGTGGCGACCATCGTGAACGGCCAGGTGCAATTGACCGGCGCCCTGGGCACGGCCACCATCACCGCCAGCCAGGCGGGGTCGGCGACCATCGCGGCGGCCACCCCCGTCAGTCGCCCCATCACCGTCCGCAAGGTCGCCCAGGTCATCACCTTTGGGAACCTGGCGCCGGCCACGGTCGGCGATCCGGACCGGGCCCTGGGGGCAACCGCCAGCAGCGGCCTGGCGGTGACCTACACCTCCCTGACGCCGGCGGTGGCGACCATCGTCAATGGCCAACTGCGGGTGATCGCTGCGGGTACGGTGGTGATCCGGGCGTCCCAGGCGGGCGATGCGGTGTGGGCCGCCGCTACCCCGGTGGAGCGCACCCTCACCGTCGCCAGCCGCCCCACGGCCCTGACCATCACCCTCCCGGCCCGGGCCAATCCCAGCAACCTGGTGTTGCCGTGAAATTCCTGGCGGCGGTCTTGGTGCCGGGCCTGGTGGCGGCCGCGGACCTAAGCACCGTGCTGGAGGTTGGGGTCGGCGAGGGGGCCGCTCCAGTAACCTACGCCTGGACCGTCCTGGCCCAGCCGTCGGGGGCCGGGGTCCCACGCTTGGAACCCTTGGCCCTCGACGGCGGGCCCGCGACCCACCGCGTCCGCGCCGAATTGCCGGCGGCCCAACCCGGCATCTACCGGTTCCAGGTCGAGATCCGTCAGGCGGACGCGGTGGTACTGAGCCAGCCCATCGAGGTCACGGTCGAGTCCGGGTCGTCCCTGGCGGTCGCCGAGGGCAACGACGCCGGTGCGGGCTCGGGCTGCGCCAGCGGCTCGGCCCTGCTGGTCCTCGGGGCCCTGGCCCTGGCCGGCCGCAGGATCCCCCGTCGGGCATGATTCCTGGCCTCGACAGCGATCGGGTCGGGATGCGCCTCGGCCACCGCTGTCATGACGTGACCCTCGCCGGTCGCCCCGGGTTCCTGATGGAACCCTCCCATCCCCGACCCGGCCAACCCTGGGTGTGGAAGGCGGAATTTCCCGACACCTGGACGGAAGCCGATCGGGCCCTGGTGGATGCCGGATTCCACCTCGCCCACCTGGTGGTCGGCAACACCTTCGGTTCGCCGCCGGCCCTGGCCCTGTGGGACCGTTTCTATGCCGCCCTGGTGGCCGGGGGGCTGTCCTCCCGCCCGGTGTTGTTCGCCATCAGTCGCGGAGGTCTCTACGCCTACCGCTGGGCGGCGGATCATCCCCAGGCGGTGGCCGGGATCGTGGCCGACAATCCGGTGTGCGATTTTCGTTCCTGGCCCGGCGGCCGGGATGGCGGCCCCGGGAGCCCCTGGGACTGGAGCCTCCTCCTGCAGTGCTACGGCTTCGCGGATGAGGCCGAAGCCCTGGCGTATCCCGGCCAACCGATCGACCGCCTAGCGCCGCTGGCCGCCGCCCGGATACCCCTCCTCCACCGCGTTGGCGATGCGGACGAGATCGTCCCCGTGGCTTCCAACACCCAGAAACTGGCCGACCGCTACCGGGCGCTTGGCGGGTGCATCGAGGTGCTCTCCACGACCGGCGGCCTCCACCATCCCCACGGCCTGCCGGATCCTGCACCGATCGTTGAGTTCTGTTGCCGGGCCACGGACTCTGCGCGGACCACTTCGCCATGACCCACCCCGCGCTGCGGCCGGGAGGCCTCCTTCTGGTCTTTCTGGCCTTCCTCCTGCCGGGAATCCCCGGGGTCGAAGCGCCCTCACCCGGGGTGGTGGTGTGGAAGTTCGACGACCTCCGCACGGGCCCCCGGGGCAATGTCAGCGCCATCAAACCGGTGGTCGCCTGGTCTCGCTCCACCGGCACCCCCATTAGCCTGGGGGTGATCGCCGATCGGCTTCACGAGGCCACCAGCGACGAGATTCAGTGGCTGCAGGTCTCGGCCGCCGAGCGCGGCGGCACGGTGGAATTTTGGCTGCACGGTTGGGATCACCGCAAGGTCACGGACGCCCAGGGCACCACCATCGGCTTCGAGTTCAAGGGCACCGGCTTGACCTCCCAAACCGCGTCCCTGCGGCAATCCCAGGAGGCCATGCAACAGATTGCCGGCCTGACCTGCACGACTTTCGGCGCCCCCTACAACGCCAGCGATGCCGATACGCCCCAGGCCCTCGACACCCTGCCAGAAGTGACGGTCTGGCTGTTCGGGCCCCCGGGTGACACCCGTCGTCAGGTCTTGCCGGCCTCTCTCCGCCTCGAAACCAAGACGGGGGTCGTGTCCTCCGCCGCGTTCTTCGCGGCCTATGACCGGGGCCCCCGGCCTCGGCTCCTGGTGCTCCAGGGCCACCCGCCCTACTGGAATCAGGCCTCCTTCACGGAGTTCGTCCGCATCGCCGATCGCCTGCGGTCCGACGGGTGGGTATCCCGGCTGCCCCGTGCGTGCCGTGACCTTGGTGAACGGTTGATGCCCTAAAGCCGGAACCGTCCCCGGGATTCCGGCGAAAAGCCGCTTGAAAGAATTGATAATAGTTAATCATAAGGATATGAGCAGGGAATCTGTGGCACCATTCCCGCCCTTGGCGGCCGGCCCCTTCGCCCCGGACTGGGCTTCCCTGGGGCGGTATCAGGTCCCGGCGTGGTACGAGGACGCCAAATTCGGCATCTTCATCCATTCGGGTGTCTATTCCGTGCCGGCCTACCTCAGCGAGTGGTACCCGCGCATGATGTACCGTCAGGGATCTGCGGAGTTCGAGCACCACCGAACCACCTACGGGCCCCAGGATCGGTTCGGCTACAAGGATTTCATTCCCGCCTTTACGGCCCCCCGATTCGATCCCGCCGCCTGGGTGTCCTTGTTCCGCGAGGCCGGGGCCCGCTTTGTGGTCCCGGTGGCCGAGCATCACGACGGGTTCGCGATGTATGACTGCCCCTTCACCCGCTGGAATTCCGTGGGGATGGGTCCCCGGCGAGACATTATCGCCGAGCTCTCGGAACACGTCCGTGGGGCGGGCCTGCACTTCGGGGTTTCCAGTCACCGGGCCGAACACACCTGGTTCTTCGACGGCGGCCTGGAGTTTCCCTCGGACGTCCAGGACCCCGCCTACGCAGACCTGTACGGGCCGGTGCTGCGGGGCGTCACGGATCACCACGAGCGGGTCGGAAATCCGCCAAGCGAGGCGTTTCTCCAGGACTGGCTGGCGCGGTGCTGCCACCTCGTGGAACGCTATAGGCCCGACTTGGTGTTCTTCGATTGGTGGATCGTCCACCGGGCCTTTGAGCCCTATCTGCGCCATTTTGCCGCCCATTACTACAACCTCGGGGCCCAGGGGGCCCAGGGGGTGGTCATCAACTCGAAGTACGAGGCGATGCCCGAAGGCACCTCCGTTTTCGACGTCGAACGGGCCCAGCTGCAGGGCCTGCGCGGGCAGGTGTGGCAGAGCGATACGGCGGTGGCTAAGAACTCCTGGGGCTACACCGAGGCCCAGGATTACAAAGAGGCCCGGGAATTGGTCCACGACCTGGTGGATGTGGTCTCCAAAAACGGGGTGCTGCTCCTGAACATCGGACCCCGGGGGGACGGGAGCATCCCCGAGGGCGACGCCGCCCTGTTACGAGCCCTGGGCTCCTGGCTGGGGGTCCATGGCGAGGCCATCTACGGCTCCCGCCCGTGGCGCGTCTATGGGGAAGGCCCGGCGTCCGCCCCCGCTGACCTGCGGGGGCCCGTGCGGTTGGACGGGCTGCCACCGACCCCGGAGGGGGCTGTCAACGACCATCTCCGGCCGCCCTTCGGGCCCGAGGATATCCGCTACACCACCCGCGACGGGATCCTGTATGCCATCCTGTTGGGCTGGCCGCCGGACGGAAAGGTCTGCCTGCGTTCCCTCGGAACCCGCCTGACCCTTCGCGAGCGGACGGTCGCGACCGTGCGACTGCTCGGCCATGGACCGGTGCCTTGGCAGCGTGATGCCGACGGACTCCACGCGACCCTGCCCAGCGAACGCCCGGGCAATCATGCCTGGGTGTTGGCCATTACCTGATCGAGACCGCCATGCCCCTTATCGATTTGCCTCTGGAATCCCTGGCGACCTACCCGGGCCGGAATCCCCGGCCCGCAGATTTTGACACCTTTTGGGAAGCCGGACTGGCCGAGGTCGCGGCCCTGGATCCCCAGGTTGAACTTACGCCGTCGTCCTTCACCACCCCCCTGGCCGAGTGCTACCACCTGTGGTTCACGGGCACGGCCGGGGCGCGGGTCCATGCCAAGTACCTCCGGCCCCGGGGGCGCACCACCGCCTCCCCGGCGATTCTCCAGTTCCACGGATTCGGCCACCATAGCGGCGAATGGAATGAAAAACTGGCGCTCGTGGCCGAGGGCCAGTGCGTGGCGGCCCTCGATTGCCGGGGCCAGGGTGGCCTCAGCCAGGACCTGGGGACCCTCCGCACCTCTCCCGGCAATGGGCACCTCGTGCGGGGTCTTCTGGATCCGGATTCACGCAACCTCCTCTACCGCCACCATTACCTCGATACGGTCCTCCTGGCGCGCATCGTATCCGGCTTTTCCGAGGTCGATCCGGACCGTGTATCGGTCATGGGCAACAGTCAGGGCGGTGGCTTGGCCCTGGCCTGCGCGGCCCTCGTGCCGTCGATCCGCCGGGCGGCCCTCAAATTCCCCTTCCTGTGCGATTGGCAGCGGGTGTGGGAGATGGATTTGGCCAAGGATGCCTACGCAGAACTCCGCGACTTCTTCCGGCGCCATGATCCGGAGCACCAGAACGCCATGCTGTGGTGGCACCGCCTGGGCTACATCGATGTCGCCCATCTGGCTCCGCGGATCGAGGCGACCGTCCTGATGGCCGTCGGACTGATGGATACGATCTGTCCGCCCTCGACCCAATTCGCCGCCTACAATCGCATCCGCTCCGCCAAGCGGGTGGCGATCTTCCCCGACTACGGCCATGAGGTCCTGCCGGGATTCATGGATGAGGCCCATCGCTTCCTCACCCGGGCCTGAGGGCGGGGTCGTCCGTCGAGGCCCCCTGGGTGATGCACCAGGCGGTTCGGGCGGCGGGCGCGTCTTGAATCTGGTGATAATATTTAATATATGAAGGTATGCGCATTAGGAATTGCTGGTCCACGCCCCTCTTGGTGGCCCTGACTGCCACCCTCTCCTGGTCCGCCGACGTTCCCATGCCGGTGGTCGTCCCGGAAGAGGGCTTAGCCGTGAACGACGACGGGGCCGCCTGGCTCCGGCGTCGTGACCAGCCGGAGGCGTTTGAATTTCTGGCGCGCGTCGAGGGGGCACAGGAAGGTCTCCTGCAGCTGCACAATGGGACCGCATCCGCTGGCCTTCGCCTGCGGGTGGCCCCTGGAGGCTGGCAACGGGTGGTGGTCCCCCGGGCGGTGACTTCGCCGGGACCGGGCCTCCGGCTGCGGACCGCGCCCGGTTCACCGCCCGTGCACCTGGCCGCCAGTAACGATCCGGCTTGGCCCATTCCCACTGGTATCGACGACGCACGACTCCTGGATCTGCTGGACCTGCAGCGTCCCGACCTGGCGGCGGTGCGCGCTGCCAAGGAAGCCGGGGATCTCCCGGGGGCCCGGGCGGCCCTGGCCCGCCACTTCCGGAGCCGCACCGTCGGTCGCATCACCCTGCCGACGGCCCCCGGGCCCGGGGAACCGACGCTCGCCGCCATCGAGGCCGGCGAGCGGGTTCTGCGCGGGGAATTCACCATGCTGGTCAACCAGCATACCTTTCCCGGCGGACGCATCGACTGGCACTTAGACCCGACCGTCGGCGCCCCAACCCAAACCCATGAGTGGGTGTGGAGCATCGGCCGCCACGAATTCGCCCTGCGTCTGCTGGCCGCCCAGCAGGCCTCCGGTGAGGACCGTTACGCCCGCCACTGGGCGGCGCTCCTGCGCTCGTGGGTCGAGGCCATGCCGGTGCCGGCCGTGGATTGGGAGCGTCCCGGCTCTGGCTGGCGGTACATCGAAGCCGGCCTGCGCATGGGTGAGTTCTGGCCCGATGCGGGCTGGCCCCTGATCACCCATCCCGCCGTCTCCGATGACGATCTCCTGCTGTTCGTGCGCTCGGCCTGGGAGCACGGCGAATTCCTGGCCCGACGCAACACCGGCCGGAACAACCATTTCGTCATCGGCCAAACCGGGCTCTACCGCACCGCCTGCCTGTTCCCGGAGTTCAAGATAGCCGCCACCTGGCGGGCTCGGTCCGCCAGCATCCTCCAAGACTTTATCACCAGCCGCTGTGACGCTGACGGTGGCTGGTACGAACGTTCACCCTCCTACCACCTGTGGCTGATCGCCAAGATGGCCCGGGTCCTGCAGGCGGCCCGGCTCAACGGCCATGAGGCGGACTTCCCGCCGGCCTTTCGGGCCCACCTGGGCCGTATGGCGGCCTGGAGCGTCCAGATTTCGTCGCCAGACCGCATCATCCCCGCGCTCAATGATTCCACGGCCGATGCCCTGGCCCAGGTTTGCGCCCCGATCATCCGGGACGAACTGCCTGGGGAGCCCGCCGTAGCCTTCGCCGCCGGACTGGTGGCCGACACCGTCCCGACCGTGGCCCCGCTGCCCGCCTCGGTGTTCCTCCGGGACACGGGCTATGGGGTGATGCGCACCGGCTGGCAACGGAATGCGGCCTACCTGCTGTTCGATGTCGGACCCATGGGCGGCGGCCATGGCCACCTGGATGCGCTGAACCTGATCTACGCCCCCGATGGACGGATGACGGTGTTCGACGGTACCGGCGGGACTTACAACCGCAGCCCTTTCCGCACCTGGTCGGTCTCGACGGCTTCCCACAACTCGGTGATGGTCGACCAGCGGAGTCAGAACCGGCCGCGGGAGTCGGACGCGGATCCCGTCGGCCTGCTGCCCCCGGACACCCCGGAGCCGATCTGGCAGGAGGCCCCGGGGACGATCTATGCGGCGGGCTGGCATGTCGGCGGTTACGGCCGTCAGGATCCCGTCATGGTCCGGCATCGGCGGGAGATCCTCTTCCGCACCACCGACGGCGTCACCCTGGTCGTCGACACCCTCACTCCTCCCGACACCCGCGACCACCAGTACGACCTGCGCTGGCACCTCCGCAGCACCGCCTGGTCGATGGATCCGGCGGGCAGGACGGTGCTGCCGCGCCACGAGGATGGATCGACCCTGATGGCCCTCATCCCCCTCGCCGGCGGAGAGGTGGTGCGGGCCGATTCCGGTGTCACCGAACCGGAAATCCTCGGGTGGGATGTGATCAAGGGCTTCCCCAGCCGGGCGCCCATCCCGGCCCTCACGGTGCGCCACCTCCGTCAGGCTGCGGGCCCGGTCGTCTTCGTGACGGCGTTGGTCCCCGGGTCCCTGCTGGGCGGTGGATTGCCGACGGTCGAGACCGTTCCCGAGGGCTGGCGAATCACCCTGGGTGGGGGTCGTCCGCCCCTCGACGTCCGCTGCCAGGCGGGCCACCTGGGCCTTGGGGATTCCCAGGTGGGTCGGGTCCCCGCTCCCTGACCACCTCGGTCGATCACCGGGTCAGGGGGCGACCGCGATCAGCGTTCCCCCCCGCCGCCACGCCAGGGCCGTGCAGCGATACCGGTGGCGGAACTGCCGGGCGAAGTACTGACTGGAGGAGAATCCCACCCCCAGGGCGATGCGGGTCACGGGTACGTGGGGTTCGTCCCGCAGGCGACGGGCCGCCTCGGCCAGACGCAGCCCGAGCACATATTGGCGAGGGGGCTGATTGGTCAGGCGTACGCACTGGGTGGTGAAGGCCGTACTCCCCAGGCCGCACTCCTTGGCCATCCTGGTCACGGGCCAGGCGGCGGTGCAGCGAACGGGATCCTCGGCCAGCCAGCGCAGGAAATTCGCCACGCGATCTTCCGCCCCGGTGGCGCGGACCGGCGGTGGCTCGCGCAGCGAACGCAGAAGAGCCGCGAATACCCCATTGATGGCGATGGCCGCATCGGAGGCCCAGCCACGGGTCGTTGGATCCTCGACCAGCGCCCCGAGGCGACGGATGGCCGCGCGGAGTTCATCACTGCCTAACCGTACGGGTCGGCCGAGATCCTTGATGCCCATTTCGAGGTCGACCAAGTCCTGCTTAGCGAGGCAGATCCAGGGTGGCCACCGCCACCGTTGACCGCCCCGTCGCACCCCGACATCCAGAATCATCCAATGGAGGAGCCCCGGACCGAGGTGCGGCCCCCCCAGGCGGTGACGCTGCCAGGGTGCGGTGACCGTCACATCTCCGGCCCGCAGGTCATGGATCCGGCCCTCCACGCCGAAGGTCGCCCGTCCACGTTCCACCAGGACGACCTCGATCCCTTCGTTGCGGTGGTCCGGTACGCCCCAGTCCTGCTCGCCCACGGCATTCCATCGGCCGGCGCTGCTGAGACCGGGAAGCAGGTCCTCGGCCAAGGGAGTCCCCAGGTAGCGACCGTGGGTCACCGCGCGGAAGTCGATTTTTCCCGCCGTAACGGCGGCCGCCTGGGCGCGCTCATCATCAATGGTCAGCACCCCGCCGCCGACGAGAAACTGAGGGGCATCGCGTTTGGCCATGGTCGCCAAGGTGGGCATCACCAGCGGCGCGACAATGGACTTTGTGCACGATCCACCACCGCTCGCCGGTGGACGAAGGCACCACCAAGGCTGTCAGGATGGCGGTATGACCATTCCGATGCACCGATTTCGCCTGTACGGCGCCCATGACCTGCACCTCGATACGGTACCCAGACCCCTCCCGGGCCCTGGCGATGTGCTGGTGCGGGTCGCCCGCGTCGGCATTTGCGGCAGCGACAAACATTACTTCCACCACGGCCGCTGCGGTGCGTTCGTGCCCCGGGCGCCCTTCGCCCTGGGCCATGAACTGTCCGGAACGGTGGCCGCCCTCGGCAGCGAAGTCCGCCACCTGGTCCCGGGTCAGGCGGTGACGGTGGACCCGCTCCATGCCTGCGGGACCTGTCCCTCCTGCCAGGCCGGTCATGCCAGCCGCTGCCCGGCCAAGCGCTACCTGGGATCTGCGGCCGCCTGGCCCCACCTGGATGGTGGCCTCGGAGAGTACGTGTGCGTACCCGGCCATCAGGTCCACCTCCTGCCGTCGGGCGTCAGCCTTGAGACCGGCGCCATGATCGAGCCCGCCGCCGTCGCCTGGCAGGCCGTGCAACGCGCGGGGGTGATCGAGGGGCAGCCCGCCCTGGTGGTGGGGGGTGGAGCCATCGGGCAGTTGATCCTGCGCATCCTCAAGGCCCTGGGGGCCGGGAGGTGCGTGCTGGTGGAGTCAACGCCCGCAAACCGGGCCGTGGGCCTGCGCAGTGGGGCGGAGGTCGTCCTCGATCCCGCAGATCCCGCCACCCCGGATCGCCTCGCTGCGGAAGCCCCGGCCATCGCCTTCGAATGCGCGGGTGCCGCCCCCGCCCTGGTCACCTGCCTGACGGCGGTGTGCCCGGGCGGTACCATCGTCCAGGTGGGCACCCTGCCTGACCTGGTCGAGGTGCCTCTCAATCGCCTGATGACCAAGGAACTGACCCTGCGCGGGTCCCTCCAGTACCACCAGGCCTTCCCGGCGGTGTTGGCCTTGGTGGCCGACGGCCGTCTGGTGCTCGATGATCTCGTGACCCACCGCTTTCCCTTCCGCCAGTCAGCGGAGGCCCTGGAGTTCGCCCTCACGGCCCGGGATGCGGTGAAGATTCAGGTGGAGGTGGCATGAAACGTCGCGCCCTGGGCCGCACCGGCCTGACCGTTCCCATCCTGTCCTACGGCGCTTCGTCCCTGGGCGGTGTTTACGGCACGATCGACGAGGATGAGGGTATCCGTGCCGTGCGGGTCGCCCTGGACCGAGGCCTCGACTACCTGGATGTGTCGCCGGCCTATGGCGGCACGCGAGCCGAAACGGTGTTGGGCCGCGCCTTGCGCGGCGTTCCCCGGGACCGCTACGTGCTCTCGACCAAGGTCGGGAAATTCACGCCTCCCGGTGGTTACGGCGGCGATGAGTTCAATTACAGCCGCCCCCGCATCCTGGCCTCGGTCGAAGCCAGCTTGCAGCGTCTGGGGACCGACCACCTGGACCTGCTGTTCCTGCACGACATCGAATACCAAGGGCAGCGCCATGTGCCCCAGGCCTTGGGCGAGGGTCTTGAAACCCTGCGGGACCTCCAGCGTCGCGGCGTGGTCCGGTTCATCGGCTTGTCGACCTATCCCATGCCCCTGTGGCGGCGGGTGGTCCAGGAGTGCGACCTGGAGGTCATCATGACCCACAGCCACTACGCGCTGAATGATACCCAGCTGCTGGAGCTGCTGCCGACCTGTGCGCGGCGGGGCATCGGTGTCATCAACTCCTCGCCCCTGGCCCTGGGACTGCTGACGGCCCGGGGCCCGGCCGCGTGGCACCCAGCAACGGCCGAGCAGCGAGCCGTGGTCGCCCAGGCGGTCGCCTGCTGCCGGGCGGCGGGCACCACCCTGGAAGCCCTGGCGGTGTCCTTCGCCGTCGCGGAGGAGCGCATTCCCACCACCCTCACCACCTCATCCAGTCCCCAGCGATTGGCCCAGAGCATCGAGGCCGCCCTCACACCGCCCGACCTGGGGCTCGTGGCCGAGGTCCGTCGCCTCATCGCGCCCCTGGTCGACCACGACTGGAATTTCGGCGACGTTTGCTGACCCACGGCTCCCTCTTCCCCCGGAATGCCCCATGCCCTCCCCAACCCACATCAAGCACGTCCGCTTCTACCGCGCCCGCAGCCCCATCAGCCAGCCCATCGCGGATGCCACCCACACCATCAGCGATATCGATTTTTTCATCACCGAGATCGAGACCCATGGGGGGGTAATCGGCCAAGGCTATCTGCTGTCGTTCCATTATTTCCACCGTGGCATCGGTGGTGCCCTGCGGGACATGGCAGACTTCCTGACCCAGTTCGAGGTCCATGAAACCGTGCGCATGGCCCAGGAATTCGCCAAGGAGAGCGAGTACTTCGGCCACAACGGCCTGCTGAAGTGGGTCCAGGCCTCGTTCAACATCGCCATGTGGGATGCCT
>CAIUVD010000286.1 GCA_903902515.1 uncultured Planctomycetota bacterium | reverse complement strand
CCGCCCAGACCCCAGAACACCCCCTGGCCGAGGGCCAGGATGCCGCCGTAACCCCAGCACAACACCAGGCCGATGGCAACGAAGGAGTAGGACAGCCACTTGGCGACCATGTTGAGGCGGAAGGTGTCCAGGAAGGCCGGGATCGCGACCAGCAGGATCACCGCCAGGATGACAAATCCGAGCAATCCCTGGCGTCCGCCGAAAAGCTTCGTTAGCGCAGTGTTCACAGAGAGGTCCTCGCGGAAGGGGACGGGATGAAGGAGGAGATCACTTGCGAATCTTCTGGGCGATCAGGCCCTGGGGCCGGATCATCAGGATGAAGATCACCGAGGTCAGGACGAGGACCTTGGCCAGCACACCACTGAGGAAGAACTCGATGATCGACTGGGCCTGGGCGATGCCGAAGGCCGAGAGCATGGTACCAACCAGGCTGCCGGCGCCGCCAAAGACCACGACCAGGAAGGTGTCGACGATGTAGAGGCCACCAGCAGTGGGCGAGACGGAGCCGATGGTGGTGAAGGCCGCACCGGCGATGCCGGCGATGCCGCAACCAAGAGCGAAGGTGGCGCGGTCAGTCCCCTTGGTGTTGATGCCCACGGCCCCGGCCATGTTGCGGTTCAGCACCGTGGCCCGAACCCGCAGGCCCCAGCGGCTTTTGTACATCATCAGGTAGACGAGGGCGGTCATGACGATGGTCACACCGAGGAGGAACAGGCCGTTGATCGGGATATCGAGACCCTCCTTCGGCTGCCAGGAGCCCATCAACCAGTCGGGCATGGTGGCGCTGGTTTCGCGGGCACCAAACGTCTGGCGAAAGGTTTCCTGGAGGATCATCGACAGGCCCCAGGTGGCGAGCAGCGTATCCAGAGGTCGTTGGTAGAGGTGCCGGATCATCAAGTACTCGGTCAACCAACCGACCACATAGGCCACACCAAAGGCGACCACCACCGCGAGGGGGAAGTACCACCCGAACAGCCCGGCGGGAAGAAACTTCTCGGCCAGGATCGAGGTCCCGACGGTGGCGTAGGCACCGATCGTCATGAACTCGCCGTGGGCCATGTTGATGACGCCCATCTGGCCGAAGATGATGGCCAAGCCGAGGGCCATCAGCAGAAACACCGAGAATTGGCTGATGCCGGCGAACCCTTGCATGATGAGCACGCTTTTCAGCTCATCCATGGTATAGTCGGCAAAACAGAGGCCGGCCAGGGCGATCAAGGCGATTTTGGTCATGGGCGGATCCCGAGGACGGTCGTGGAAAGGGAGGGCTCAGGAGGGGGACGGGGAGGGCGTGGTAGCAACTGGGGCGGCACCGCGACCTCCGCGACCCCCTCCAGTCCCGGCCCGTGGGCGGCCGGGCTGGAGGGGAACGGACTCAACACATTCCTGGTCTACTTGTAGCCTTCGGGGAACGGGTTGGGCTCGATCAACTCAGGCGACTCGGCCACGATGTCGAACTGGCCATCAAGACGCATCTTGCCAATGCGGGCCTTGGACCACAGGTGGTGGTTGGCGTGGATCTTGACGTAGCCTTCGGGGGCGCCCTTGAACTCGATGCCTTCGCTGTTGGCAGCGATCTTGTCGATGTCAAAGGAACCAGCCTTCTCAACGGTGGCCTTCCACAGCCAGGGGCCGAGGTAGGCGGCCTGGGTCACGTCGCCCATGACGGCCTTGCCCTTATACTTGTCGTAGTACAGCTCGTTGAAAGCCTTCACGAAGGCAATGTTGTTCTCGTTGGTCAGGCTCTGGAAGTACTTGAAGCTGGCGTAGAAGCCTTCGCAGTTTTCACCACCGATGCCGTAGATCTCGTCTTCCGAGGTCGACAGGGTGAGCATGGCCTGCTTGTTCTTCTCGAGGGACGCACCGGTAATGCCGGCGGCCTTCAGCTGCTTGTACCACGACACATTCGAGCCGCCGACGATGGCGGTGAAGATGACGTCAGGCTTGGCCAGTTTGATCTTGTTGATCAGGGACTTGAAGTCGGTGTCGCCGAGGGGCTTGTACTCCTCGCCCACGACCTTGCTGTCCTTCAGGTGCTTCTCGATGTGGATACGGGCAATCTTCATCGAGGTACGCGGCCAGATGTAGTCGGAGCCGACCAGGAAGTAGGTCTTGGCGCTCTTTTCCTTGGAGACCCAGTCGAGGCCGAAGAGAATCTGCTGGGTGGCTTCCTGGCCGGTGTAGATCACGTTCTTCGACTGCTCCAGACCTTCGTAGAAGGTCGGATAGTAGAGCATGCCGTTCTCTTTTTCGAAGATCGGCAGCACGGCCTTGCGGCTGGCGGAGGTCCAGCAGCCGAAGACGGTGCCGACCTTATCGTTGATCAGGAGCTTCTTGGCCTTTTCGGCGAAGGTCGGCCAGTCGGAGGCGCCGTCTTCGAAGATGTACTCAATCTTACGACCAAGGATGCCGCCGGCGTCGTTGATCTGCTTGATGGCCAAGCGCTCGGCCTCGATGGAGCCGGTCTCGGAGATGGCCATGGTGCCGGTCGCCGAGTGGAGCTGGCCGACGATGACCTTGTCATCGAACACCTTGAGGCCGGTGGTGTTCACGGCAGCCGTGGGGTATTTATCGAGGACCGGGTTCTTCCAGTCTTCGGCAGCGGCAGGAACCAGCGCGGAGATCGCGAAGGCCAGGGCCGTAACGAGACGGCCGAGCGGACGGTGAGTGGTGATGGACATCGGGAGAGACTCCTGGGGGGACGGGGACAGGGGGATTGGTTTAGGCGTGTTCGACGACCCACGGACGTGGGCCGGTGTAGGCTTGCAGCTTGGCCGGCTGAGCGGCGGACTGCTTGGGGGCTTTGTGGGTGTGGGAGCAACCGGAGTGGCAGACGTGGGGCGCGTGGGCGCTTTTTTCGTTGCGTTCCATGGCAATCCGCGTGCCCTTTTCGAGGGTCCGGAAGTGCGGGATGGAGATTTCACGGGCACAGGACTGACCGCAGGTCGGGCAGTCCGCCGCTTCGCTGGAACGCGAGAACGGACGGAGGTCAGTGAAAGTGCCGTGGTTAGGGCAAGCGTGTTCGTAGAGCGGCATGGAGTCCCCGTGCCGCCTGGGAGACCCAGGCGGATAGAATCGGTGGAGGGATGCGTGGAGGGCGACCGGGGCCGTCAGCGGGTGATCAGGTCACCTTGGCCAGATCGGCATTGGTCGGGATCGAGATCTTCGGCCCATTCGCATTGGGCAGCACATCGAAGTTGAAGATCTCGCTCGGGATGGCCAGGGTCGCACAGGCATTCGGAATATCGACGATGCCCGAAATGCGGCCCTCAACCGGCGCGGTGCCGAGGATGGCATAGGCCTGCTCGCCCGTGTAGCCGAAGTTCTTGAGGTAGTTGATGGCGTTCAGGCAGGCCTGGCGGTAGGCAACATGCACGTCGAGGTAGTGCTGCTGGCCGGACTCGTCGACGGAAATGCCCTCGAAAATCAGGTACTTGCTGTACCGGGGCTCCATCGGGCTGGAGCGGAAGATCGGGTTCTTGACGTTATATTTCTTGACGCCGTCCTTGATGATGGACACGCGCAGATCCAGGTAGCCGGCCATTTCAATGGCGCCGCAGAAGGTGATTTCGCCGTCACCCTGGCTGAAGTGGATGTCGCCCATCGAGAGGCCGCCACCCTTGACGTAGACCGGGAAGTAAACGCAGGAGCCCTTGGTCAGGTTCTTGATGTCGCAGTTGCCGCCGTGTTCGCGCGGGGGCACGGTACGGGCAGCTTCCTTGGCGGCAGCCTTGGCCTTCTCCGGCGACATCCGACCCATGTGGGCGGTTTCGGCGTAGGGCAGGGCGGCGAGGGGAGGAACACGGGTCGGATTGGTGTCGAACAGCTCCTTCTCGCGCTTATTCCACTCGGCCAGCATCTTGTGGTCGGGCAGGCAGCCGATCAGGCCGGGGTGCATGATGCCGGCGAATTCGACGCCGGGGATGTGGCGGGAATTGGCGTAGATGCCGCTGAAGTTCCAGCAGGCCTTGCGGGCATCGGGGAAGTGATCCGTCAGGAAGCCGCCGCCGTTCTCCTTGGCGAACAGACCGGTGAAACCCCACTGGCTGTCGGGCAGGACGCCGACATCGAGGATGTCGACCTGGAGGAGATCGCCGGGCTCGGCACCTTCGACGGCGATGGGGCCCGTGAGGTAGTGGACCTTGGAGAGGTCGACGACTTTGATGTCCGTCGCGCTGTCGTCGTCCTTGATCTGACCACCCGTCCAGTCCACACACTCAACCCGGAACTCGTCACCCGGCTTGACCGTGGCGATCATCGGGATGTCGGGGTGCCAGCGGTTATGCAGGATGTCCTGCTTCTCCGGCGGCGTGTTGATGTCGACTTTGACGAGGGTCTTCATGGGCGGGTCCCGGGGACGGTTAAGGGTCTGGCGTCGAGGCTGACGGACTGAGCCGGCAGCGCGGTCACGTTAGGCAAATAGCCTAAGGTATGCCAGTAGACGAACCGAGGCGTCAGAAGTTCTTCGGTGCAGCACTCGAATCGGGACCATTCCCAAAGTAATGCGCGATATGCTGCATGGCACAGCATCAATGATCCGAATGGCGTCGATTCCGCTGTGCAACGCTGCACATCGGCGACCACCCGGCTTCCACCCCTGATCGAACCCAGGACGCCAATTTTTTAGTGGTCGATCAACCTTCGATCGCCGACTCGTTCATAATGCTCTGTCGAGCAGCTATTTTGTTGAGACTGACGCGACTGCACCACTTGGACATCCAACGCGACCACGCGACGAGGACCGGCCACACCTCCGTTTCCCTGAGCACAGGGATCCCGTCTTTGCGAAAAGACCCTTCCTCACCGCGCCTCGTCGCTTCATCAACATGACCACGCAGGGCATCGCGAAACCACATCCCGCCTGGTGCCCGAATCCGACTCACCGACCACCTTCCATTCTCAGTAGGCTAGCGACCAGTCCGGTCATGGCGGTGGGATTGGTGACGAGGACGCTCCTTCACCCTGGTTTGGAGAGTGCGGCACGCCGTCCGT
>CAIUVD010000285.1 GCA_903902515.1 uncultured Planctomycetota bacterium | reverse complement strand
GGGTCTGACCTCTGGGATCTGCCGGACGTGCCCGACCCGCACGCCGCGTCCTGTCTTGAACCCCGGACCCCGGACCCCGGACCCCGGACGTTCGAGAAGTGACTTCGCATCATGACCACGGACGGCCTCCTAATCGATACCGATGTCCTGGTGGACTACCTCGCGGGGGTCCGCCAGGCGGCGGAATTCCTGGAGTACCGCAAGGATGACCTGTTCGTCTCGACCCTGACGGTCACGGAACTGTTGACGGGGATCCGCAACGAGGCCGAACTCGATGCGGTGGAGACCATGCTCGGTGCCTTCACCACCCTGCCCATCGACGGCGCCGTGGCCCGTCGGGCGGCGGTCCTCAAGCGCGAACTGGCGGCCACCAGCATCACCTTCGCCGCCTGCCTGGTGGCCGCCACGGCCATCGTCCACAACCTCCGGCTGGTCACCCTCCAGCGCCGCACCTACCCCCTGGTGCGGGAACTGCACGTCCCCTACCGTAGGCTTGTATAAACCCATTGGATGGGTATATTGGATGCCATGAGCACCATCGCCATCTATCTGGAAGACGGCCTGGAAGCCCGTTTGCGGGCCGCCGCCGTCAAGGCCAACCTGCCCGTGAGTCGGCTGGTGGCGTCGTGGGTCGAGCAGCACACCCGGGACCAATGGCCGCCGGAGGTCATGGCCTTGGCGGGAAGCATGAAGGATGAGGAGTGGACTCGCCCCGAATACGGGCCCGAGAGTCCCCGCGTGTCCTGGTGATGGGCGTCCTCCTCGACACCAACACCGTGATTTTCTTTACCAAGGGCCACCCCCAGGTGGTGGCCCGGTGGGAGCGTCAGCGGCCCCAAGATCTGCACCTATCGACCCTCACGGTGCACGAACTGCTCGTGGGCGCCGAGAGTGCCGAGCGCCCGGAACCCCGGCGGAGCATCGTCACCGTCCTCAGTCGGACCCTGCCGGTGCTGGATTTCACCGCCGCCGACGCGGCATGTTCGGCCCGGATCCAGGCGCAGTTGTCGGCCCAGGGCCAGCGAATCGGCACCGTCGATGTCCTCCTCGCGGGCACCGCCCTGGCCCGGGGCCTCACCATCGTCACCAACAACACCCGGGAATTTTCCCGCGTCCCTGGCCTGCGGGTCGAGGATTGGACCACCCTCCCATGACCACTACTGTCCACGTCCCCCTCGGCGACCGCGCTTACGACATTTCCATCGCCCCCGGGAACCTCGACCGCGTTGGGGCCTTGGTCGCCCCCCGGCTCAAGGGCCGCAAGGTGCTGGTGGTCGCCGACGAAACGGTCGCCCGCCTCCACGGTGCTCGCCTGGAGGCCAGCCTGCGCGCCGCCGGCCTAACCCCGGTGATCGCCACCTTCCCGGCGGGTGAGCCGTCGAAAACCGTGACCACCGCCGAGCGGATGTGGGCCGCCGCCGCCGCCGCCAAAATCGACCGCAGCGACGCGGTGCTCGGCTTCGGCGGCGGCGTGTCCGGCGACTTGGCAGGCTTTGTCGCCGCCTGTTGGATGCGCGGCGTGCGCTTCCTCCAGGTGCCCACCACCCTGCTGGCGATGGTCGATTCCTCGGTCGGCGGCAAGACCGGGGTCAACTCGGCGGCCGGGAAAAATCTGGTGGGGGCGTTCTGCCAACCCGCCGCCGTGGTCATCGACCCGGCCCTGGTCCAGACCATGGACCGCCGGGAATACCGAGCCGGCCTCGCGGAAATCCTCAAATACGGGATCATCAACGACCCCGCCTTTCTGGCCTGGCAAGAGGCGAACGCCGAAGCCCTGGAAGCCGGCGACCCCGCCGCTGTGGCCCACGCCGTGGCCGAAAGTTGCCGGATCAAAGCGTGGTACGTCGAACAGGACGAAACCGAACAGGGCGTGCGCGCCCACCTCAATTACGGCCACACCTTCGGCCACGCCCTCGAGCGGGAGACGAAGTATACCGCCTACCTCCATGGCGAAGCGGTCGGCATCGGCATGCGCATGGCCGCCGACCTCGCCCGCCGCACCGGCCTGCTGACGGACGACACCCTGATCCGCCGCCAGGACGCCCTCCTGACCCGCTACCGCCTGCCCCTGGCCCACCCCGCCCCCCCGGCCCTGGCCGCCACCCTGGCCGCCCACTGCGCCCTCGACAAGAAAGTCGAAAAGGGTGCCACCCGTTTCATTCTGCCGGTGAAAATTGGGACGGTGGAAATGGTTACCGCACCGGGGGTCGGCTTTGTGGAGGCTGCTTTTGCTGCCGGGCTAGAAGTTCCCGGGAGAGGGGAGAGGGGAGAGGGGAGAGGGGACACCGCTACCGCGATGGTCCCATCTCCTTCGCACGGGTGACGCACCCCATCCACGGCACGTCTTCCCCGACTCCCACGCCCTGTCTTGTCCCCTCTCTCCTCTCTCCTCTCCCCTCTCCCGCCCAGGAGGCCCACCCATGACCCCCGACGACGCCTGGCTTCGATTGGCCCTGCTGCCCGGCCTGGGGCCGGTGACGGCGGCACGGCTGATTGAGGAAGCAGGGGGCGATCCGCGGGAGGTCTTTACCTGGCGGATGGACCGATTGCAGGCTATCGACGGCATCGGGCCCGAGCGGGCGCGGAAATTGTGCGATCCCCGGGGCGAGGAACTGGTGGCCCATGAGCGGGCCGCCTGTCATCAAGCGGGGGTGCGGATCATCACCCGTGCCGATCCGGATTATCCCACGGCCCTGCTGCGCCTGTCGGACCCACCCCTGGCGGTGTGGATGACCGGAACCCTGGAGGCCCGGGATGCCCTGGCCATCGCCGTGGTTGGGCCCCGGCGGCCGTCGTCCTACGGGCACCGGGTGGCGACCCGCATGAGCCAAGGTCTGGCCCGAATCGGGGCCACCGTCATCAGCGGCCTGGCCCGGGGGGTTGATACGGCAGCCCACGAGGCGGCCCTGGCCGGTAAAACCCGGACCATCGCTATCATTGGCAGTGGCCATGGAAAATGCTATCCGGAGGAGAACCGGCCCCTCGCCGAGCGGATCGCCGCCGGCAACGGGGCAGTGATCTCCGAACTGCCCTTCGACACGCCCCCCAGCCCGGGCACCTTTCCCCGTCGCAACCGGCTGGTGGCCGCCATGTCTTTAGCCGTGCTGGTGGTCGAGGCCGGGGCCCGCAGCGGGGCCCTGATCACCGCCCGCATGGCCGGGGAATTGGGCCGTGAGGTCCTGGTCGTGCCGGGAGCCATCGACAATCCCGAAAGCGCCGGGGCCAACCAACTGATCCGCGACGGCGCGACCCTGGTCACCTCCATCGACCAGGTGATCGAGGCCATTGAACCCCTGACGACCCTCGCCAGCGGCGTCGGCGCCGCCCCGGCGGAATCCCCCCGGGCCGCCAGCTTGTCGGGCCGCGAAAAACAACTGTACCTGCTGCTCGACGACACGCCCCGGATGGTCGATGACCTGGTGCGGGCCACGGCTCTGCCGGCGTCCCAGGTCTCCACTACCCTCCTGTCCTTGGAACTTCGACGGTTGGCGAAGAAGACGCCGGGCGGGTTCACGCGGGCCGGCTAGGATGCCACCAACACGGGCGAGGGAGCAACAGGGTGCTCCCCTCGCCGGTCAGCAGATCTCCTACGCGTTGGCCTTGGCCTTCAGGTAATCCCAACGGATGCCTTCGGGCGAGCCCTTAGCCGACAGTTCGTTGGCCACGGTGTTCTCAATGGCGTTCACATTGATGTTCTCCAGATCCAGGAGCACCGTCTTATTCCCAGCCAAGGCCTGATTCAGGCGATTCTGGAAACTGTTGCCCTGTTCCTGGACCACCTGGTCCGAGAGAAACTGGTAAGCATGCCCCATTTCGTGCATCAGCAGGATGGCTGGGCTCATCAGCGCCTGCTTGTCGGGGGTGAAGGCGGCCAGGAATTTCTGCCACGTTGTGAGGCCGGGTTCGTCGCCCACCACCTCGGTCGCGGTCAGGGTGCGATTGACGTTCCAGGTGATGTTCCCGGCGCTGTTCACGGCACCGACAGCCGGCGGAGCCCAGGTATTGCCGATGACCTTCGATCCCGCGTGGTGGACATGGATGGTCAAGGTCTCGGGAACGCGCTGCAGCTCATTCCAGAGGAACGAAGCTAAGTCCGACTGGCGCAGGTAGTTTTCGGCGACGCTGACGCACCAACGGGCTTCCTGGTCCGTGACGGGATGATGAGCTTGAATGACGATGGCCATGGGGAGTCCTCCGGGGTGTATGGCTGATGAACTAGGCCGAAGCGGATGAGCGGAACAATCGACCCAGTTCACCGTGAGCCAACATCGTGATGATGGGAAAAATCCCCGCAGGTCTCCAAGGTGAGGTATACTCCTTTGTGCCCCGCCTACGCCGAACGATAACGCATGACCCTCAGCAGCCGGATCCTAACGAACGGATCCGGGCTCTGAGCGTGCTTTTGGATCGCATCATTGGGCGTAATCAGGAACTGACGCGGGAGGTGACCACCCTGAAGCGGCGTATCGCCGTCCTGGAGCGCCAGCTCGCCAAGCGTTCCGGGACCCCTTAGGGACTGATGGCAGCGGTGGTTCCCGCCGCCGCGGGTGAGGCCGCAGGAACTGGCTGGAAGGAGCGACTCGGCATCCCAGCGCTCGTGCTGCCTCCTGGACCACCGGCAACGGGATGGGCTCCTGGAGCACTTGGTGCCGGAGGCAACTCATCGGACCGGAGATCGCGCCAGGCCACGACCAGCGGCCGGAAGGTGCTGTCGTGCGCCTGCAAACGTTGCTCGACGGCTTGCACCGTCGCCAGCAGGCCCTGGACGGATCCCTGGGAAATTTCGGCACCGGGTGGCAGCACCAGGCTGTCGGGGGCATCCAATCCCAGCAGATCCACGGAGAAACTGCCCGTGAGATCACCCGCCTGGGACGCGGTGGCGATGGTCAGCAAACTGCCCAGGTTCAGGCCCGGCCGGGTGGTGACGACCTGAGCCCGGATGCGGAGGCCAACGCCGACCCGGATCAGTGCCGGGATGCCGTTAGGACCTTTGACCAAGACTTGGGTCGTAAATTTGAGGTAATCGATGATGACCGTGTAGGCCCCGGGGGATCCGCTCACGGGCGCTTCGGCCAGGCTAAGGCTCCCGTCCGGATTCTGCCGCTGGATCATCACCGTCGTGGCGCGGTTGGGCAGCTGGGCCCGCAGTTCGGCCTGGCTGAGGGTGGTCCAGGCCACGCCATCGATGGGGAACGGGGCCAGGGGCAGGTCGGTGGGCTTCAATCCCGCAAACTGCGCCGGTGGAACGAAGGCCTGATCTATCGGTGAGGGGGCACAGCCCGCCAGGACCAAAAGTGAGCAGCTCAGCAGCCAGGTGCGGTGAAAGACCATGTCGACAATCTACGTCCCGCACCAGTCCGACGGTCCAAGGGCCTCACCGAGAGATGGGATCGTGATGGACGCCGTCCATCATCGCCACGATTTGGCGGATGCGGTGCCGCGACACGCCGGCGATGCGGCCGATCTCGGCAAAGCTGAGGTGGTGGCGCCGGTACAGGTCGAGGACCTCGCCCTTGCCGATGCGTAGGCGTCCGGGGGCGTGCCCCGTGGATGCCGGTGCGGGATGCAGCTGGCGGTAACGTCGCTGACTCTCGGCGTGGGCCCGGCGGCGGGCGGCCCCGAGGGCGGGATCCGTGGGCATGATAGGAACCGTGGTGCAGGTCCCGTCACCGGCCACCGCCACTAAGGTCGCCCCCAGGGCTGCCAGGAGCTGTTGCAAGGTGGTGATCACCCGGGAGGGGCGACCGCCCAGAAGTCGATGGGCGCTGGCGTAGGGGATGCCCGCCCCCTGGGCGAGTCGGTGCGGATTCAGGCCTTGGCGACGGCAGTGATCGGCCAGAGTACGGAGGAGTCCATCGGATCCCGGTGGCGCCGGTGGTGCCGGGGGCGCCACCGGCACGTCCGTCGGTGCCCAGGGCCCGGGATCCAGCAGCGGGTGATAGATGCCGTCGGCATCACGACTCAGCAGTCCCAAGCCACTGGCGACACAGGCCCGTTCCAGGACCTCGACCTCCCGGAAACGGGCTCCGGCGAGGATCCGGCGGACGGTGGGTACACTCACCCCGGACAAACTGGCGATTCCCGTTGGCCCCAAGCCAGCCTGGGTGACCAGCCGACGGATAAGGTCCACCAGGGCCTGCGAAGACGACTCAACTACCGCAACACGCTTCATCGAGGTTCCACGATCCGCCGGAAAGTCGCTGAAAGAAATCGACTGAGTGGCCGATTACAACTGGAACCCTTTGCATCATCACGAAATGACATCTCGGTGAGGAGGCTCGACATGCGTCCCGGGGCGGTCACCCCATCATGACCGTGTGAATTTCGTACGCCTATGACTCGCCGGGACGCCCGCTCTCCACGTCAAAGCCGCGATCCCTTGGGGGTCACCGCCCATACCAAGCTCCTGGCGGACATCACGGGGAAGTCCGTGGAAGTGGGACTGCCGCCCACCGCGAAGGGTCGTTCGGCCCTCTATCTGCATCCCCTGGAACTCCGTGAGGCAGGTCCTGCCCGGGCCGCCGGTTGGCAGCCGGTGGATGCCCTGGCCGCGCATCTCGTAACCGCTACGGCTCCGGATGGCTTGCAAGCCTTGGGACTGTTGTCCCTGTCCGCCCTGGCCGCCCAAGAGGACCGGCGCGTGCTGTGCGATCTGGTGCCACCGCCCACGGCCCTGTGGCAGGCCCTGGGAGTGACCCCGCGCCCCTCGTGGACGCTCCTGGTGCCGTTGATCAAACCCCGGGAACCGGCGGCGGCCCCGCCGGTCACGGCCCCCCTGTCCATCGGCCTGTCCGGCCTGGTACCGATCACCGGCCAGGTGGTGGGCGGCGGCGGTCGCCCCCAAGCGGGCGTTCGCCTTACGGCCCCGGGCCTCGGTGCCCCGGCATTGACGGATCTTCAGGGACGATTCCGCCTCCTGGTCCCGGCCGATGCCCGGCCCACCCACCTGACCGCGGTTACCCGTCGCGGGGAGGTGCGCCTCGCCCTGCGTCCCGGCGACCTCTCTCAAACCCTCGTTATCCCACCTCCTCCGGAGACCTGATCCATGCCCACCTACCTCAGCCCCGGCGTCTACGTCGAAGAGATGCAGACCGGTGCCCGTCCTATCCAGCCGGTCGGCACCAGCACGGCGGCCTTCCTCGGCCTGGCGACCCGATCCGACGCTCCCGTCGGCGAACCCCTGGCCGTCAACAATTGGACCCAGTTCCAGAAGACCTTCGTCGCCGATGACGTTGCCGCCACGCCCCTGATCCACGGGGTGTTCGGCTTCTTTGCCAACGGTGGCTCGCGTTGCTACATCATCAACCTGGGCACCGATGGCAGCCTGGCCAAGGGCCTGCGGGTCCTCGAACAGGTCGATGAAGTCGCCATCGTCGCCGCCCCCGGTTACGCCGATGCCGGCAGTTACGATGCCCTGCTGAGCCACTGCGAATCCATGAAGGATCGGGTGGCGGTTCTCGACGGACCCCAGCAAGTGACCTCCATCGATCAGTTCACGGCCGTGGCCGTGCCCGGGAGCAGCGAAGGCGGTGCCCGCCCCCGGCCCTCCGACGGCGGTTACGGGGCGGTCTACTGGCCGTGGATTACCGTGAAGGACGCCCTCGACGGCGAATCCCTGGTCACGGTGCCCCCCTCGGGCCACATGGCCGGTATCTACGCCCGCACGGATGCTACGCGGGGCGTCCACAAGGCTCCCGCCAACGAGATCATCCGGGGCGCTCTCAATGTCAGCTACCGTCTGACGCCCCAGGAGCAGGGCGTGCTCAACCCGGCCGGGGTGAACTGCATCCGCTTCTTCACCGGCCAGGGCATCCGCGTGTGGGGTGCCCGCACGGTGGCCGACGGCAGCAGCCAGTGGCGCTACCTGAACGTCCGCCGCTGTTTCAATTTCATGGAGAAATCCATCGGCCGCAGCACCAACTGGATCGTCTTCGAGCCTAACGACCAGTTCCTGTGGCAGGCCATTCGCCGGGATATCACGGCCTTCCTGACCATCCTGTGGCGTCAGGGCATGCTCGCCGGCAAGACGCCCGAGGAGGCGTTCTACGTCAAGTGCGACGCCGAAACCAACACCCCCGAGACCATCGAACTCGGCCAAGTCGTGACGCTGATCGGCGTCGCCGTCGTCAAACCCGCTGAATTCATCATCTTCCGCATCGGCCAGCACGCCGGCGGCACTAGCATCGAGGAAGGCTGACCATGTCCCGTACCGATCCCCTCCGCGCCTACAATTTCCTGCTGCGCGTTGGCAACCACACCGCCCACTTCACCAGCTGCAGCCAGCTCGGCGTCGATGTCGAGGTCATCAAGTACCGCGAAGCCGGCCTTAATGAGCAGGTCCGCTGGCTGCCGGGCCGGGTGGAGTACTCCGAGGTTGTCCTGCGCTATGGCCTGACCAAGGATGCCTTCATTTGGAACTGGCTGGAGTCCGCTGTCACCGGCCAGATCCGCCGCGAAAACGTCACCATCACCGCCCTCGACTATGAAGGTCAGGCCGGCGGCGTGCCGACCGTGTCGTGGGTGCTGGAGGAGGCGTGGCCGTGCCGCTGGCGCGGAGCCCTGTTGGACACCCTCAGCCGCGAGGCGGCCATCGAATCCGTGACCCTGGTGTTCGAGAAGCTCCGGCGCGAGCCGGCGTGACCCTGACGGATCCATGACCCCTCCCATGTCCTGGTGGCGCACCTGGCTGATCGCCCTGCTGCGGCGGCTGCACGCCGTCCTCACCGCCTGGTTGGCGCGCCTCGAATCCCCGACCGGGGACCGGGGTCGCTCCATCCTCGACGAGGAGGCGCCACCGGCCCATTGGCTTGCCCATATCCGGGCCACGGCGCCCCAGGCCTCCTTCGTCAGCCGGGTCGCCCCGGGGGTCGAGGAGCGGCAGGGACCTGAGGAGGAGATTCCGCCGCCCCCGGCGGCCTGGATCGCTCACGTCCAGGCGGCCCGGGCCCGGGCCCAGGCACGCACCCAACCGGTCCCCGAGGGGTGGTGGCGGCGTCTCATGGCCTGGGCGGTGGCCCCGATCCGTCGCGGGGCTGGCTCCATCGCCCGCCGGACGGTGGAGAACCAGGTCCGTCGGCCCGACGCTGCACCCGCGGGATTCCCGACCGTGGTCGGCCACCCGATTGATCCGGCAGCTGCGGAGGAGATTCCGCCGCCCCCGGCGGCCTGGATCGCCCACGTCCAGGCGGCTCGGGCCCGGGCCCAGGCACGCACCCAACCGGTCCCGGAGGGGTGGTGGCGGCGTCTGTGGGCCTGGGTGGTGGCCCCGCTCCGTCGCCGGGCTGGCTTCACCGTCCTTCGGCCGGTGGAAAGCCAGGCACTTCGACCCGAAGATGTCCCTGCTGCAGCGGCGGGAGTTCCGACCGAGTTCAAGAATCCGGGCAAATTAGCCGCAGATGCCCCCTCGATCCACGCGGCGTTGACGCATCCGGTGCCGATGGCGCACCTACAGCCACGGACCACCGCCACACGCGGCGGCGAATGGCTGCATTCCCTGGCCGCCCGCGGAGTTCACGACGGGGAGACCTCGGCCGGATTCCCGGCGGCGGAGATCCCGGCGTCCTCGTCATCACCCCGCAGGGCGGTGGTCCATGCCGCAGACCTTCCCGCGGGGAAGGCATCCGACCAGCCGATGGGGACTCCGGCAGGTAGCGGACAAGCCGTGGTTCCGCCGTCGGAACTTTCCCACAACCCCAGCCGGGTACCTCCGTCTCGCACGGGATGGTGGCCGCGTCTGCTCACCGTGGTTCCGCGTGGGCCGTGGGCTGCGGACTCCCCTGCAGCATCCTCACGGACACCTACGTCATCGGGTCTGGGCAATCCAATTCCCGTCAGGGTCGGCCTTCTGACCCCGGAGGCCGTGGGCGAGGAACTTCCCCCGCCGCCCTCTGACTGGCCCGTCCAGGTTCAGGCCAGCCGCGACCGAGCCCAGGTCCAGACCTTGCCATCCCCGGCGGGGGGATGGCAACGACTTCTTCGCGGCGTGGCATTCCTGGTGCGCCGATGGTCCCCACAGCCCGTGGCCACCACGGGCCCCGCGATCCATCAGCCGGTCCTGGCTGGTAAGGACGGGTCGCTCCCGCCCGCGCCATCACGGCAGGAAGTGACCGTTGAGGCAGCGGTTTCGTTACCGCCGCAGGACGGGCGGCCACAGGCACGTCCAACCGGCGGCGACCAGAGCCTCCTTCGGCCTAGGGCCCTGGACATGTCCGAGGTCGCGTCGTCCGTGCGCCTGCCGACCGCCCTGGGAACCGAGGTTCCTCAACGGAGTCCTCTGGCCCCGACATCGGCCCCACGGATGACCACCATCAGCGAGGTCGTCCCAGGCGGCACGACGGCGAGCGACGAGCGTCCCCGGGCGGCAGTGCTGGTGGCGGGGCCACCAGCCGCCTTCGCCCGGCGGGCAGCGGGGCATGGGATTCCGGCCATGATCGTGACCCCACCGCCGTTCGTGGTCCAGGGCACCACGGCGCCCGGATCTGTCCAACAGACGGCCCCCACCGCACCCCGTCGAGATCCGCGCGTGGCAGCATCGGCTAGCGACCATGGGCAACCCACCCACGGGCACCGGGCCTTGCTGGCCTCCGGGGAAATCACCGAGGCCATCCCGAACCGTGAGTCCTTTCCGCTGATGGCGTGGGTGCAGTCCGTGGTCCGCTTCCTGACCCACGGGGGTCCTCTCCTTAGAACGCGGAGAACTCCAAGTCCCGTGCCGTCCGCTGATACCGGGGACCTTCCTGAACCCGCACCCATGCCCCAGCAGGGCATCGAGCACCTTGCGCATCGTCCTTTCGCACCGCAGGACGGTCCTTCATCACCCGCATCACCCTCCGGTCCCTGGCCTAGGACCGACGGGGAGCCCCGTGGAGGGACGCGTCCCTCAGTGCTTCCTCAAATCCCTGCCCTTCTCGAACGCCCACCGGTGGGTTCACCCTCCCCGGAGGAATCCCGGCCCCTTCAGGCTCCGACAGCGCCCGCGCCAACCCTACGCCAGGGTGAGGCACCCCGTGTCGTGGGATCCCCTGGCAACCAGCCCCGGGCCCGGATCCGTGAAATTCCTTCTCCTTTCACCGAAGGCCAGGTGCGCCAGGAGGACGACAACCGTCTGGGCACCGTGGATCCCCAGGTGCACCGTCACGGATCCGGTTTGGTGATGCCGGTCGAGCACCATGACCGTGCCTCGTCGTGCGGGCCCGCCGTGGGACAGGCGACGGAACGCCCCGCGCCACGTCCGCACACCCGGTTGGATGACGCGCAGATCACGGCGGATCGCCGTGACATCGGGGATAGCGACCTTGGGCATCGCGTGGCCGGCAGGTGGGATGGGGAAACCCGGGCCATGGCTGCGGCGCACCGTCAAGCAGAAACGCCGCAAGCCCACGAGGTTCAGGGAACCGCCCCCACGGTGGTGACTCCCCCCGCGTTTCTCACGCGGATCCGCGCCTGGATCCGTCGCAGCTTCGGTGGGCAGACGCGGCCCAGCGTTGGGGCCCCGGTCATCGTCCCGATCCCGGGCAACGCCCGGGCAACCACGGCCGCAACAGCCTCCTCGACGGCCCGGCAGATCCTCGTGGAGGAGCGCGCCGCGAGCCCTGCAACTTTTTCGCGGGAAGCCTGGTCGCCCGAGGATCCCGCGAGGATTCCCGCTATCGCTGGGTGGCCGCAGGCAGGGTGGATCCCGCACGAAGTGGCTGACCAACCACGCCATACCGCCGCACTGCGGCAGAACGCCGTGCCCGGGACGGTGCCTGCCCGATCCCCGTGGCCCTCCCTGGTCGAGACGGTGCCCGCGACGGCTCCCCGTGACGACGATGCCCTGGATCGATCCGCAGGAGCCTGGGCCCGACCACCGGTCGCATCCGTCTCTGGGTGGCCGCAGGCAGGGTGGATCCCGCACGAAGTGGCTGACCAACCACCCGAGGTCGCCGCACTGCGGCAGAACGCCATGCCCGGGACGGTGCCTGCCCGATCCCCGTGGCCCTCCCTGACCGAGGCGGCTCCCCGTGACGACGATGCCCTGGATCGATCCGCAGGAGCCTGGGCCCGACCAGCGGTCGCATCCGTCGCCCTGGCCGCGGCGGTCCAAGCCGGGGTCGTGGAGCCCGCTGGTCCGGGCACCCTTTCGCCAGCCACGGGGTCCATCGCCCACCCGTGGCCATCGCTCATGGATGAAGCGAATGATGACCTGGATCCCCTGGGGATCGCCGGTTTAACCGTGGTTTCGGATGATCCGGGACCGGGAGGCTGGCCATGGAACGGGTAGCCTTCCTGATCGAAGACACCAAGGAGCGGTTGGGCTGCATGCTCAATCCCGAGACCCTCGAAATCCGCCGTCAGGCCGGTGTGCGTCCTCGGCCGGCCGGCATCGGGGCGCAGCGGGATGAGGGGTTACTCATGACCGGCGGTGGCCTGACGGAACTCCGTTTGGACCTCCTCTTCGACGTCGGCCTGTCGGGATCCTCCGTGGCCACCGAGGATGTCCGTAGCCTCACGGGTCCCATTTGGCGTTTGGCGGAAAACCGCACCCGGGGACCGGGTCGCGGGCGGGTGCCCCAGGTCCGCTTCATCTGGGGCAAGCATTGGAACATTCCCGGCGTGGTCGCGGCGGTGGCCGAGCGGTTGGATCGCTTCGCCCCGAGCGGCGCGCCCCAGCGCAGTTGGCTGCGCATGCGCCTGCTGCGTACCGAATCACCGGCGGCCCCCAGCCCGGCCCTGGTGTTGCCCGGGCCCGAGGTCTTGGCCACCTTGACGGCCGGTCGCCAGCGGCCCGCTGGAAGTCCGGGCGTGGCCCTGACGGTCCTGGGCAGCGGCAGCGGGGCCGGTCGGACCAGTGAGCGCCTCGATGCCATCGCCGGACGCATGTATGGCGATCCCGGGGCTTGGCGCGCCATCGCGGCAGTGAACCGGGTCGACCATCCCCTCCGCCTGCCCGTGGGTGGTGATCTGCACCTGCCCACGGCTGGGGGTGGCCAGTGACCATCATCGTCCGTGTCCAGGGCCAGGCAGCGGATCCCGCTCGCCTCATCACCCGCCTTGTGATTCGCCAGGAATTGGCCCACCCGACCACCTGTCAGGTGTGGGTGGCGGATCCCTCGGCGACCGACCAGACCCTGGCACCCGGAGCGACGATCACCGTCGCCGCCGCCGGCGTGGTCCTCTTCGAGGGCATCCTCAGTGAACGTCGCCTGTCCTTCGGGGGCAGCGGCGGTCGCCTGCGTCAGGTGGAATGGACGGCCCACGACGCCCTGATCCGCCTGCGCCATCGTTGGCAGGAACGAACCTTCCGCGACACCACCGCCGCGGGGGTTGCGGAAGCATTGGTGGCCACCGATGGCCTGTCCGTGGCCGGGCCCCGGGGACCCCGGTGGAGCCAGATCCTCCAGCATGGGCAGGATGACCTGGCCCTGTTGGAGGTGGTGGCGATCCGCGCCGGGCTGACCTTCTGCCTGCGGGGACGAACCCTGCACCTCCTGGGGGACGAGAGTCTCGATCCGCCCGTGGTCCTCCGCGAGGACGTTGACCTGTTGGAGTGCACTTGGACGGCCGCCACTCCGTCGGCGGGCGCGGCGGTGGCCGGTTGGGACGCGGGCCGCGCCCGTACCGCCAGCGGCGTGGCGGGCCGCGAGCGCCTCAACGACCAGGCGGTCGAGGACCCCGCCCAGGCCAGTGCCCTGGCCACGGGGATCGCCCGGCGGCGATCTTCCCAGGCCAGTCATCTGTCGGGAGTGATCCCCGGCACCGCAGCCCTGCGCGCGGGCGGTGCGGTGCAGATCCAGGCCGCCCATCTGCCGACATCGCCCCAACGTGTGCGCTGGGTCGAGCACCGCATCGAGGACGGTTCCTGGACCACGGCCTTCGCCACCCGGGAAGAAGATCCCGCCATGGCCCTGATGGCATCGCCCCTGCTGACCATCGCCAACGTGACGGCGGTGGACGATCCCGAGGGCGCCGGCCGGGTGCGGGTGTCCCTGCCGGCCTGTGGTGGCATCGATGGCGGCTGGCTGGCTGCCCTGGCCCCCGGCGGTGGGGCTGGTCGTGGCCTCATGGCCCTGCCCGGCGTCGGTGATCGGGTGGCGGTGGTGTACCTGGATGACCTGCGGTCCCAGGGCGTGGTCCTGGGGGGCCTGTGGGGCAGCGGCGGGCCGACGGATGCGGGTCTCAGCGGCGGTGAGATTCGCCGCTATACCTTCCGCACTGCCGAGGGCCGGAAGGTCGTCCTCGACGACGCCCGGGGCGAATTGCTGGTGGAGGATCCCCGGGGCAATCGCCTGGCCTTCTCATCCTCGGGCACGGTCCTCCATTCCGCCGGCCCCCTGGTCCTCGAAGCCCCCGGACGGTCCGTGACCATCACCGGCTCTTCCATCGATTTCACGAGCGGCTGATGCGACCCCTCACCGAAACGGCGATCCTGTGTTGTGACCACCAGGCGGGCCTGGTGGCCATCGTCCCCGGCCAATCCCTGGTCCGCATCGCCGGTCTGCGGGTCCTGGTCGAGAGCGATCCCCAAGGCAAGGGCATCGCCGGCTGCCCGAATGCCGGTCCAACCATCAAGCCGTGCACGACGACCACGTCGGTGACCGCGGGCTACTCGGCCCTGGTACGGGTGGATGGGCGGCGGCTGTGCCTCGACACCATCACCGGCCTGACGGATGGCACGCCCCCCGGAGCCGTGAAGTACGCCGTTCGCGCCCCTGGGCAGGCCCTGGTGGAGTGCGCCGCATGAGCACCACGACTTCCTGGCGTTTCGTCCTCGACGCCGAGCCCGGCGGCCTCCGCTCCGGGCCCCAGGGGGGTGTGGCCCTGGTCGCTGGCGAGGCGGCCATCCGCCAGTCCCTGCTGTTGCTGCTGGCCACGGCCCCCGGCGAGCGCGTCATGCGTCCCGACTACGGTTGCGACCTCCACCGGTTGGTGTTTTCGCCGGCGGACGACACCACCGCCGGCCTGGCCATCCACCACGTCCGCCAGGCCATCGAGCGCTGGGAGCCGCGCATTGACCTGATCGACGTCGATGCCCGTTCCGCCGTCGAGGATCCCACCCGTCTGGACCTGATCATCGATTACCGGGTCGTCGCCGACGGCCGCCAGGGGCGGCTCGTCGCCGGCCTGGCTTTGGAAGCCCCCTGATGCCCCTGCCGTCCCCCGATCTCGACGATCGCCGCTTCCCCGACCTGCTGGCCGAGGCCGTGCGCCGCCTGGACCAGAGTTGCCCGGCCTGGACCGACCGTTCCCCCGGCGATCCGGGCATGGCCCTCCTCGATGTCTTCGCCCACCTCACGGAGGTCCTGCTGTACCGTCTGAACCGGGTACCCGATAAGGCCTACATCGAGTTCCTGCGCCTGATTGGCGCCCAGCTCCACCCGCCGGCCGCCGCCACCGTGACCCTGCGCTTCACGCGCACGGGTCCCACGGCTAGTGCCATCGCCATCCCCCGGGGTACGGCGGTGCAGGCTTCGGGCGGTAGCGATGGACCGCCGCCGGTGTTCATCACCACCGCCGCCGTAAACCTCGGCCCCGAGAACGCTACGGTCGAGGTCCGAGCCCTCCATGGGACGTGGATTGCCGGCGAACTGCTGGGCCTCGGCAGCGGTCGACCGGGCCTCAGCCTGACGGCGGCCCACCCGCCCTTCATCGCCCCCACGGGGGATGACATCGACCTCCTCGTCGGGGTTGAACTGGCCCCGGGGGAACGGGATCAACGAACCCCGGCCCTGCGCCATGAGGGCCGCGACTTCCGCCTATGGCGCCAGGTTCCGGCCTTCACGGACCTGGGAGATGACCCCCATGCGGTGATGGTCGACCGGGCGGCGGGTCGTTTGGTCTTCGCCCCGGCCCTCACGGATGCCCGGTCGGGCCGTACCGAGGCCCTGGCCGCCGTACCGGCCCTGGGTCGCCAAATTCGCGTGTGGTACGTCCGTGGCGGTGGCCCGGCGGGCAATGTTCCTGCGGGGACCCTCACCACCCTCGTCCAGGCCATCCCCGGCGTGACGGTGACCAATCCAGCCGCTGCCGCCGGGGGTCGTGAGGCCGAAGATCTGGAGCACGCCCTGCGCCGGGGCCCCAGCGAATTCCAGGCCCTCCACCGCGCGGTCACCGCCCGCGATTTCGAGGCCCTGGCCCTGCGTGCCTCGGGCGGCGTGGCCCGGGCCGTGGCCGTGACCGCCGCCGAGCGCTGGGCCCATGCCGAGCGGGGCACGGTCGAAATCATCCTCGTCCCGACCCTGCCTCCGGGCCAAGAAGCCACCGCCCCGGCCCTGCGGGCTCAGCAGACCGAGACCGTCCGCCAGGTGGTCAGCGAGGCCTGTGAACTCCGGCGACCGCTGGGGACCCGCTGCACCGTTGGCTGGGCCTCCTTCAAGACCGTGCGCGTCCAGGCCCGGGTGGTGATCCACCGCGAGGAAAATCCCGAGGCCGTGCGCGAGCGCGTTCTGGCCCGCCTGCGCACGGCCATCAGTCCTCTGCCCTCGGCCGCCTTCCCCGGGGGTTGGCCCTTCGGTCGCGCCCTGCGCGCCTCCCACATTTACGACATCATCCTTGGTGAGCCGGGGGTGAACTACGTCGATCAAGTTCGCCTGTACCAGGACACGGTCCCGGAGGCGGCGGTGCGGCAGGTGGCGGCGGACCACTTCCAGCGCCGCACCTGGTTCGCGGCGGCGGCCACGGGTGTCTTCCGTTCGACCAACGATGCCGAGGGCTGGGAGCCGGTGGCCGATCTCTCCGGTGCCCGGTTGGTGGAGCCGTGCCCATCACGCACGGGCCTGGTGACGGTGGTCGCGGACGATGGCGACGGTTCGGCGATCCACGTCTCCCACGATGGTGGCGAATCCTGGCGGTTATTGGCCCGGACGGCCTTCGCCGTTGCTGGGACCGCCTGGCTGACCCGGGGTGCGCTGCCCGTCCTGCTGCTGGCCACGGCGGCCGGTCTTTTCGAGTTGCCCCTCATGCCCGGTTCTGCGCCCACCCCCGTGGCGGTGGATGAGGTGGTGGCGGCCCATGGCTGCTACGCCGTGGTCGTCGCCGATGATGGACACGGTGGCCGGGTGATCGTGGTTGCCGCCCGCCGTCAGGGTGGGGTATGGATCTCAACCTCCGGGGGGAGCTTTGAGGAGTCGGGCCTGCGTGGGCAGGATGTCCGTTCCCTGACCGTCCAGGTCGATGGTCCACGACGCTTTCTCTGGGCCGGTACGGCGGCCCCCGGCGATCACGAGGGGCGCGGGTGCCTGTGGCGTGAGCTGCGGGCCGGGGATCGCGGCGAAGAGCGTTGGCAATCGGCCGCCCGGGCCTGGAGCGGCGGTAGCGTCCGCTGCCTGGCTAGCGACGGCACGCGGATTTTTGCCGGAACCCACCGGGCGGGGGTACTGGTCTATGACACCTCGGCTCGGGAGCCCGAATGGCGCGCGGCCCTCCGGGCCGCCTCGGGCCTGCCCATCCGGCGTGACGAGCGGGAGGGCCTTCTGCCGGTGGATAGCGTGGCCGTCACGCCGGGGGGGGTGCAGGTGTTGGCTGGGGGAGGTGAGGGGGTGTGGAAAAGCCTCGATGGGATGCATTGGTTGGTGGCCGCCGGTCGGCAGGCCATCGATCGTCTGACCATTCCGGAGACCTGGTTGTTCTGTTCCGGGATCCATGACGTCCAGGTCGTCAGTGATGAGGACGGAAAGGACGAGCATGGACCGCGCTGAGATCGCCCTGCTGCTCCCCGGGGTCTTCCAGCGGGCCCTCGCTCCAGCCCCTGGCGGAGGGCTGATGGAAGGACTTTTGGAGGTCATGGAGGGGCTGCACGAGCCGGTGGAATCCTGCCTGAGGGAACTGGATCGGTGGTTCCATCCCCATCGGGCCCCCGACCACTTCGTGCCCTTCCTGGCCCGGTGGGTCGATCTGGAACGACTGTTCTGCGATGGTGGCCACCCCTTGCCGTCCCATCCCCTGTTGACCACCCACCTGGGAAATCTCCGGGAACTGGTGGCGGCAGCGGCCGATCTGGCCCGCTGGCGGGGGACCGCCCGGGGCCTCGCCCACTTTCTCGCGACGGCCACGGGCCAGGGCGGATTCCTCATCGACGACCAGCCCCTGGGGGAGGATGGCCGGGTCATTCCCTTCCACCTGCGGATCACCGCCCCGGGGGCGGCTGAACCCCTGCGGGCCATGATCGAACACATCATCGCCCAGGAGAAACCTGCGCATGTGACCTGGGAGCTGACCTTCCATCACCAGCCACCCCAGGCGGTGGATGACGAAGGCCTGCCGGTGGTGCTGGTCGAGGGATCTCCGGACGGCGAGGATGACCATGGCGCATGAAAACCAGGACCAGGATCAGGACCAGGATCAGGAACAAGACCAGGAGGGGGCCAAGACGCAGCGCCGCATCCTGATCGGGCTCGGCGTGGTGGCCGTGGCCGGGTATGCCGTGATGGCGGCGGGCCTGATTCGCGGTCAGGATGGGGCTGCGGCCCCCTTGCCCGGAGGAGCGGCGGCCCAGGCCTGGTTCGATGGCCTCACGGGGGTCGACCCCCGCACCATCACCGCCACCTACGCCAGTGGCCGGACCTTTCGCTGGGTCTCCGGCTGGACTTTCACCCTCGATGCTGGGGAACAGATCGTGCTCGCGCTCCCGGCCACCACCTCGCGTTGGACCCAGACGCGGACCCTGGGCGTCCGACTTCGGCCGGGCGCCGAGGGCCAACCGCCCCGGGCCCGGATCGTCTACCGTTTGCAGGATCCCCGGGATCCGGCGGCCTCCTCCGACCTCGCCCCGAAATTGCTCGGTGATGCCAACGCCCTGGTTCTGCCGCGCAAACCGGCCGGTCAGGAATCTTCCAATCCCGCCGCCACCCTGGCGGCCCGCCTGCGACCCTCCAGCGGATCCTCCGGGGGGGCAGCCCCACCCGAGGACCTGGCCCAGGGCAAAATGGCCCTCCTGCTGGCGGCCGCCACGGTGACCATCACCAGCCAGGCCGATGACGCCCAGATCGTGGAGATTTTCTAATGGCCTGGTGGTCTCGTTGCGCCCCGGTGGCGCCTCCGGTGCCCCCATCGCCGGCCCCGGCAACCCGGAATGCCTTGTTAGGTATCACGGCCGGTACCGAGGCCATGGTCCTCGACGGGCTCCGCATTGGCCACCTGCATTTCGTGGTCGAAAACCGTTCCCCCGGGACGCTCGTTTTGCGCTGTGCCGCCATGGCCCGGGAGCCCCTGGATCCGGCCTGGCTGACCCCACGTCTCCCGAGTTTTGAGTTGGATGCCGGGGACCGGCGCGAGGTCACCGTCGACATTGCCGTGCCGGCGACCGCCCCCGCCGGAGTCCGCATTGCCCACCTCCTGGTGTGGTCCGTTGCCAATCCCGACGAAGACTTTCTTTCCGGGCCGGAAGTCGCCCTGACCGTCCCGGCCTACCGTCCGCCCCGGGCCTTCCGGATTCCCGGCTGGGTGTGGGGCGTGCTGGTCGTGGTCGCCCTGCTGGTTGGCAACGCCGTGGTCGCCCGAGGGGTAGTCGAGGGATTTCAGCAGGTGGCCCCCATCACCCGCGTCGGGGTGCCGACCCTGGTGGGCATGACTCCGGCGGCAGCGGCCCAGGCCGTCGGTACCCACCTGCTGCCGGGAACCGTGACCACCCGGTGCACCGCCCAGGCACCCCGGGGCACCGTGGTCCTCCAGACCCCGCCTGCGGGCACCATCGTGACCCCGGGGACGGCCATCGATATCCTGGTCGAGGATGGGTGGACCCTGCCGGATTTCCGGGGTGACAACGCCCTGGCGGCGGTCGAGACGTGCCAAACCCAGGGTTTCACCGCCGACACGACGACGCGCATCGATGCCACCCGCCCCGAACCCTTCGGCACCGTCATCGGCCAGACTCCGGCACCGGGCACCATCGTTGGGTCCGGGAAGATCATCCACCTGACCGTTCTTGGCGGGGTGGTGCTGCCCAACCTGGTGGGCGGGGAACACCAGGCGGCGGTCGAGGCGCTCACGACCCTCGGCCTCCGACTGCGTCCCCGGCTGGTGCCTGCTCCCGGTCCCGTGGGTCCGGGCATGGTGCCCGTGGTCATCGCCCAGGACCCGTCCCCCGGTCAACAAGTCCAGCCCGGGGCGACGGTCAACCTCGACCTCCAGGTCCAGCCTCGACCATGAAACGCTCCTACGTCCTCACCGCCGTGGCCACGGCGGCGACCATCGATCGCCGGGGCCAGGCCCGCCTGACGGTGGTGGTCGCCAACACCCGCGAGCGACCCATGCCCTCCCGGGCCGCCGTGGTGTCTGAGCAGCCCATCAGCGCCCCCTGGCTGACCCTGGCGGAGGACCCCGCTTTTGTCCTACCACCCCTGGGCTCGCGGACCCTGACCCTGGTGGCGACCGTCCCGCCGGACGCCCCCTTAGGGGTCTACCGCGCCCAGGTGGCGGTGTGGGCCGAGGAGGCCCCGGATGCCGACTATGTGGCGGGCCCAACCCTGGCCGTGGAGGTTCCCCTCCGCCCGGTGGCGGCACCCCGGCGCTTCCCGTGGCTGGTCCTCCTCCTGGTCCTGGTGGTGGCGGTCGGCCTGGCGGTTCCATGGATATGGGGCACGTCGGCCACCCTCGGTTGGCGCCATCGGGTCGAGGTTCCGCACGTGGTAGGGCTGCCTTCCCCCCAGGCGGCGGAACTTCTGGCCCCGAGCCTGGCCTTTGGGGTGGTCACTCAGGCCCCTACCGGAGACCTTCCCGTCGGCTGCTTGCTGGCCCAGGATCCGCCCCCGGGGTCCATCGTCCCCGAGGGCAGCACCGTGGCCGTCACCGTCCATGGCGGGATTCTCGTTCCGAAGTTCCTGGGCCGGTCGGTGGATGCGGCCCGTCAGGTCGCGACCGCCAACCAGCTTTATCTGGCTCCCCCGACCCTGGCGGCGGAGGTCGCCGACCAGCCCCTCGGCACGATCCTGCGTCAGCAGCCGGATCCCGACACTCCGGTGGCCGCGGGCAGCACCGTGACGCTGGTGATTCTCGACGGCGTGTCCGTGCCCCCGCTCCAGGCCACCAGCCTCGACATCGCCCGCAGTGCCACCACCGCCGTGGGACTGACCCTGACGGTCGCCCCCGATGCCCCCGGCGGTCCGGTGTATCGGGAGGGTCTGGAGAAGCCCCACGTCCTGACCCAGACACCCCCCGCCGGGACTCGGATCGTCAAGGGCGGGGCCGTCACCGTCACCATTGCCTATCCACCCCTCGCCGGGGGTACGCCATGAACGGGACGCTGCCTCAGCGATCGACGCGCAGGGCTTTGATGGCCCCCGGGAGAGCGCCGATGGCCAGCACCAGGCCCCAGATGATCGCGCCGATGGCCGCGACAATTGCGGCGATGCAGTCGGTGATGGCGGCCAGGAAGCCCGGCGGCAGGGCCAGGAGGAAGCCGACGATAAAACCCAGGGCCAGGGAGGTGCCGAGCAGCAGGATCAGGCCGATCTGGCGCACGAAGCGCTGGTGGGCGAGGATCAGCAGTACGGCGATGGCGATCTTCAACGTCCAGCCTACGGCCAGGATGGCGCTCGCTCCGCCCCGGTCGAAGGACGCCCATTTGATCATGTACACGATGGTCCCGAAGGGGAACGCCAGCAGGACGGCGATCATCATCAGGGCCGCCGCGAAGGCGGCGAGGGCCACCTTCAACCCCGCCAGGGCCGTGAGCAGGCCGACGATCACCGTTACCACGGCCTGGTATTTGGCGTGGATGCGCGGTGGGATTACCAGGGGTGCCGCCAGCAGGCCCACGGCCAGCAACACCAGGGTATCGATGAGGGCCAGCGCTGGCACCCCGCGCCCTGGGGGTGATTCCAGCCCCGGGGCGAAGCGCCCTGTAAAGGGTGCGATCAGCCCGGCGATCTGGGCCCCGCTGCCGTCGATAACCAGCACGGCCCCCGCGCACAGTAGGGCCCCGACCAAGAACGGCGTGCGCAGCGCAGTGTCGGCCATGGCGCGGCAGCATGGGCGAGCCGGACCATCGCGCCAGCCCGACGCATTCCTCAGCAAAACCATGACGATTCTGAAGGCTTCCCATGCGACCACGATCTGACGCCCGTTCGAACCTCCTGTGGCCCATTCCGCTGGTGTCGGCCATGCTGGTCGTGTTGTCGGCCTGTTCTGACGGCGGTCAGACCTCCGCTTCCCGCGCGGGGGAACCCGACGATACGCTGCCCGGCATCTTAGACCGGGTCGATCTCCTCGGGATCCCCACCATCTACTCCATTGGCGAGAGTTCGATTCTCACCTTTGAGCCTGGGAAGCCCCTGGAAATCAAGATCCTCGGCAATGACCTCCATGACGGGGACCTGTCGTGGAATATCGCGGTCAACGGCATTGCCCCCCTGCAAGCCGGCGCGGACTACGAACTGCGTGAGCAGGGCTTGGTTCTCGATCGCCATAAAGGGGATATCAGTGACGGTGAGGACAATCTCAGCTTAATCCTCACCAAGGAGTATGTCTCCCGCATCAAATCCGGGGATCCCCTGAGTGTCACCGCCCAGATTGCCAACAACCGCCTGACCCGCCGGTTCGCAGAGATCCGGGAGAGCGATCAGGTGATTGAGCAGCAGGTGAAGGCCCTTGGCGACCTGCGCATTCATCGACTGCAGTGGCTGGTCGAGGGCCAGGCTGCCCTGGCCGCCGAGCAGAGCTCCCCCGAGGGGGTTCAGGCGGAGGTCCGGATCCGTGCTGCCCAAGCGCTCAAGCCGGTGGTCGAGGGCCTGCTGCGGATTCGTGAGGTGACCTACCGCAGCCGGGAACTGAACCGTCAGGTGATTTCCGGGTTGCAGGGCTTCGATCCGCTGGCGGATCGGGCCGATGTTCGACTTCAGGAACTGGTCGATCAGTTGCTCGAACTCCGGGGCGTCATGCGAACCTTTCAACGCAATAACGTCGCCTATGCCCCGGTGGTGTCCTCCGCCTCACGCCGCTTCGTCCTCTTCAGTGCCGAGGACTACCGGCAGAAGTTCTTGGGCTCCACCATTCCCCTCAATGAGATTAATGCCTTCCCCATGCCCAATGAGCAGGTGCAGAAGATCTTCGGCCCCCTGGTGGCCAAGGAGTTCTTCGTCGTCGCCCTCTCTATGAGTAATTCGAGCGAAGATGATCGCCTGGTGAACACCGGGATGATCAAGGCCTCTGGTCGGGCCCTCATCGTTCCGGGCCCCAATTCCGCCCTCGGGGGCCCGGCCCTCAATTTCACCATCCCCATCGAGGTGGCCCCCCAGAGCACCGAGCAGGTGTACACCATGGTCAGCGACTCGAAGCCCCACGAGACTCGCGAGTGGGTGTTCCGGTCCCTGGAATTCACCGGCGGCCTGGCCACGGCCACCGCCATCGGTTTCAATGCCAATCTCGACCTCATCAAAGCCGTCGGGCTTTTTTCAGGGGTCGTCATCCCTGGGGCCAAGGCCCTGTGGCCGGATGATGTCCAGGGCTACATGCGGAATGTCATCGCCTTTGGCATGCCCGACCTGGTCAAGATCAATGGGAAAAGCTCCTTTGGTCACCGGGTGTTGTTCTTCTCCAAAGAAAAGCTCCAGCTGATGGTATCGGACCCGCTGCAATTTCAGACCCGGAATTCCTCCGACGGCCGGACGGCAGAGATCGAGCATCCGGACCAATTCATCATTCAATTGGCCTTCGACAGCCTGATGGTGACCTACGACAACATCACCAGCCCAACCAAAGGTACCGTCGAGGAACGTCTGGCCGATGCCCGCCGTGCTGCCGACGCCCAGGTGGCGGACCTGCGCCAGATTGCCCAGTCCTGGACCGGGACCCCCGGGGATCTCTATGCTCGGCAGTTGCGCTTTGAGGACTGGGCCGAACTGCGCCAATGGCTGGACCTTTTGGCTAGTGCCGGCCCGGCCACCACTCTTCCTGCGGAAGCCCGGGATCAGGCCGTAGCCACCCTGGCCGCTTGGAGGCAGCTGCACGGCCTGCTCGGGCCGGCGACCATCAAGGCCAACCTGACCAACCATGAAACCTTCGGCCTCGCTGCCCTGGAGCGACTGGCCCAGGATCTGGACAACGCCCAAGGGGCGGTGGCCAGCGGCAATTCGGCGCAGATGTACCAGTCCCGCCTCGCCAACGCGGAGGGAGCTGTCAAACGGGCCGGTGATTTAGTCGCCTTCCACCGCCAGGTGGCCGTGCAATTACGGGAGATCCACCTGGCGGGCCATCTTGGCCACCTGGGGAAGGGCAATGACCAGACCACGGCCCGGGTCGCCGCCGACGATTTGGCTGTGCGTCTCCAACGGATTCTTGAAGCGGCCAAGCCGATCCATGACCTCCTCCCCCTGCCCCAGCCGGGGGCCAAGCCCTGAGACGCGACGGAGCGCGCCTTGCCCGGACCCGGGGGATGCCATGGTCCTCCCGCCCACCCCGGAGCAGGTGCCATGATCGACATTTCTGGTGATTTCCTTGGTGGAATGCCCGCCGAGCGGAGCGCCCCTTGGCCATGAACGATACCGAGGTCCTGGTCCTTGGCGGCGGTGCTGCTGGGTTGTTTTGCGCTTTTCAGGCCGGTCTCCTCGGCCGACAGGTGACGGTTCTTGACCATGGGGCCAAGTTGGGGCGAAAGATCCTCATCAGTGGCGGCGGGCGGTGCAATTTCACCAATCTCGGCGCATCACCGGCCAACTACCTATCCAATAACCCGCACTTCGCCCGCTCGGCCCTGGCCCGCTACACGCCCCAGGATTTCATCAGCCTGGTCAAAAAGCACGGCATCCCGTTCCATGAAAAAACCCTCGGCCAGCAGTTCTGTGACCGCTCGGCCAAGGATATTCTGGAGATGCTGCTGAAGGAGTGCGCCGACGCCGGGGTGACGATTCGTACCGGGACCACCGTCGAGCGCGTCACCAAGGCCGACCGCTTCACCGTCCACACCAGCGCCGGGCCGTGGACGGCGGATCGTGTCATCGTCGCCACAGGGGGGCTCTCCCTGCCCACCATCGGTGCCACCGGCATCGGCTACGACATCGCCCGTTCCTTCGGGATTCCCATCGTTGATCCGGTGGCGGCCCTGGTGCCCTTCACCCTCGGCCCGGCGGAAATCCGTCCGGAATTGGCGGGCGTGGCCTTCGACGCCCATGTGGTGGTCGGGAAAACCCGCTTCCGCGAGGCGGTGCTGATCACCCACCGGGGCCTCAGCGGCCCGGCCATCCTCCAGGCGTCGTCCTACTGGAACCCCGGCCAGGACGTGGCCATCGACCTCTTTCCCGGGGGCGACCTGGGGGAGGCCCTGGCCGCTGCCCACGGTTCCAAGGCCCAGATCCTGACTCACCTGGCGACCCTCCTGCCTCGCCGCCTGGCGGAGGCCCGCTGCCTCGGCCAGCAGGGGACCACGCCCCTCAACGCCCTGGCTCCGCCAACCCTGCGCCGCCTCGGCCAGGAATGGCAACACTGGACTCTCCACCCCGCCGGGACCGAGGGCTGGCGCACGGCCGAGGTCACCCGCGGGGGCGTCGATACCGCCGCCTTGTCCTCCAAAACCATGGAGGCTCGCGACGTGCCGGGCCTGCATTTCATCGGCGAAGTGGTCGATGTCACGGGTTGGCTGGGGGGCTACAACTTCCAATGGGCCTGGGCCAGCGGGGCCGCTGCCGCCGAGGCCTGTGGCTGGTAGCCATGGCCACCTTCGTCTGGAAGACCCCCGCCGCCCCGGCGGCCATCGCGGTGGTCGCCGTACCACCCAGGCCGGCCCTGCTGGACCGGGCCTTGCCGGCTCCGGGGACGGCGCGGTTTGCCCGCCTGGTGGATCCGGCGGGGCGGCCGGTGGACGAGGTCGTCGCTGACCGGGTCGATGCGGACACTCTTCATCTCATGACCCACGGCGGGCCCGGGGTGCGGGCGGCGGTCACAGCGGCCCTGGAGGCCCATGGCTTGCTCCACGCTCCGGCTCCGACGGATCCCTGGGCAACCCTGGCCCACCCGGCGGCCGTGGCCTGGCGGCTGGACCACCCCGAGGCCCCGGAGCCCCACGCCTGGCTCCACCGCATTCCCACGGTCCTGATCACCGGTCCGGCCAATGCCGGGAAATCCTCCCTGTTGAATGCCTGGTGTGGTCGACAACGGGCTTTGGTCAGTCCGATCCCCGGCACCACCCGAGATTTGGTGGCGGCCACCGCCCTGGTGGGGGGCTGGCGGCTGCGGCTGTTCGATTCGGCGGGCCTGCGGGCCACCGACGACCCTCTGGAGCGGGCCGGTCAGGACCTCGTGGCCCAGGCCCGGGGCTGGGCCGATGTGGTGGTGCGGCTGGTGCCCCCCGACGAGGAGACTCCGGTGACGGCGGATCTGGTGGTCCTCGGGAAGGCCGATCTGCGGCCCCCGGGGCCCGGGCTGCGGTGGTCGGTCCACGGGTCTACGACCCTCCTCGACGACCTCGGGCGGGCCGTTTTGAACCGTCTTGGGCTGGTCCCTTCCGCCGGGTGACAATCCCCTAAAGTTCCGCCTCCGATGATTGACCTCGCCGCGCTCCGCTCCGCTCCTGACACCTTCCGCAAAGCCTGGGCCGACCGAGGCCTGACCGTGGAAGTCGACAACCTCCTGGCCCTCGATGAGCAGGTCCGAGCCCTCAAGTTCCAGTCCGAGACCAAAAGGGCCGAGCAGAACGCCGCCTCCAAGTCCATCGGCGCCATCGCTAAGGCCGGGGGCGACGTCAACGCCGCCAAGGAAGCCGCCCGCCTGCTGGGCGACGAGGCCACCGCCCTCGACCAGCGCCGGGCCGATCTCGAAAAGGGCCTGATGGCGGAACTGCTGTTCCTGCCCAATCCCTGCCTGCCCTCGGTGCCCCTCGGCAAGGACAGCCGCGACAACGTGGTCACCGCCACCTGGGGCGAGAAGCCGGCCTTCGGTTTCCCGGCCAAGGCCCACTGGGACCTCGGCCCCGCCCTCGGGATCATGGATTTCGAGCGGGCTGCCAAACTGTCCGGCTCGGGCTTCGTGGTCCTCAAGGGCCCCGGCGCCCGTCTGGCCCGGGCGTTGGTGTCGTGGTTCCTCGACACCCACACGGAGAAGCACGGCTACACGGAACTGGCGGTGCCCTACCTGGTGACCCCCCAGACCATGCAGGGCACCGGCCAGTTGCCCAAGTTCGCTGACCAGTTGTACGCCTGCAAGGACGACGACCTGCTGCTGATCCCGACGGCGGAGGTCCCGGTCACCAATTTTCACGCTGGCGAGATCCTCGACGCGGCGCAACTGCCGCTGAAGTACACGGCCCACACGCCGTGCTTCCGCCGCGAGGCCGGCGCCGCCGGCATCGGCACCCGGGGCATGACCCGCGTCCACCAATTTGACAAGGTCGAAGTGGTGTGGCTGACCACCGCCGAGCGCAGCGAAAGCGACCTGGTGACCCTGCGTGGCCACGCTGAGCACCTCCTCCAGGCCCTGGGCCTGCACTACCGGGTGCTGGAACTCTGCACCGGCGACACCGGCTTTTCCTCGGCCCACACCTACGACCTGGAAGTGTGGAGCGCCGGTACCAATTCCTGGTTGGAGGTCAGCTCCTGCTCGACCTTCACCGACTTCCAGGGCCGCCGGGCGAATCTGCGCTACCGCGCCCCCGGGGCCGATGGCAAGCCCGGCAAGCCCCAGTGGATCCACACCCTCAACGGCAGCGGCTTGGCCCTGCCCCGCTGCCTGATCGCCGTGCTGGAGACCTACCAGCAGGCCGATGGCTCGGTCCGCGTTCCCGATGTTCTCAAGCCCTACCTCGGTGGGCTTGAGGTGATCCGCTGAGGCGGATCACGGTCCGGGGTCCGGGGTCCG
>CAIUVD010000284.1 GCA_903902515.1 uncultured Planctomycetota bacterium | reverse complement strand
TGACGCCGTTCGCTTGTGGCAGGAATATGCAAACTGGACCAAGGAGGTCATTAAACGGGACAGTGTGGTGGTCGACAATGGTAGCATCCGGCTGCCCCGTGACCAATTGCTGAATAATCATTATGCTCACACGCTCTTCTCTACCGAACACCCCATGTTGGATCGCCGGTGGTTCGCTGGCCAGACGGGGATGGTGGAGGGATTCTGGACGAGTGGGGAATTGTTTTGGAACCGTTTTCAGCTCTACGACTACGTCCGTGCCAATGGCAAGCTCGCCAGCGTCAATCTGACCATCACGGTCCTCAAGAATGACTGCACTCCCCTTCATGACCTGTATGATGCCGGGGCCCAATTCCTCACCATCTATCAGGATACCCCGGCCTTTGCCCCAGCACTGCGAGCTGCCGACGGGTGCGAACAGCTGCCTGCGGTGGCTCCAACCCATTATGAGCCCCAGATCCTGCACATCTCTCATAACCTCGGAGCAACCGTAGGAACCCTAGATCAGGTTATCGACCAGCATCAGGTTCGCATCCATAGCCAACCCCTGGCCGTGGCGGACGTCCCCAGCATTTGTCGCCTGGCCGTAAGCCAACCCGGCGAACCCGGCTGGATCACCTGGCGGCTCAATAATGGCAATGATTCCTTCGCCTATGGACTGACCCTCCACCTTGATGGCCGCATCGCCCCTGGCGCCGCAAATCGCCTTGAAATTCATCTCGGGGAAACGCCGGAAACCCTCCAGCTCATCCGGGTCCTCACGGCCGAGGAGCTTCCCTGTCCAGATCACTGGGAACCCTACATGACCAGCCAGTTCTCTATGAGCCTAGGCACCAGCCTGGTGGGGAAGCGCGCCGGGGTGCTGCGGTTGGTCTTCCATGCTACACCAGCTGCAGATGCCAATTTTCTGCTTGAGACCAAGGTGACCCATCAATGGCCCTCCACGACCGGCCATCTCGGCGGGCACCCTTGGACGCGCCAACAGCAGCGAACCCTGAACCTCTGGGTCCAAGATCGGGCGGTGGCGAGCCACGTCCTTGAACAGTACCGCGTCACAGCCGGCGAAGATTTGATCCTCGCGGAGGGCAGGAACCTGTTTCACCAAGGTCGCTACCGAACCTGCCAACGACGGCTTTCAGGAGCACAGAGCGAAATTCTTCCGGCCCGCTATACCATACGTGGGCATGGACGCCTGGGGCGCTATGAGGCGACGATTCGTATGTCCGACCCGGATGCCGTGGTGGTCGTCACCCTGGAACGTCTTGATGCAAAAGGCTGCAGATTCTCAGCCTTCGCCGAAGCTCCCAAGCAAATCTTCACCCTGTCGATACCTGGCCAAGGCCGATGGACCCTGCGGCAGGAAAACGGACAGTTCTTTCACCTGATGCCGGACCCCGTGGGTACGTTGGAATCCCAGGACGGTCGAATCACGGCTTCGGTCGAGGCGATCCGTAAGTCCGCACCAGTACGGAGGATTCCGAGAGGCTTCGTAGCGCGGTACCTCGGGGGCGATCGGACCATGATCCGCATCGATACCCAGGACCTGGAGTTGATGCACCACCAAAACAGCATTTCCTTGATCATAGCCCCAACGGTGGAGGTCCAGCGGTCCTCAGAACGGCTGGTCCGCGACGGTGAATCCGATCAGTGGCCCCACATCCACGATCGCGTCGAACTCGAACTCGACGATCATGAACAGGTCGCCACCATCCGTGCCGTATATGGCCATGACCGGGGATCCATCGCCAAGATCACCCCGCCTTCATTCATGCCCCCCTACAGTAACGGCGGTATTCTTTTAGATAATAATCAATATTACGAGTTCAGCTACGAGACCGTCATTGATACCGTTGCCATGCATAATCGGTATTGTGACTACGAAACCAACATGTTGTTCCAAGCTCTCCGTCCCGGTGAACCGGTCGAGATCGATTACTCACCGTACTCCGATGGCGGCACTACCCGCCGACTCATTCGGGTCAGCCAGCCCTACCGGGTACTGCTAGATCAGGATTACCTGAGCATGCCACCAGGTCAATGGCAAGAGACCCCGGTGGCTATCGACGGCATTGTTGTTGGTCCACACAAAGCAGAGCCCAATTACCTGCATGAGGTGGTCATGCAGCTCATGCGTCCGACCTGCTCCTACCGAGAGGGCTCGGTGGTCTACCGGGTCACGAGCGATCGTCCTCTCGGTATGACCGTGGCCGAGTTCGGAGCACGAGCCTACGAGGATTCCAGCCGGGTTGATATGTCGGTCAGCACTGACGATGGACATACCTGGACCAACTGCGGTCGCTTCGATAACACGTGGCAAAACTGCTACCCCCAAAGCATGGACAACTATGCCTGGAAAAATCCTCCCCAGTTCATCGATCTGACCTCAGCCGTGACAGGACATCATCAATTCCTACTGAAAATGTCGCTGTGCGTCGGATCGGCCGATGCGCGTTTCTGCGTCAGTATGTTGCGGGTGGTTAGCGCCTAAAACGACCACCAACTCTACCGTTTCGCCAAGCGCCTGCGTTCTTCTAACCATGGGTTTCCTATGCTGTCCCGACTTCAAGTAGCCTCTTTCATCCTGCTCGGTGCCAGTCTACCCGCCGTGGAATCAAAGCCGATGAATGTCCTGCTCATCATCGCCGATGATCTCAATACCCGACTTGGATGCTATGGTGAATCGCAGGCGCGAACCCCCGCTTTGGATCGTTTCGCGGCACAAAGCGTCGTCTTCGACCGTTGCTATGCACCATCCACTGTTTGCACACCGAGTCGCAAGGCTCTCCTCACCGGTTTAGCGATCCATACGGTTGGCGCGGATAACAGCGATTACATGGATGCGCACCCTGAACAAATGACCATGCCTCGCTGGTTCCGTGAGCACGGCTATCAGACTGCCAAAGTCGGGAAAGTCGAACACGGACACGAATACGCAGGGCCAAAGGACTGGGAACAGGTTCTGCCAGTGCAATGGTCCCACGATAAGCGGATCATCGCTAGGACGTTCACCGATAGCACCGGAAAGAATATCGGATCGTCACGCTATCTACCCGATGATGTTCCCACCGCTGACCAGGTGATGGCCGCCAGCTTCAAACGTTTCATTACCAGTGAACGAGATACGCAGCGGCCCTTCTTCTTTGCTCTGGGATTTTATGCTCCTCACACTCCCTATGAAAGCCAGAGTCGCCATCGGGATCAGCATCCCTTGGATGCCATTCCGCTGCCGAAGACACCGGCCGGAACCACGCCGATGACCAAGCCGGCCAGCTACCAAGCGCGAATGATCGAACGCCTCCATATGCCTAAACCTGGGTTCGATCCCGCCTCATTGGGAATCGATGATCCAAAGACCTATAACGCCACGGTCAGTGCAGAATTGCAACGAACCATTATCCGCGATTATGATGCGTCCGTCACGATGTTGGATGAGGCCCTTGCTGAAGTCATGGAGACGTTGGAAACCTCCGGACTTGCGTCTAATACCATTGTTCTGTTTACATCCGATCAGGGATTCTTCCTTGGCTATCGTGGCATGTGGTGCAAACACTACTTGTATCCAGACGTCTTGCAGGTACCCATGCTGGTACGGATCCCCGGCGTCCAACCCGCCCGGTCCAGTGGTATCGTTGAGTTAATCGACACATGGCCAACTTTATCAGAATTGGCTGGTCTGCCGAAGCCGCCATCTGCGGCTGGATCGAGCTTTGCCTCATTAGCACGCCAACCGACCAGCCTTGGAAAAACCGCTGCCTTCGCTGAAGGCATCATGTTCGGTGGCCATGCGGTTATCACTCGTGATCACCTATTCCTCCAATGGGCCGAAGGTCCGGCCCGCATCCGGGCCCCCGTTGGCTTGGCGAGGGGGAAAAGTCTGAAAGTACTTGATCCGATCATCGATTTGAGCCGCTTGAAAGACACCATCACCATCCGTCTCGATGGACACCAACGCTGGATCGATGTCGATGGCTGGCGCGAAAGTAGCCGAGAACTCTATGATCTACGCCAGGATCCCCGTGCCTGGCATGACCTCGCTGGTGATCCGGCACAGACGGAATCCATTGCCGCACATACTGCGTTGTTAAATGCCTATTTTCCTGCCCCTGTGCCCACCGCACAAACGCCATGAGGCGCATCCTGCTCTTGCTAAGTGTCACCCTCTTTGCATTACCGGCGGTAGAACGACCAAACGTGGTCCTCATCCTTGCTGATGATCTTGGCTGGACCGATCTCGGATGCCAAGGAAGTGATTTCTACCGTACCCCGCATCTGGATGCCCTGGCTGCTCGGGGAGTCCGATGCACCAATGCCTATTCCGCAAGTACCGTCTGCTCGCCCAGTCGGGCAGCGCTGCTCACTGGACAGAGTCCGGCCCGGTTACATCTCACCGATTGGATACCAGGTTCCGGGAGCGCCGGGAAGCCGTTGACGGAACCGGATTGGACACGCCAGTTACCAGCCAATGTCCCGACCATTGCCGAACTGCTTGCTGTCCAGGGGTATCGTACGGCGGCCATCGGGAAGTGGCACCTGGGTGGACCAAAGTCCGCCCCCGGAGAGCGCGGATTCCATGTTAGCATCGGTGGCAACCATCTGGGCTATACGCCATCACATTACTCGCCCTACGGCATCGACACCCTGCCGGATGGACCCGTGGGTGAATACCTGACCGATCGGCTTGCCGCTGAGGCGGTGAAGGTGATCGAAGCGTCCCATGATGGGCGTCCATTTTTCCTGTATCTGGCCCACTATGCACCACATCTGCCGATGCAGGCGCCAACTGACGTGGTGGCAGCCTACACCGCGCGCATGAAACCAGGCACTCCGCATCAGGAACCCGTCTACGCCGCCATGGTCGAGCGCTTTGATGCCGCCTGCGGAGCGGTTTTTGATGCACTTCAGCGGACCGGTGCCGACCGCAATACCCTGATCGTCGTCACCTCAGATAATGGAGGCGTCATCTGGGCCTGGAATAAAGACGGCACCAAGAGAACCATCACCAGCAACGCCCCGTTAAAAGGTGGTAAAGCAACGAATGACGAGGGCGGTGTCCGAGTGCCGTTTATCGCTGTCTGGCCGGATCGCATTCCAGCCGGCCGAATCGTCGACACACCCTGTATCGGCACCGATCTTTTTCCCACTGTGCTCGCCGCTGCGAACGTAACACCCCCCGCAACCATACCTGCAGATGGCCTCAATCTGCTGCCGATCCTGACAGGCAATGGGGTGATTCCACGCACCACCCTGTTCTGGCATTATCCACATTACCATCCCTACGGTGCAACACCCCACAGCGCCCTGCGTTCAGGACATTACCGTCTCGTGACAACCTATGAGGATGGCGTTGACCGGTTATTCGATCTCGTCACTGATCCCGGTGAACGACACGACCTGGCGCCCGCGCAAGCTGATACGGTGAAATCTTTGCGTGAGCAACTCCAGACGTGGCGTAGTGCGGTTGGAGCGCAAGCGCCACGATGATGGACTGTGTCACGGATGAAAATCAAGTCGAGGCCAGCGAGCCAAGGAGCTAACGGTCATAGAAGGACTAAACAACGACGAACAGTTATCGATGATGCAACCTTGTACGAACCTGGCTTCTTCAGGCATTACCGTCATCACGACCCGACAGATACACGTGAATCAACGACCCACCACCGAAACTATCTCATGCGCATACCCTTGATCCTTACCCTCGCGGTTTTAGCCGTTGGAAACACGGTACCGGCGGCCGATGCACCGCCATCAGTCTCGAGTAGTCAAACTGCCCTAAGTTCTCGAGCGGCAAATGATCCACGCAATGTCCTGAGCCGGGTCGATGCTCGGCAAGAGACCAACCGAGCTCCTCCCGATCGTCGTTTCGCCGAGGAGGCCCGCTGGTTCCAGGGCCGGCTGGCGGTCTACCGTGCCACCGCCGAAGTGGCCTGGCTCAACCGCATCGATAAATGGTTAGAACATAGCACTGATCCCCTACCGACCGTGGCTGATCCGGTGGCAGCGCTGCGTACTGCTCAGGTGGCAATCGACTTTCACACCGGACAGCGGGATACCCTGACCACCGCAGTGCCGGCGTCCTGGGACGCCTGGCGTGACGAGCTATTGGCCAAGGCAACGAACTCAGCCCAGGTGCTGGGTGGACTGTCCGCTCTGGGAATGGTGGGGACCATTAAGAAGAATGCCGGGAACAGCAATAAGGAACGAATTCAATGGTTTTCCCTGCTCCATCAGCGCTTCGTCGCAATCTGGGATGCCAGCGCCGATCCAGCCACCGGGTTGTTAGGTGGACAGGCGCGTCTCGTTGATCAGGGGGAGGCGGCCTGGGGTCTGGCGCGGATTCTCGTCGACGTGCCCCGGCAGGAGACGACGTGGATCTGGTACGCCAATAATCTGCGTGCCATGTCCACCGCCTTGCTCGCCCGGCAACGGGCAGATGGGCTATGGGCTACGGATCTCGCCAATGGTGCCGCTGACCTGCCCGGTTCCGCGATGGTGGTGTCCGCCCTCGCCCAGGGCGTGGATCTTGGGATCCTCGACGCCGCAGCTACCGGCCCGGCCCTCGCCAAGGCCTGGGGTGCGATCGCCGCCAGCATTGATAGCACAGGACGCCTAGGCAACGCACAGACCTCGAGTGCCGATGAATCCGGGGCGGTGCTGCTCGCGGCAGCGGGGATGATCAGGCTGGAGCGGTTGCTCGATCATGATGGACGGCCGCTGCCCGCCTCGACTTCGCCGCTGGTCCCCGCCTGCAGCCTGTCGGTGCATCCGTTATCTGCTCAGCTCGTTCCCCTGGTTGAACGCGCAACCACCGCCACGTTCGAGCCCACCCGGCTCGCTCGTCGCGATTACCTGCGGGTGATCGCCCGCGAGGTCAGTTTCTTTCGACAGCACCAGGCCGCGGATGGTCGCATCATCGATCCGGTGAAGAAGGTCGAATACCACTACGCCACCCCATGTTACGCCCATGCCGCTGCCGTCCTCGTGGCTAGCGGAGCCGACCGCTCGTCGGACATGCTCGACAGCGCCATGCGAGCTCTTGATGTCACCACCAGCGATCTGCACGACCGTTGCCTAAAGAAGGTCGGTAACATCGCTCGTGGTAGTGACGTGAACACCTCCGACTTTTATGCGCGACCGGTGATGGGTGCCTATCTGTTACTGAAGGATATCGCACCCAAGGAACGGGTCACCATCTGGGAACAGCGCTTGTCAGCACTTGATCCGATGAAGACCTACTCGGCACCCAATGGCTCCTGGGGTAATTGGACAGCATGCAACCTGTGGGGCGAATACCTGCGCTTTGGCTGCGGTTGGCAGAGCCAGGCCTACATCGACCATAACCTCGACCTGCAGCGCTGGCACCAGACGCCGCTCGGTTTGTACTTCGAAGGTCACGGCCCCTTCGCCTATGATGGTTTCGGTCGCTATTTTATGGTCGGGATCCTCTTCGACGGCTACCGCGGTCCGATGGCCGATTTCTGGCGCGACAGTCTATGGCGTGGGGCCTGGAGCGCGCTGGCGGTACAGTCTCCCAGCGGGGAGATCCCCATCGGCGGCCGCAGCGCCCATCACATCTGGGTCGAGGCCCAGAACGCCTCAATCTTCGAAATGTACGCCACCGCTTACACCAAGGCCGGTCACCCGGTCGAGGCCGGCATGTTCAAACGCGGAGCCCTCCTCGCCCTGCGTTCCATTGACCGCTGGATAGCTCCCGACGGCAGCGGCCAGGTGGTGAAGAATTGGTATCCACCGGCTGATCGTCATGGCTACATGAGTTATACTCACTTCGCGACGTACAATTTATTAGCCATGTCCATGCTCGCTTCGGCCTGGGTTGCGGCGGATGATGGAGTAACCGAACGTCCGGCCCCGGCCGATCTCGGCGGCATCCTAGTGTCTGTCCCAGAACTCCGCAGCATCGTCGCCAACGCCGGCGGAGCCTATGTCCAATACCTCACCGAGGGTGATCAACACCACGATCCCACCGGCCTGGTCCGCGTACATCTTCAGGACAGCATCCCACAACTCGGCCCATCCAGCGGCGCCATCGACGATGCTGCGGAACGCAAGGGCACTCCGTGGGCGATTGGACCCGTGTGGACCCCGGAGAACGGCAAGCCGGTTCGGCTGGCAAGACTGCGGACGCCGGGCATGCACGTGGTATCCAGCTCCGTGACCTCCGACACGGTCTCGTTCAAGGTGAGTGGCACCTTCGGCCAGGATGCGGTCACCCAGGAAATCCAGGTCGGTGCCAACGAGGTTCGGGTTTCGGATCTCTGGCAGTCCGCCTCGCCCGGCAACCTGATGGTTACCTATCCTGCCCTAACCACCGATGGGAGATCCGAAACCGCCATGACCCTGGACGGCAGCCGGGTTACCCTGCAACGCCAGGATGGTGGTGGAATCATTTTCGAGGTCCTTGAGCCTACAGGAACCCCACTGACCCGCTCCGGCCTGCGGATCAAGCATCCTAATGGCTTTGTTGAGCCAATCCTGGGCACCGTCACCGGCAACCAGATAGCCTACCGGATCCGTCCGTCAGCCACCAAACCTTAAAACCACACGCGAGCAACCGATGCAACACACCCTCCTGATTATCCTAGCCACTTCCCTCCCCGCCGCCGAAATCGACTGGCACCGCACCGCCTTACGCAGCGATAAACCAGACGACGAAGTCCTGCGACTCAGCATTGGCGGAAGCACCAAACCTAATGTCCTGGAACGCTGGTGGAACGGTCGACGGGTGCGCTGGCTTGATGAAGGCGGCACCATGCAGCCCGGGGATATGCGCGGCGATCTGGTGAATAGCGTACTCCAGGTCGACCTCAATGGTGATAGCACCTATGATGGCGACGGCGACCTGACGGTGAAATGGTGCGACACCAATAGCGACGGCGTTCCCGATGTGCAGGCGGTGGTCGTGTCCCCGAGCGGCTGGAATGAACAGAAGAAATCCTATGCCGATAAGGGGCAATGGGCGGTGATGCTCAACCACGACCGCCGCGGCGTCTTATGGGGGTTTGATTGGAAGGATTTTGATTTCCACCATAGCTGCTGGTACCACACCGGCACCTGCGCGTGGCTGGCCAACTACCATGGCAACAACGATTTCATCAAGTCCGTTTATGCGCCGCAACTGATGCATGATCCGCGACTAGCCTGGGAGTGTCCCTTCTCCTTCTATGACGAGGACGGCGATGGCGTCTCTGAAATGACGATTCGCTGGGCAGCCCCGACCCCCATTAAACAGGGGAAGATCCAAATTCCGACCACCCTGGACCGCAGCCACATTTCCTGGGACCTCGACAACAATTCTGGGTTCGGACGCGAAACGTCTTATGACATGACCCTCTACGGATTGGACGCTGCGGTTGATATGTCTTCCATGCGCCATCCGTTGCCAAATTTTTTGGGAAATCCCATTTTCGATCCTTGTTTCCAGCACAATGAGTGGCGGCGATTGAATGAGCTGATCTACATGGACCGTGACAAAGGCTACGCGACCTTTTTCCAAACATCCTGGAAAGGGATGAGCCTGGTATTTGACGAAGATGGGGATGACCACCGCTGGGAGCGGGTCGAGATGTACTTCCCCCTCGACAAGCATAAGCGCACGGTTGATATCTTTTCGGCCTCAGTCCGACCCACTGAAATGGGAGAAAGCGCCGTACCTGGCCCAAGCTTCCATCCCCAGGCCGATTCCCTAGGCGATCGGGGAGAATTCGACCTCGACAATTCGGGAGGCGGAAAACTGTATGTTGGACGATTCGACCATAAGATTCATCTCTATGGTGCCGAGTGGGGCGTTTGGTTGGTCGATAAAGGCGCTGCCTTCCATGGCGGTGCTGGTGCTAAGTCTGGAAAACCCTTAGCTTCACAAGTAGGCGAAGTGGTCCGTTACTCGGATAATGATCAGGATGGATTCATCGACCAATTAGAATTTTCCTACAAGGGCGACCGCACGTTTGACTTCACCATCTCCTTGCTGGAAGCACGTCGCGACGGCGACGATCCTCAGAAAGCGACCATCATCGATCCCAAGACCCTCGGCTGGAAGGGCATGCACGAGTTGTACCTACGTGTCGCGAGTGAAGCCTGGGAGAATGCCCTGACCATCTACCGCGCCGCCTGGAAGGTTGAACTCACCAATCCAGAAATTGACCGCCTGGCGGCGGCTTCCTCCCTGCGTCAACGACACATGAACGCGTGGTGGATCACGGAAGGCGTGGCAAGAGCCCTCAGGGAACGCATGTCAGCCCTGGCGCAACAACAACCTGAACTTGCTGAAACGGCACGTCGTTGCCATCGCGACTTCACGACCGCGCTGTATACCGGTCGTACCGCTGAAGCGGCCAGCATACTTGCCGCATCTCCCAAATAAACTCCCTCAGATCTCTGAAGGATCATTGATGGATCGGCCACTCACCTGGCCTTGCTTTGCTCCGCCCCATTCCCGTCATACCTTGCACTCACGATTACCGCGTCTTGCCGTCGCCACATAACCCCTATGTATAAAGGGGTTTCGGCAAATCCGGAATTACATTTGGAATACCCATGATCGCTTGGAGCCCAAACCTCCCTGCCGTTCTCCATGGGTACGCACTGAAGAATGCGATAGCCGGGGATCATGACCAGGCGATTCTCGTGTTGGCGCTGGACCGCTGCTATTCATATGGGTCCAGCGCCGACGAGACCCTGACTCCAACGGGACGGTAGGGATCCCACTGCGGAGGGATCTGCCAAAATACGAAAATTGTCGTATGACACAGCCGCCTCCACCCGAACGCATCCCGTCTATCAACGAATTTATTCGTAGTTATTCAGGGCGAGCGGAGAACCTCATGAGTGATCATCCTCGTCCAACAGAAGCCGAACTTGAGATCCTTGGGGTCTTGTGGCAATGCGGATCGGCCACCGTCCGCGAAGTCCATGAGCAACTGGGCGGCTTGCGGGGCACGGGCTACACCACGACGCTTAAGCTCATGCAACTCATGGCCGCTAAGGGCCTGGTCCTACGTGATGAAAGTGGACGCAGTCACATCTATCGAGCCGTCCAGGCCAAGACGACAGCCCAACGCCAGATCGTCGGAAGACTGATCGACCAAATTTTCGCGGGCTCGACCAGCGCCCTGGTGCAGCAGGCCCTTGAGGCCGACAGCGTCGATGCCGCCGAGCTGCGGGAAATACGGCACCTGATCGATGCCCGTTGCAACAGGAGCAAATCATGACCATCAGTGCAGGAGAGCTCGTCAGCTGGCTCGCAGGCCTTCTGCTGCATGCGGTGTGGCTCGCCACGGTGATCGCCCTCACGGCCTGGGCCTTATTGCGTCACATCCGTGAACCGCGCATGGTCCATGCCGTGGCAGCGAGTGGACTGCTCCTGATCGCCCTCGGCCTGTTGGGGGTTGGAATGGTGACTTGGCCGACATCGACGCCGACGTTGACGAATATCCCCGCCGTTACGCCCTCCGTGGTCTCCACCTGGCAGGCACAAACCAGCGTGCTGGTGGCCGAGCCCCAAGCGCCCTCGACCGATTGGCGTGTTTATCTCGTCTTGGCGTGGTCGTGCGGGGTGATGGTACTATCGCTGCGTCATGCCGGTGGCTGGTGGCGGGTCATGCGATTACGCCGGACTGCCGTGCCGATTATCGGCGATCTCGCCGAACGATTCCGCGTACTCAGCCAGGGAGCCGGGGTGAATCTGCCACTATTTCTCTCCAACACGAACTTGGCGGTACCGATTGCGATCGGCTGGTGGCAACCGGCAGTGATGGTGCCTGCGAGCCTGCTGACCGGACTGCCCAAGGCCCAGCTTGAAGCGCTCCTGTTACATGAGTTGGCACATCTGCGCCGCCAGGATTGGCTGGTCGCGATGGGGACAAGCATGCTCGAAAGCTTGCTATTCTTCCATCCCGCCGTCTGGTGGCTCGGCCGCCGCTTGCGTCAGTCCCGGGAGCTGTGCTGCGACGCGCAAGCGCTGCAGGCAGGTGCGGAACCGGAAGGCCTGGCCCGGGCCCTCCTTGCCCTTGCCGAACGCCTGGCCCCTGATGGTCCCGCCCTGGCGTCAACAGGTGGTGTGCTTGCTGACCGTGTACGTCGGATCCTTGGCCTACCTGAGCGTCGTGAGCACACCTGGCGTACGCTGGCAGCCATCATCCTGCTACCGCTGTTACTGGCCATCATCACCGCGTGTTCGACTGCCACCCCGACGCAGCTCACGCGGACCGAACCGATGCTTTCAAATCCCCTCGAAACGGGCGGTCCCGAACCCACCTTCCCACTCGCGCGTCGCATCCGTGCCAACGCTTCGGGACATACAATCCACTACGATATTCACGCCATATCCGCCCCCCTGTCGTTTTGGGCCGAGCATGGACTCGCTGGTGACCAACCGAAGCGTCTCGGATCTGCGGCGGTAAAGCGCATCCTCGCCGCCGATGAAACTGACACCCGAGTCAACAAGGCGAGTCCGCAACTCATCGCCTACCCGCTACAACGCGCCCACGCCAGCTTCATTACCAAAAAATCCTACACCAAGGACTATCACCTAGTCCAGAGTCGGCTGAAACCGGAACTTTCGATACTGGATACGGGCAACTCCTTTGAAGTCTGTGCAGAACCCGTCGATGGTGAGATTGTGATCAGGAATGCCTGTGGCGTCACCGCGAATTTGCTGGGCATGGAAACGTTGACCTTTCCCTGGTCAGGCAATGGAAGCCAAGAATCGTATCAGCTTGAAATTCCGGTGGTGCTTGTAACGAAGGGACAGCTTGAACCAGATACCCGCCTGGCAAATGGTGAGACCATCGCCATACCCATGGTTTCCTACGTGCAGCAGAGGGGAATACCGACTTTCGGTCCCACCATCGAACACGGCGTTATCACCAACCGCATCCCCGACCCTGACCTCCAAACCAATGTGCGGCAGGTCTTCCTGCTGACCATTACCTTGCGAGATGATCCCCGGCCTCGTCTCAACGAACCGGAGGGGCCAGTCGCCTGGCTCGACCGCACGCAGATCGAACTCAATCTGCGTGACGCCTCTTTGGACGAGGCGGTCAACAGCCTGGCGGCACAACTACCCGTGGCAGTAGAGGTCGTCCGCGATGCCGACTACGCCGCCACCCGCGTGAACCTCAAGATGCATCGTGTCACTGCACGCGTCGCCCTCGCCCAGCTCCTCAACCAGTGCCTGATTGATGCGACAGCCAGCGATAAGCAACTCACATTGGTGTCGTATCGGATACGAGACATGCCGAAGAGTCCGCAACCTGGAACCAGCAGCCCCTAATCTATGCTTTCGCTATTCCTTTGTTTCATGCAGGCCTCTATCACCTCACTGCTGACCCCGGCGGGGTGATGGGGGCCTGACCTGATGACGGCACCGAGAGAGCCATCACCAGCGAGCCCACCGACAAAGGCAGAATATCACTGCTGTCCAACTAAGGATGGCTATTTACTACTAAACGTACGTATTTTATCGCGTTAAATGCACTGATGACAGTGAATCGACTTGATTGGACAATGCCCTTTCGGGGGTAATCCGGCCCCCTGACAGGGGGCGTTG